>VGRX01000060.1 GCA_016875215.1 Deltaproteobacteria bacterium
GTTCAACTCGGACCGCATCGGCTTCTTCGGCCACTCCCAGGGGGGGCTTACCGGCTCGCTGTACGTGGCGGTCCAGGAGGAGCTCTCTGCTGCCGTCCTGTCCGGCTCGGGGGGCGGGCTCTCCTACACCATCCTGCTGCGCAAGGAGCTCGATTCCGGGACCAACCTCGACATCAAGGCGGCGATGGAGCAGCTCCTCGGCATCCAGTACGAGGACGAGTTCGATCTCTTCCACCCGGCCATCACGCTGGCGCAGATGCTGGTGGACGTGAGCGACCCGCTCAACTACAGCCCGTACTACTTCGGTGAGCGGCTGGCAGGACCCCCCGTTCCCGTGCTCCTGACCGAAGGGGTGGACGACCCCTATACGCCCGCGGTGACCACGGACAACCAGGCGATTGCGGGGGGCATTCCGCCCCTTGCACCGCTTGCCCATTCGCACCCCGGGTTCGCACTGAAAGGGCTTCCCGTCCAGTCGCTGCCGGCCTCCGGCAACGTGACGACGGCACAGGGCGAGTCGGTCACGGCCGCGCTCGCACAGTACAAGGGGCAGGGGCACTTCGTCGCGTTTCAGGACGAGGCCTGCAGGAAGCTGTGGGTCGGCCTGCTGAAGACCGCACTGGTCGGGGGGAAGGGGACCCTGGGGAAATAGGACATGAGGTTGTTTGATGAGCGTTGAGCCGATCCGCGTAGTAGACGGCAGGGTGATGCTGCTGGACCAGACCCTGCTGCCGGGAGAGGAGAGGTGGTTCGAGTGCATCGGGCCTGGTGACGTCGAGGTGGCGATCCGGACCATGCGGGTGAGAGGGGCCCCCCTGATCGGGGTCACGGCAGCGTACGGGGTTGCATTGGCGGCCCGGAGTCTGGCCGGCGGCAGCGGTGAGTTCCTCGATGGGATCGGACGGGTGGCTGCCCGGCTTGCGGCCACGCGCCCCACTGCGGTCAACCTGTTCTGGGCCATCGACCGCATGAAGCGGGAGGCTTCCGCAGTTGCGCAGCTTCCGAAGCAGGAGCGGGCCGCCCGCCTCTTTGCGGAGGCGGAGGCGATAAGGGAGGAGGACGTCCGGATGTGCCGCGACATCGGCATGCACGGAGCTGCGCTCCTCGCGGACGGGGAGACCGTGATGACCCACTGCAACGCGGGGGCGCTGGCCACCGCCGGGTACGGCAGCGCGCTGGGGGTCTTTCGTGCGGCCGTGGAGCAGGGGAAGCGGGTGAAGGTGCTGGCGCGTGAGACCCGTCCCCTTCTCCAGGGGGCCCGACTGACCGCATGGGAGCTTTCGAGGGATGGCGTCGACGTCACCGTGATACCGGACGGGGCCGCTGCGTGGCTGATGCGGACCGGCCGTGTGGACCGGGTGATCGTGGGGGCCGACCGGATTGCTTCAAACGGGGACACGGCCAACAAGATCGGCACGTACGACCTGGCGATCATTGCTCGGGAGCATGGGGTACCGTTCCACGTGGCGGCGCCGTATTCGACAGTGGATTTCTCCCTGGCGGACGGCAGCGACATCCCCATCGAGGAGCGGGGGATGGAGGAGGTGACCCGTCTCGGCAGCCACCTGCTGGCGCCGGAGGGGGTGGCGGCGCGAAACCCGGCGTTCGACGTGACCCCGGCCCGCTACATCACCTCGATCGTCACGCAGGCCGGAATCGCTCTCCCGCCCTACGCGGACAGCCTGTCTCTGCTCTGCCGGGGGCGGTAATGGCATTGCTCCGCCTCGTCCTGGTCGCGCTGCTGGCCGCCGGGCTGCCGTCCGGCGACTCGCGCGAGCCGGTACTGGTGCGCTCTCCCGGGGACGGCGTGGAGCTCCTCACCTACTCGTACGGGACGCTCGGGCTGGGAAGAATCCACGTCCTGCGCTTCTCTCCGGACGCCGTGGATCTCCGCTATCTGTTTCCGCCGGCCGGCACCACCTTGAGCCAGGTCTTAGCGATGCCGGGATGCTCAGAGGCGCTGGCGTGCGTCAACGGCTCGTTCTTCGAGGCCGAGTCGGATCGCCCCATCGGCCTCATCGTGTCCGAAGGCAAGGTCGTCCAGCGGTTGAAGCGGACGAGCTGGGGGGTGTTCTGGCTCGATCGGAAGGGGCGGGCACACGTGACCGGCCCCAGGGCTTTCCGCCGCGAGGTGGACGTGGACAAGGACATACAGTTCGCCATTCAGTCCACGCCGATGCTCATCGTGGACGGGAAGGAGCGCAAGGCCTCGGACGTTCGCAAGGCGCGGCGCACGGTCCTCGGGGCCGACTCGACCGGGCGGCTCCTGATCCTGGTGTTCCCGTTTCCGATTGCCCATTCGGAGGTGGCGCAATTCGCCCGAAGCCGGCTCTTGGCCGTGCAGCTCATGAACCTGGACGGCGGTTCGTCCACGCAGCTTTCGGTGGCGGGAGACGCCGCACCGCTCGTCCCCGGGGTGGTCGTGGCCGACGGAATCGGGTTGTTCAGGAAGGGGAAGTGACGATGGGCGGGGGGCTCCCCAGCCCCAGGTCACGGTACACCCTCTGCCAGTCCAGCCATCGGCCCGGGTCCTTCTTGCGGCCTCTCGGCATGGCCACGTGCTCGTGCCCGACGATGCCGTCGCGACGAATGGGGAAGCTCGCCAGCAGGGCCCGCCCGAGCGCTGTCAGGACCTCCATCTGTCTGCCGGAGTACCCGCCATCCCTGCCCGGTACGAAGACCAGGTCGATGCCGATGCTCCTGCTGTTGACGTCCCCCTCACCGAAGAGCTCGCTCGCCCCGGCGTGCCAGGCGCGCTTCTCGAGCGATACGTGCTGGGACAGCTCCCCTTCTCTGCCGATGACGAAATGGGTGCTGACCCGGCTCGCCGGGCTCGCGAAGTGCGCCAGCGTAGCCGACAGGCTGAGCGCCGTGTAGTGGAGCACGAGCACGTCGACGGGCCGCCCGGGCATCCTCTCGTTGTAGTGCGGGCTTGCCCGGAAGCGGCATTCGATTCCGTCGCGGGCGAGCTGGCCCGCTACGGTGCGGTCCACCGGAGCCGGGAAGGTCATGCGCCTCCCCCGATGAACTCCCGCACGACCGAGTTCGCCGGGATCGACGGCCTGTCCTTCATGGCGACGACGCCTGCCAGCATCTGGCGGACCCGCTCTGCGCGCTCGCTGCCGTCTTCGGTGGTCCGCCCGCTCGAGAGATACTGCTCGAAGAAGTCGAACAGCAGGTGGCGGTAGAGGGGGATCTCGTAGGGGAAGCTGCCGTTGACCACGAAGTCGGCGTCCCCCAGGTAGGGAATGATGTGCTTCTTCTCGCTGCGCCGAACGTAGTGCCAGTGGTCCAGGGTCTGGAAGGGGGTCACGTTCCGGTGAACCCTGTCCCGGGCCATCCTGCGCAGGAGTCTCACGTCGGTGAACTTGACCCACTCTCCCCGGTGGTCCATCACCTGGACCAGCGCTTCGATGTAGACCTTGTACTTGAGCTCGTCCGGGATGCGCTCGGTGAGCCCCTTGTAGAGCCCGTGCAGCGTGTCGATGAGGGCGAGCTGTCCCTTCCTGAGCTTCAGCGGGACGGTCTCGTCCATGCGGCGGCCGCGATGGAAGTCGAACTGCGGGGACTCGATCTTCCTTCCGGCGAGCAGCTCCTCGAGGTGAGCGTTGAACAGGGGCAGGTCGATGGCTTCCGGGGTCTCGTAGTCGTAGTCCCCCCGCACGTCCTTCGGCTGGAACGCCAGATCCCGGAAGTAGTTGTCGACGCTGATGGCGACGAGCTCGATCCCGCGTTTCTGGAGCTTCTCGGAGAGCCGGTTGGTCGTGGTGGTCTTCCCGGACGAGGAGGGGCCGGCAACGATGACGAGCTTGACGGTATCCTGCTTGGCCGTGATCTGGTCAGCGATGGCCTCCAGCTCGTGGTCGAACCGGGCCTCGCTCTCGCGGATCACGTCATCCACGGATTCGTCCGCCACGGCCTTGTTGAGCCCGGCAAGGGTGGAGCAGCCGTGGTTCACGTTCCATGCGAGCGTTTCCCAGAGCACGCGGTACGGGACCGGTCCGTGGGGAGCGCGGGATGCGCCGGTGCTCTGCTCCCGTGCCAGGCGGCGCCCCTCGCGGTAGACGATGAACGATCGTGCGGTCTGAACGTGGCCCGCGGTGATGAGCACCTCCTCGATGGTATCCTGGATCGTCTCCACCTGCGGGGAGGAATCCTCCGGGAACCGGTCTTCGAGGAGCATGACCACGCGCTCCGCCAGTCGTTTGGCCCGCCTGAGGTCTCGGCCTCCGACCGAAGCCGCTGCCTTGTAGATGGCGAACATGATCCGCTCCGTGTCGAACGGTACGAGCTCGCCGGTGCGCTTGGTGACGTGTGTGAAGTGGGACTTGACCATGTCATTCTCCCCTTGGCCAGAGGTCACCTTAGCAGACGGGGCAAGGGGCGCGCAAGCGCGGGGGAATCAGACTGCGGCAGCAGGGGCATTCCGGCGACATGCCTCTTGTTCCGGACGAGACTTTCTTCTATCCTGGTGTAGGAATGGCGAGGGGGCCATGCGGGAACGGATGGAATGGGAGCTCGTGCCGCGCGTCCGCGAGGAGAATCGCTCCGAGGTCGAGCAGCTCGCGGGGGAGATCCTGTCACTGGATGCGCTGCTGGAGGTGGCCCCCAACCGAATGACGGAGACGCAGCGGAAGCGTCTCATCGACCTGCAGGGGAAGATGGAGAGGTGTGCGGAATCGCCGTGCGAGGCCGCTGCCACGCCCCGGCTTTCCACCCGGGCCGGCTGGGTCGAGCAGGTGCGCCAGTTGTTCGAGGAGCGGGGTGTTGCCGGCCGGATATCGTTCGACGATTTTCTTCGGCTCATGGGCGGACAGCATGACTGCTCCTCGTGCCGGGGGCGGTCCGCCTATCCGGGGGTATCGGGGATTCCGTGCCAGTTCGACCTCACTCCGCTTCCCTCGATCCTGGCCGACGGGCAGCGGGCGGACCAGGTGCACTTCGAGCTCGAGCCCGACGAGATGACGGCGTTGGCGTCGGACCTCAACGAGAAGATCATCTGCGGCGCGTATCTCGAGTCGGACGGGCTGGACTCGAAGGCCTATCTCGAAGATGCGGTCCGTTTCCTTCTGTTCTGGTCAGCGCTCGGCTTCGGCGTGGCGCCGGCCTTCGTGCGCACGCGGGAGTGACGGCTATTCCTGGAGCGCGTTCCATGCCGTGACGAGGTCTTCCTGCAAGTCCTTCATGGACTGGTGGCGATGTGCAGGGTCCTTGGCCATCGCGACCTGGAGGATGTCCACGACCCGCGAGGGGATCTCCGGGACGTAGGTCCTGGGGTCGGGGAGCGGGTCGCGGCGGATCGCCCGTACCATGCCCTCGACCTCCTTGTCCTTGAACGGGGGCTGTCCCACCAGCATCTTGTACAGCGTGGCCCCCAGCGAGTAGATGTCCGCCCGGTGGTCCACCGTAGCCGCATCCCGCGTCTGCTCGGGGGGCATGTAGACCAGCGTGCCGATGCCCATCTTCTTCCCTTCCGGCGCCGTTTCACGAAGCACCTTGGCGATCCCAAGGTCGAGCAGCTTCACGCGGCCGTCGGAGGTGAACATGATGTTCGAGGGCTTCACGTCGCGATGGATGACTCCGTGCTGGTGAGCGAACTCCAGGGCCAGCGCAACCTGGACCGAAATGCTCAGGGCAAGGCCTACCGGGAGGTGGCCGAACCGCTTGATCCACATCCCGACGTCTTCCCCTTCCACGAACTCCATGGAAATGAACATCAGTCCGCCGAGCGTCCCCGCATCGTACGTCTGCACGATGTTGTGATGGTTGAGCCGGGCACCGGCCAGTGCCTCCCGGATGAAGCGGTCCACGGCCCGCCGGTTGGGAACCATCTCCTTGCGAAGCACTTTGACCGCCACCGGCCGGTTGAGCGGTAGCTGGTCCGCCAGCAGCACGACCGCCATGCCCCCCATGCCCAACACCCGGACAAAGCGGAACTTGCCGACGGTCCGGCCGACCAGCGAGGTCGGTTCGGAATCCACCAGGCTCTCCCGCTGCTCTTCGTACAGCGAGTCCCTTCCGGACGGAAGGCCCGGGCTCAGCATGATGGGCTGACGTCCGAGCAGCACCAGGTCACCCACGCGCAGGATGCAGGAGGAAACCCGCCTGCCATTGATATAGAGCCCCTCCTTCTCGGACCGATCCGAGACGATGACGGTCGACTGGATCACCGAGATCTCGGCATGGAGCGGCTCGACCCCTTCGCTCACGAGGCGGATCCGGCACTCGGCGTCTGCCCCCAGGGTGACCTTCTCCCCCTCACGCAGCGGATAGACCTCGTCCTCGCCGTCGTAGCTCTTGACCACGAGGTAGACGAGCGGCGCCGGCCCCGGATCGATGTACGTCGGCTCGACCGGAGGGGCCACGTTGAAGTCGGTCAGCTCCTCAGGGACCTGGACGCTGCGGCCGCACCGGGGGCAGGGCATGGCCGTGCCGATGTCCTGCGACCGGATGTTGAACTGCACCCGGCAGCCCCCGCAGACCACCACGTGCTTCTGCTGCTCCTCGAGGACCTCGCGAATCTGGTCGGGAGTCGCGTATCCCTTGGCAATCAGCAGGTCGCCCAGCAGCTTCTCGAGCCCCATCGCCGTCAGGCGGTCCTGAGCCTGGAGCGCGTCCTTGAGTTGATCCGACGACAGGATCCCCCGATCCACCAGCAGCTTCCCCAACAGTGCCATGCCAACCTCACACAACCACGACTGCCGCATTCTAGTAGGCTTTGCCCCCACAAGCAACATTCTGTTGACCGCTGCGCCGTTTTGCCGGTATGAAAGTCCCGGGAGAGGGGGACGGCCATGGCTGAGCTGACTCACATCCTTCTGGCAACCGACGGGTCCCGTGACGCCCGTGAGGCCTTTCGCACTGCGATGCGCCTGGCGCTTGCGGTCCGGGCCCGACTCACGCTCCTCTCGGTGGTCGAGCACGCAGGCTCGGATCAGCCCGGTGAGCCGGAGGATCTGGCCGGTGGCTGCGAGGCGTTTCGCCGGGAAGCCCTGGAGGCCGGCGTGCGAAGCGTACGTACCCTCGTCGAGTCGGGGCTTGCCTACAGCCGCATCCTGAGCGTTGCGACCCGGGAGTGCGCCGACTTGATCGTAGTCGGTGCCCGGGGGCTCGGCCGGCATGATTCCCCGTTGGGCGACACGGCGGAGCAGGTTGCGAAATTTGCCACCTGTCCGGTGCTGATTGTAAGATAGGGCGAGTCCGGACGCCTTACCCAAGGAGGAACGTACCTTGCAGACCCGATGCCCACATTGCGAGAAACCGATCGAGCCGGGCGCCATCCTCTGCATGAACTGCGGAAGCTACGTGGTCAAGGTCGAGGAGAAGCAGCGGCGCTGGCATCTCTTCGCCATTCCGGCAGTCATGGTGGTTGCGCTTGCCGGGTTGCTTCTCTACATGGAGCTCCGCATCTCCGAAGTCGAAACGCGGCGCCAGGCGGAGATGGAGGAACAGCGGGCTCTCGACCCGGCCCGGAAGCGCCAGCTTGAAGAGGACGAGGCGGAACGGCAGCGCATCGTCCAGCGCCGCGAGCAGATCGACAAGGAGAAGAGGCGGAGGGAGAGGATCCGCAAGCTGAACGAGGTCTGGAAGGCCATGCCGACCGCGGACAAGCTGACCTACCTGCAGCGCCAGCTCGACCGGGCGCGGGGGCGGATCGGGGCTCTCAAGGGGGCATCCGAGAGCGAGGCCACCCAGGACCTGATGAAGTTCCTCGAGAAGCTCGACGCCAAGGTCGGTGTGGTGGTCACGTTCATTGACGCAAAACAGCTCGACCAGGCCCGGGGCGTCATCGAAGGGGTGATCAAGGAGCTGGATGACATTGCACCCGAGCCGCCCGGAACGCAGATCCCGGCTCTTCCCATCGATGGCGGCTCCTCGGCAACCGTGACCACCGGAGCAATCGGAGACGACGATGACGAGGAGATCGACGTCGACAAGCTGAAGGCCCCCGAGCTCCCTGAAGCATCCCGTCCCTCGAATTGATCCTGCTTGCCGGCGGGCAGGAGCCTACAGAGCCGACACGAACTTCTCCAGACCGACGTCGACGTATCCAGCGGTCCACACCTGCCCCGGGGCCAGCACCTTCTGCCGGGTCTCGTAGCGCGGTTTGCCGTCGAGGAACACCCGCAGCGTGAGCTGGAGCGGCAAGTCATTCTCCGAGGAGGCGGCAACCGCCAACGGGTAGCGGTTGGACTTCTTGTCCCGGTCCAGGTCGCGTACCGTGATCACCTCGGGCAGGCCGAGCGGTATCTGCCCGCCCGCCACCTGGCACGAGTAGTCGGGAGGGGGCGGCGAGCCTCGGGGCGATGCCTCGGAGGAAGGGGAGCTCTTCCATCCGGGCGGCTGAGGATTGAGCTCGCTGCAGACGAAGGCCGGGTTCGCCCATGCCTCGGAGGGCCACTCCGCGTCACCATGTTCCTTCGCCAGGTACCGGGCATACGGGGGAGGCATGAGGAGCAGGTCGGCCTCCAGGTCGTGCCCGGTCCCTCCCTCCGGTGCGTTCCAGACCGCTTCCACCCGCAGGTCGATGCCGGCTGAGGCCCGGACCACGACCTCGGCCAGATCCGGAACGCACGCGGCACGCCCCTTCTCGTCCACCACCTCGAGCAGGACCGAGTAGATCCCCACCGCAGTCAGCGGAAGCCGCCTCGGCTCAGGGCCGTCCTCGGGAGACGGCACGCTCTTCTTGATCGTCTCCAGCCGGACGAGCCCTTCGTAGGGCTGTGCGATCGACCAGTGCCACGAGGCCAGGGGGGTGCCGTCCGGCGCGGTCGGAGCGCCACCCTGGCTCAGGGGATCGTCGGCCGGGGCCGCTTCGAAGGGAAGCCCGGTGAAGACGGCATCGGGAGGGGGCACGCTGGCCGCTCCCAGCTCGATCACGCCGTCACCTTCCATGGCGGAGTAGATGCGTGCAACCGGGCAGCGCTCCAAGGGCTGGATCGAGAACGAGGAATGGAGCGGCGCCACTCCGGGACACAGCTCCTCCCGGAACGTCCCCGGCTCGTAGGAGTAGGCTGCCCCGACCGCCAGCCATCCCGCCGACGGGTCATCCAGCCGGACGTGCCCGCCGGCCAGGCAGGCCCGTCCGCCCGCAACCAGGACGTCAGGGCGCCCGCGACCGCACTGGACCTCTTCCCCCGGACAGCCGTCCACGTGGAGCTGCTCGACCTCGACTCCGCAGACGTCCAGCGGGCAGAGCTGGTGCGGCCCGAGGAGGATTCCCTCGTGCAGCCTTGCAGCCAGCGCACCGTCCGTGCTCCACGCAGCGAGCTCGCGTCCGACGAGCCCGGCATCCAGTGAAGAGAGCGCCAGCTCATCCCCCTCCCCGAACGGGAGCGGCCAGAGATCCGGGAGCCGGTAGCGGAGCACCACGGAATCCTCGTCCGCAACCAGGTCCATCCGGTGCGAGTACGGCTCCTGCCCGGGAAGGAGCTTGTCCTGCGTGGACAACTCCCGGTGTTCTGCCACGAGCCATGGACCGGGTGGCAACCCCCCCCCGTCCGCCTCATCTGCGGCCTCGCCGTCCCCGGCCAGCTGGACGTCCAGGCTCCAGGCGATTCCTTCGCCGAAAACGGCCGGGCACTCGGTCCAGTCCCCCGAGACGCTGCAGACACGGTCCTCGCCGCAATGCGGCACGAGCCCCGCCGAAGCCGAACACTGGTCGCGGCCGTCACATCCCTGAGCAACCCGGACCGTCGTCGGGACGTCGGCAGGAAGCAGGCAGTAGCCGTCGGGCGGAACGGCTCTGAGAACCAGCGGATAGTCCCCCTCGACTTCCGGGATCCCCCACAGCAGCCCCTCCTCCCCGTGCAGCCTGAGCCCTTCGGGGACGATGCCGTCGGCCACCTGCCATTCCAGCACCTTGCCCTCAGCCGCGAGCCGTACGACCAGCGGTTCGTTGAGCCGCGCCTCGATCTCTTTCGGAACTGCCGGAAGCACCGCGTGGGGGGCCGGGCAATCCTCCTCCCAAAGCCAGCGGGTATGGAATTCGCCGCACGAAGGAACCCCCAGCACGACGAGGAAGAAGAGGACCCTCGCCCTGAGTGGGAATCCGCCCCAGTCCCTCTGCCCGTCCGGCAACGCAACCTCCTCAGTCCGCGGGCTCCGGCTCCACGAGCGGCAGCACCCGGATGATCGCTCCGGAGTCCACCGGGAAGGTGTAGGAGACCACCTTGTCCGTGCTGGTCAGCGCTGTCGACGGCTCGAACGCTGCGGTCTCCCAGTCGAGCAGCTCCGCTTTCGCAATCGACCAGGGGAACGGGAACTCGGCCAGGGTCTCCCGGGCTCCGGGGTTGGCCCCGACGATGAACGCGGTGCGGGAGGCCTCGTGCCACTTCACGATGGCGTGGACCCTCCCCTTGCCGTCGTACCCCTCCTCGCCCAGAAACAGCGTATCCACGCCGACGTCGAGGCGGGGGCTCAGCAGGACGGGCTCGTACACATCCTCTGCCGAGAACGCCCGCAGGAACGTGTAGATCACCTCGGCCTGCTCCTTCCGGATGTAGGAAAAGCCGAAGAAGATGAAGCCGGTCGAACCCGCAGCGATCATGCTGCACGCTTCCTTGACCAGGTAGGTCAGAGGGGGGAAGCCGCCCGTAGCCCAGGAATCGTCCGGCTTGCCCTCGCATTCCGACTTCTTGATGCTGTCGCCGAACGAGTAGCCCTGGAGCCACATCCACACGACTGCCTCGGGGTTGCCCTTGGTCCGCAGCGAGTCGGCCAGCTTGAACCCCGAATCGAACATGCTCCGGTGGTCCGGGTCGTCGGCTGCCAGCCAGTCGTCGTACCCCTCGCCGATGTCCCCCTTCTGCCCCGTACCCGCTGCCATGATGGCACCGGCCGGATCGTTCCAGTCGAACCGGTTCTCCACGTACGTGTAGGTGTCGCCGATCATCATGTTCATCGTCTTTGCGAGCGCCGTGGCCTGCTCGGCAGTCAGCATCTCCCCTTTCCCGTCCCCCTCGCCGATCATCCGGAAGGTCGGATGCCACGCCATGTGCCCCACCTGCTCGACCGGCGGCAGGTTGGGCATGTTGTCCGTCGAGTACTTCCCCGTGCGGGCCATGAAGTCGGCAAACTCCGCCTCCATCTCCACCACCTTGGCCGGATCGAACCCGTCCAGATCCACCTCGCCGTGCTCGTTGAGCAGGATGGGAACCACGTCGTCATCCGCGGCAAACACCTTGCCGTATTGGTGGTGGAACCGCCCCTTGAACCTCGGCTCCACGCCCAGCAGCACCTGGGTCTCGTCGTCATACCCCCAGAGGAACGCAAAATTGGCCCCGTGCCCCGCCGCCTCGTGGGTCTTGTCGATGTTGATGTCGAGGTAACCCTTGCCTGCCTTCTTGTCGCATTCCCCCGGGCCGGTGACGCCGTCGTAGACGCTGCCGGTGCTCACGTGCAGACCAAGTGCGAAGAAGGGCTTGCCCTCGACCTTCACGAACTGGAGGTCGTCGATCACCTTGGTGGCCTCAGGAGACCAGAAAGTCGATTCGACCGCTACGTCGCCCCCTCCGTCACCCGGCCCCAGGTCCGAGGTCTCCGCCATCGCCCCATCGGCAGCATCGCCGACGACATCCGCGGTTCCGTCGACCGCTTCCGCAAGCGCGTCCGCCGGAGCGGTTCCGTCGCCGGACGTCCCGCCGCAGCAGGACAGGCTCACGGCAAGAATCGCAAGAGCAGACAAGCGCATCGTTCACCTCCCGACCCGGCCCCTGAAGGAACGGTAGCAGACGCGGGTCAGAGGGGCAAGCGCGCTCGCCGAACGGTGCGTCGCCGGGGCGGAACATCTGCAATCGTCGCGCGCGGCATTGTAGCAACCGGCAAGCGCGTGTATAGTAGCGGCTCGGAGGGCGGACCGTGCGTTTCCTCGGAATTCGATTGCTGGCCGTATCGGTGCTCGCAGGGGTGATGCTGCCGGGGGATCTGCTTGCCGTGAACGAGCAGCCCGGCAGCTACATCGACGGTTTCCTCCAGACGTACGAGGAGGCTCTGTCGACCGGCAATCCGTTCCTGCTGGAGCCCTTCGACCCGGGACTGCAGGTGTTCCGTCCGCTGCTGACGACCCCGTGGTACGACACGGTGGACCGGTCGCTGATTGCGCTGGAAGGGGTGCAGGTGACCACGGTCAAGGCCGAGGACGGCCTGTACGCGGTCTCGTTCGTCAAGGTGCAGGAGGACCTGCTGGTGGACGGGATGTTCACCCGGGGGGTGGCGGGCATTCGGGTCGAGGTCCGTTTCCAGGAAGGGAAGCTGACCGTGCTCTCGCACCGGACGTTCCCTCCCAAGGGGGCGGTGGCCGGTTACCTGTCCTCCAATCCCCGCACTTGGCGCGAGGAGCACTCGGAGGCGGAGCGGGCGTTGTTCGGCGGGCTGGAGGATCTCCGGGACGGAGATCTCCCCGGGGCCGAAGAGGAGTTGGAGAAGGCGGTCCTCCTGGTCGAGGCCGGGGACTATCCTCGGTTCCTCATGGGACCGGCGTATTTCATTGGGATGTGCCGATTCCACGCTGCGATGCTGAAGTACAAGCGGGGGGATTTCCAGGGAGCGGCAGTCGATCTGGACGCTGCCTTGCGGGTCCACCCCGACTTCCCGGCAGCGCTCAATCTGCGTGCCCACGTTCATTTCGGCGAGGCCGAGTACGGGCCGGCCCTCGACCTCTGGCGGCGCTCCCTCGATTTGAGGCCCGACCAGAGCGATGTGCGGGAGGTGGTCGAGCTCCTTTCCAACGCGACCGAGTCGAAGAACCGGAAGTTCAAGGACCTCCTGCTGTCGCTCATGCACGTGCCGCCGTCACAGGCGGTTCAGCTCCTGGTCCCGTCGGTGAAGGACAAGCCACGCCACCCGGTGTTGGTGCCGCTGCTGGCCAGGGCGCACCTCGGGGCCGGTGACCCGGAGAAGGCGCTCGAGGTGCTGGATTCCTCCCGCCTCGTCGGCAAGAAGCTGGATGCCACGTACCTCGCGGCCCGCATGAGCCTGAAGCTCCAGCAGCCCGAACGGGCCCTCGAGCTGTTCGAAGCCGTTCGCAGCCTTCACCCCGGCTACCGGGACGTCCAGGTCTTCCTCGTCTTCCTGTATGCATCGCTGGGGCGGTTCCAGGAGGCGTTGGCCCAGCTTGACGACGGCCCCGGGTCCGCCGTCCCCGCCGCGGTCCTGGCAGCACTGAGAGGCCGGTATTACCTGATGGCCGGGCGCTTCCTGGATGCAGTGGCGGACCTTCGGGAGGCTACCCGCTCGCGCCTCCCGTCCCGGCTTCGCGGCGAGGTGGCCTACTTCCTCCAACGCATCGACAGGCAGGGGAGGTGAGCGATTACCCAGCGCGTGTACGGCAACACAACAGGCTTGAAATCGAGCCAGGCGGACGCGCTGGAGCGGCTCTACCGTCGCTACATCCCCCCAGAGCAGGTGGTCACCCAGGAAGTCGCCCTCTACCTCGCCGAGATCTCCCGCGAGATCCGGCGCCAGGTCGGCCTGCTCATCGACCGCAAGGGCAATGTCCAGTTCGTGGCGGTGGGAGAAGCCAACCGCGTGCAAATCCCGGACCTCGGCAGGTTCCGGGCGGGACGCACTCGACTCCGAGGGCTCCGTTTCGTGCACACGCACCTGTTCGGCGAGCCCCTGTCGGGAGACGACTTCAACGACCTCCCCCGCCTTTTGTTCGACCTGGTGGCAGCCCTCGACGCCCGTCCCTTCGTCAACCCGATCACCATGAGCGCCGCACACCTGCTTCCGGTCAATCCGGAGCACAAGCAGTGGGAGATCCTGCCCTCGGCCCCCGTGCACGACTTCGACCTCGATTTCGGTGCGTTCGTCCGGGCGCTGGAGGCCGAATTCGGTCGGAAGGCCGAGGGGCTCAAGGCCGGCAAGGGCAGGGAGCGGGCCGTCCTGGTCTACCTGGATGACGGGCGGGCGCAGAACCCCGAGTCGGAGGTCGCCGAGTTCCGCGAGCTGGCCAACTCAGCCGGGCTCGACGTGGTGGACCTCATCGTACAGCGGCGCCGGCCCGACCCGCGCTACCTCATCGGCCTCGGAAAGCTCCAGGAGCTGCTCGTCCGTACCCTCCAGAGCGAGGTCGACCTGCTCGTCTTCTGCCCCGACCTCAGCCCCGCCCAGGTGAAGGCGATCTCCGACCTGGCGGAGGTACGCGTCATCGACCGTACCCAGCTCATCCTGGACATCTTCTCCCAAAGGGCGGCCAGCCGTGACGGCCGGCTGCAGGTGGAGGCTGCCCAGCTCAAGTACCTCATGCCGCGGCTCATCGGGGCCGGCCATGCCATGAGCCGGCTGCTGGGCGGCATCGGAATCCGCGGCCCGGGGGAAACGAAGCTCGAGACCGACCGCCGGCGGATCCGGCAGCGGCTGCGCAACCTGGAGAAGCAGCTCGAAGAGCTGGCGAGACGGCGAAAGGAGAGGCGCAAGAGGAGAGAGCGCTCCGGCATCCCGATCGTGTCCATCGTCGGATACACGAACGCAGGGAAATCCACGCTCCTCAATGCGCTCACGCATGCCCGGGCCAACGCTGAGGACAAGCTGTTTGCCACGTTGGACCCCTACACGCGGCGTCTCCGCTTCCCGAGAGACCGCGAGATCGTGCTGACCGACACGGTGGGGTTCATCCGCAACCTGCCCCCCGACCTCAAGACAGCGTTCAAGGCCACGCTGGAAGAGCTGGAGTCGGCCGATCTGCTCCTCCACGTCGTGGACGTCAGCTCCCCCTGGTGCGACGAGCAGCTCGACGCGGTGGAAACGCTGCTCGCAGAGCTCGAGCTCCAGTGGATCCCCCGCATCACCCTGGGGAACAAGATGGACCGGCTTGCCGAGGCCACCGTGGCCTCAAACCTGGCGCATCGCCATGGCGGGCTCGCGATCTCGGCGGTCGAGAAGGCCACCCTTCGCCCGCTCGTTGCCTTGATGGAACGTACACTGTGGGCGGAACCGGGCCGGACCGCCCCAACTACCCCTGGAGGTGCGGATGAGGAAGAACTACGTTCTTGACACCAACGTCCTGCTGCACGACCCCTACGCGTACCGCGCATTCGAGGACAACAACGTCATCATCCCCATCTACGTGATCGAGGAGATCGACGGATTCAAGAAGTCTCAGGACGAGCTGGGGCGCAATGCCCGCACCGTCTCACGCGAGATCGACCGTTTCCGCCGACAGGGCTCGCTCGCCAACGGCATCGAGCTCGAGCGCGGAATCGTGCTCAGGCTGATGTTCGCCCCCGCGGCCTCCAACATCCCCCGGCAGTATCGCAGCAACTTCGAGAAGGACGACCTCATTCTGTCGGTTGCCAAGCTGCTCAAGGATACCGAGCCCGACATGCCCACCGTCTTCGTCACCATGGACACGAACCTCAGAATCCGGGCGGACGCGCTCGATATCCAGACCGAGGACTATGAGCGGGGGCACGTGCGGACCACCGAGGTCTATACCGGCCACGCGGAGCTCTACGTCCCGGCGGACGCGGTCGACGCGCTCCACCGCGACGGCGTGGTCGACCTGCCCGAGGGGGAGTGGGCCGCACACCAGTACCTCACGCTGAGGGACGAGAAGAACCCCCAGCACACCGCGCTCGGCAAGATCCCGGTCAAGAAGGACTGCATCGTCCCGGTCAAGGCCGCCAGCAAGCTCATCTGGGGAATCCGCCCCCGCAACCGGGAGCAGATCTTCGCCATGGATCTCCTGCTCGACCCGAGCATCAGCCTGATCACCCTGGTCGGGAAGGCCGGCACGGGAAAGACCCTCATCGCGGTCGCATGCGGTCTCCACCAGGTCACGGACGAGCAACGGTTCGAGAAGCTCCTCATCTCCCGGCCGGTCTTTCCCTTGGGGCGGGACATCGGCTTCCTGCCCGGGACCGTGGAGGAGAAGCTCAACCCGTGGATGCAGCCGATCTACGACAGCGTCGACTTCCTGCTGTCCGCGGCCAAGAAGGAGCGCAAGGAGAACCGCCCATACGGCGGTCTCATGGACATGAACATCATCCAGATCGAGCCGCTGACCTACATCCGAGGACGCAGCATCCCCAACCAGTTCATGATCGTGGACGAGTCGCAGAACCTCACTCCGCACGAGGTCAAGACGATTCTCACGCGGGCGGGCGAAGGGACCAAGATCGTGCTGACCGGCGACCCTTACCAGATCGACCACCCGTACCTCGACTCGCTGAGCAACGGCCTTGCCTACTCGGTCGCCCGCTTCCGGGACACGGCCATTGCAGGTACCGTCACCCTCGAGAAGGGAGAGCGGTCGGCCCTGGCGGAGCTGGCCGCGAACATCCTGTAGACAGGCTCGCCCTGCGAGGCGGGCACGGGGCTGGGGGCTGCATCTGGCGAGTCCGATCTGCTGAAATGACGGCAGAAGCCCGGGAGTGGTGAAATGCCGGAAAAGGTTCATGTGGAAGGGTGCTCCGCCGGGCCCGACTTCGACGGGCCCCTTCGAGGGGAGCGAAGTCGAGGGGCGCCCGACCCGTCAGCGACGGGGATGGCCCCGCAGAAAGGCTTCAGGCGTTTCGCCACCTCGCCCGCTCTCGTCCTCGTGCTGGCAACCGTGCTTGGCGCGGCCCTGCGGCTGGTGCGCCTCGGTTCGAAACCGTTCTGGTCTGCGGAACTCCAGGAGATCTTCAACGCACGGTGCGATGCGGCGCTGTCGAACATCCGGGACAGCGGGAGCGACATCCTCGGCTTCCTGTGGCACAACGTGGTCTACCGGCTCGACCTCCAGCCGCTGGAATGGTGGAGCCGGCTGCCGTCGGCCCTGGTGGGGACGATGGCCGTGCCCGTGGCCTGGTACTGGGGGAGGCGCTTTCTGGGGCCGGGAGCGGCCGCGGTTGCCGCCATTCTGGCCGCGGGCTCGGTGTTCCTGGTGGACCTGTCGCAGACGGCCCGCCTGTACATGGCCGTCGCAGTGGCCGGGAATGCCGGCACGCTGCTGTTGCTGGCGTGGCTGGAGCGGCTTGGGGCCTGCCGCGAGGCTGTCCGGCTGGAAGGCTCTGCAATCAGCGCTCGATGCCGATCGAATGACACGCTCCTCCACGGGGCCGGGACGATTCCGTCCGGTTGTCGGCCTGCTTCCGGCAGGGCCGGGGGCTGGGGGCTGCTGGCCGCGTTCTGGCTCTGCGACTGCGTGGCCGTGCTCGGTCATGCGATGGGGCTGCTCTTCCTCGTCGTCCAGGGGGGGGCGTACCTCTTCGTGAGGCGGAGGGAGCTGCTGGGCCGCCCTCTGGCCGAGGCCGGACGGATGGCCCTTCTGGCGTTGCCCCTCGCACCCGCCATTGCGCTCCAGCTCCATGTGACACTGGCGTTTCAGGCCAAGCTGGTCTACCACCAGGACGTGTTCCTGGTAGGACGCGGGTACGGGCCTGTGTCGCTGGCCGAGAGCATCCTGCTGGCGCTTTCCGGTGCATGGACGCCGTTCTGGCTGGTGTTCCTGTTCCTTCTCCTGCTGGGGGCCCGTTCACTCTACCTGGCCAACCGGCAAGGCGCTTTCGTGGCCGGGCTGTCGCTGCTCGTGCCGCTTGTCTTCGTGCTGAGCCTGCTCGGGGTTGCCGGGGCCAACGCGTTCGACATCACGTTCTCGTGCCTGCTGTTTGCACCTGTCTTCCTCCTGGCCGGAGGCGGGATCACGAGCATCCAAAGCACGTTGAAGGCCCATCGTCCCATTGCCCTTGCGTCCGTGGCGCTCCTCGTCGGCGTGTTCCTGTTCACCAACGCCCGCCTGCTGGCCCGCTACTACGCGGCACCGGTCAGGCCGGTCCTCGGAGCGGACTTCGCTTCCCCCTCCCGCCTGCTGGAGGCACTCTCTCCGTCCCAGGAGGACCTGCTCGTCTTCCGCTACGATGAGCAGTTCACGCACCTGGCGTTCCATGCTGCGCAGCAGCTCCAGCAGGTGCCGCTCGTTGCTGAGCACGCCCCGCCACATTCTGCGGCGCGGCTGGCCGAGTATCTTCACCGGCTCAACGGTTGCGCCGACCGCCCCCGTGTCGCCTCCGAGCAGGTGCGCCCGCTCGTCTCCCTGAAGGGTGATGCCCGCGTGGCCGGCGGCCGCCTGTTCCTCGTGCTTACCTGCCTGCCCCGCTACCCGGAGCCCTTCGGCGACCCCAACCTGGTCAGCCCCTCTCGGGTCGTGCCGGACTACGCCGCGTGGATCCTGTCCGCGGGGGCCGTGCAGGACACCTGCATCGAAGTGGCCTCGCTGCTGTCCGGATTCGAGGTCTACGTGTTCTCCGGTGCCATCCTGGCCGTCAAGGAGGCAGCGGGGCGCACGATGGACGACCTCCATCGCGAGCTGAGCGCGCTGTTCCGCAGGATGCCGCCCACGAGGCTCAGGCTCCACCCCGTGGAAGGCTGAGCGCTACCTCGGCTGCTCCGCATCACAGGCATCGCCGATACCGTTGCCGTTTCCGTCCGCCTGATCTCCGTTGGGAATGTCGGGGCAATTGTCGCAGGCATCACCGACGAGATCCCCATCCTTGTCGGCCTGTCCGTTGTTGGGCGTGGGG
>VGRX01000061.1 GCA_016875215.1 Deltaproteobacteria bacterium
AAAAAAGTGGGAGTGGGGCGTGGAGCAGCCCGAAGGAAGCCAGTCGGTGTTCGTGCCGTCCTACACGTTTCCCAACCCGACGTTCGAAGTAAACGTGGCCGGCAAATACACCTTCTACCTGACGGTCTACGACCAGACCAACACGCCCTCCTGCTTCCCGGCGGAGCACGAGCTCTTCGTCGTGGGCCTGGAGGCGATCCACGTCGAGCTGACGTGGTTCACGGAGGGGGATCCGGACGAGACCGATACCGGTCCGGAAACGGGTTCCGACCTGAACCTCCACTTCGCCCACCCGTGGGCGCAGGGCGACGACCTGGACGGCGACGGCGAGCCGGACGGCTGGTTCGACGTCCCGTTCGACTGCTTCTGGTGGAACCCGCACCCCAACTGGGGCAGCTATGATCCCGCGGTTGACGATGACCCGCACCTCGACATCGACGACACGGATGGGGCTGGCCCGGAGAACATCAACCTCGACATCCCGGAGAACGCCACCTACCGCGTGGGCGTGCACTACTGGTACGACCATGGCTACGGGCCCGCACTGGCAACTGTCCGGATCTACATTTACGGGCAGTTCGTGTTCGAGGTGGCCCACATCGAGCTTCAGAACCACGACATGTGGGAGGTGGGCACCATCGAGTGGCCCAGCGGCAAGGTCAACCTCTCGACCGGCAACAACGGCGGCTACAAGATCACGCCCTGTTACACCAATCCCTACTTCCTGGCCCGTCCCGGTTGCTGATCCCCCCACAACCCCGACCACGCGGGAGGGGCCGTTCGGGCGCCGGCAGATGCCGTGGCCACACAGCCCCGACCACGCGGGAGGGGCCGTTCGGGCGCCGGCAGATGCCGTGGCCACACAGCCCCGACCACGCGGGAGGGGCCCGCGCTGCGTCAGATCAAAACCGTATCGCCAGTTCGAGGGAGGCGCGGGCAGAGGCGACCCACGCTGCAAAGATTGGATCGGCATCGTGAGCGGAGGAGCGAGCATAGAGGAGAGCTCCGGTGGCACCGACGGAGAAGCTGGGGAAGACGCGGACGTGGACCCCGGCCTCGGCCTGGCCGAAGAACCCGTCATCCGTGAAGATCGTGACCGTCCCCACCTTCTCGCCGACCTGCGGTCCGCCGAGCGCTTCGACTCCCTCGCGAACCTGCTTCCAGTGGTAGCCCGCACCCACGCCGACGAACGGCTCCACGATGAAGATCGGGATGTGGATGCGTGCGAATCCGAAACCGCGGATCGAATCGGGGGATCCGGGACTCAGGTCGAGCGTCCCCCCGAGACCGACGTGAAGCCGCTCGAACAGGATCGCAGCAGCAGCCAGCTCCAAGTCGGCCAGCGGCAACTCCTGCCCCTCTGCGGCCGCATCGTAGACGATGAACGCCGGCCCGAGACGAAGCTCCAGCGGAATCGGCGAGATCTCCGCCCGGGCGGGCAGAGAGAACAGGACGATCAGAAGTCCCCCACAGAAGCACAACACCCTGCACATGGAATTCCTCCAGCCAAGACGCGCTCGGATCATACATCGGGCCGAGCGTCCTGTCCATTGCTCAGCCGCCATGGCGCCACGGATGACAGGGGAAATCGACAGGTCCGACCAACCGAGTAGAATGGAGGCGGGAGGAAGGACCCATGCTCTGGCCCCGAGAACCGGCCATCCTGGAGTTGAATGTCTGGACGTGGCTCGACTCGCTTCGCAGGCGGCACGGCCGCGCCCTCGGGCTCGGCGATGTTCCGGCCGAGGAGTGGGATCGGCTGGTTGCCCCGGGCTTCGACGGCATCTGGCTGATGGGAGTCTGGGAGCGGAGTGCCGCCAGCCAGGCCATTGCGCGGGAGCACCCGAACCTGCAGGAGGAGTACCGCAAGGCGCTTGCCGACTTCTCGGCAGAGGACGTGGTGGGCTCCCCGTACGCGGTGCGCCGGTACGTGGTCGACGAACGGCTCGGAGGGGACGAAGGGCTGGCCATGGCCCGCCGCAGACTGTCGCAGCGGGGAGTGCGGCTGGTGCTCGACTTCGTCCCGAACCACGTCGCGGTGGACCACCCGTGGGTGACGGAGCGGCCGGAGCTGTTCATTTCCCGCACCGGAGGGGGGGAGGGCTTCTTCGCTTCGGGCGGCAATCTCATCGCCCACGGCAAGGATCCCAACTTCCCCCCGTGGACGGACACGGCGCAGCTCCACCTGATGAAGCGGGAGACGCGCTCCGCGCTGACCGAGACGCTCTGCTCCATAGCGGACAAGTGCGACGGCGTGCGATGCGACATGGCGATGCTGCCCATGGTCCAGGTATTCGAGCGGACGTGGGGGGAGCTGGCCGCGGGCGACACGACGACGCGGTTCTGGCCCGAGGTCCTCGGCAGGATCAGGGGGATGTACCCGGGCTTTCTGTTCATGGGTGAGGTCTACTGGAACCTCGAAGGAGAGTTGCTGGCACAAGGGTTCGACCTGGCCTACGACAAGCGACTTCGAGACCGGCTCCTGTACGGTGACGGGCCGTCAGTGAGGGAGCACGTGGAGGGCTCGGCCGGCATCGGCAGCCTCCTGGTCCGGTTCCTGGAGAATCACGACGAGTCGAGGGCAGCGGGGGCGTTCGCCCGGCCGCGGCACAAGGCAGCCGCCGTGGCTGCCGCAACGCTGCCCGGAGCGTGGCTGGTCCACGAAGGGGAGGCCCAGGGGCTGCGCGTCCGGCTTCCGGTCCAGCTTGGCCGACGCCCGGCGGAGGCACCCGATGCCGAGGTGCAGCGATTCTACGACTTCCTGTTCCGGGAGACGCTTCGCGGTCCGTTCCGGCGGGGACAGTGGGAGAGCTGCCGGACCACGGGCTGGCCGGACAACCAGAGCCATCGAAGGCTGCTCACGTGGGCTCGGGCCCAGGAGCACGTACGGACGCTGGTGGTGGTGAACCTGGCCCCGTTCTCGAGCCAGGCGCGGGTGGTGCTGCCGTGGGCCGACCTGGCCCATCGCACCTGGCGGCTGTTCGACGTGGGGCGGGGCGTGGTGTACGAGCGCTCCGGGGACGAGATGCTGGACCCCGGCCTGTTCGTGGACCTCGAGCCCTGGGGGTTCCATATGCTCAGCTGGCAGTAGCGTCAAAGGCTCCTAATCATCATACCAGCTCGGCTTCCAGAGTCGGTTGATCCCGGAGAACCCTTCGAACTGCTTCTTCCCGAGGAGGGAGAGGACCAGGTCACGTCCCACGACCCGGCCGATGGAGATCAGGAACCACCAGTAGAGCCGGCGGCGGATCGGGTGGGGCGAGAACATCCCCGCAATGTACCGCTGCGGGTTCTTGTTGATGAAGTCCAGGTTGATCTGCTTGGCGTACTCGCTGACCTGGTCGCGGGTCATGCGGTAGGGCTCGACGATGGGGAAGAACATGTCCCACTTCGAGAAGTCCCACTCCCGGATGCGGTCCTTGAACCGGTCGAACGCGGGGGTCCCGGGGTACGGCATGATGGGATGGATGGCCGGGAAATCCACGTGCGAGTCCCGCACGTACTGCGACAGGTGGGCAATCGACTCCGAAGTCTCGCTGGGCAGGCCGACCAGGAAACAGGCCTGCCGGAACACCTCGGGGTACTTCTTCTCGAGCAGGTGGGAGGCCTGGAAGAAATGGTCCGCCGTGGCCTTGTCCTTGCCGATCTCCTTCATGCCCGCCTCGTCGGAGCGCTCGGCCCCGAAGAGGCAGTGGCGCAGGCCGGCCTTGACCATCTTCTTGAGCACGCCGGCCTTCTCCTGCTGGAGCATGAGGTCGGCCCGGACGAACGCCCACCACCCGAGCTTGTAGCGTCGGCGGATGAGCTCGGAGCAGAACTTGTCCAGCCATCGGGAATCGAAGTTCCAGGTGGCGTCGACCCAGAAGAGGTAGCGGACCTTGTGCTTCTCGTAGAGGAGCGCGACCTCCTCCACCATGCGCTCCGGGCTCTTGAGGCGGATGCGGGGGCGGAACGCGACCTTGCCGTCCTTGCCGACGTAGTGCTCCCCCTCGGTCACCGACCACGAGCAGAACTCGCAGGTGTACGGGCAGCCGCGGTTCGACTGGACGGTGACCGCCTTGGGCCACAGCATGCCGAACGGCGCGTACTTCTCGATGGGGATCATGTCGTACGCTGGAATCGGCAGCGAGTCCAGGTCCTCGATGAGGGGCCTTGGCGGCGTCTCGACCACCTTGTCCCCCTTGCGGTACGCAATGCCTCGGACCTTGCCCACGTCCTTTCCGTCACGCAAGGTTTCGAGCAGCTCGCGAAGTGTCTCCTCTCCCTCGTACCGGACGATGTAATCCAGGTGGGGGAAGGTGTTGAACGAGTATTCGGGCATGTGGGAGTGGAACACGCCGCCGCCGATGGTCACGACCTGGGGATTGAGCTCCTTGGCCATCCGGCAGGCGCGCATTCCCTCGTGTGCGTAGACGATCATGTCGCCGACCGCGACCACGTCCGGCTTCTCGTCCGCCAACACCTTGTAGAGGGACTTCCACCCGATCTTGTGAGGCATGCAGTCGATGATCTTCTGCTCGATGCCCGTGGTCTCCCGCCGGATGTAGGCCGCCAGCGATGGGAAATTGAGCGGGGGCAGGAAGTTGTCCGACTCGTTGATGATCGGCCAGAGATGGGACGGCGGCCGGATATAGAGCAGCTTGATTCGGTCTTTCCCATGCAGTGGATTCTTCATGCGCACACCTCTCCGCACTCAGGGGCGGGGCCAGTCGCAATCCTGTACCCGCAGTAGCGTTCTGTCAACCCGGCACGAGAAAGCGCATGACGGTGGGAAGGTCCGAGAGGTCGTCCAGCAGGAGGTCCGGGCCGGCGGCCTCCATCTCCTCCCTCGGAGTCCAGCCGGTCATCACGGCCAGGCACCGCACCCCGGCATATCGA
Organism: Deltaproteobacteria bacterium; assembly: GCA_016875215.1. Taxonomy (GTDB): domain Bacteria; phylum Myxococcota_A; class UBA9042; order CAIXZC01; family CAIXZC01; genus CAITUV01. The sequence goes on from VGRX01000061.1 coordinate 4,879, forward strand.
GCGGCGGAGACGTCCAGGGGACTGTCGCCGACGATGAAGACGCTGTGGTCGGGGACCGGGCCGGCCAGTGCCCTGCCGCGGGCAATCCCGGTGCGGGTCAGCTCGCCCCTGTGCTCCGCATCGGAGCCGAACCCACCGAACCGGAAGTAGTGCAGGATGCCCCCAGCGGACAGCTTCAGCCGGGCCCCTTCCTCCACGTTGCCGGTGGCAAGCCCCGTCGGGATCCCGTCCGCTGCCAGACGTTCGAGAAGCGGCCCTACGCCGGGCAGAACCTTGACGTCGCAGGTGGCGAGGTCGTCCTCTAGGAAGCGAAGGTAGGATCCGAGCGCCCGGCTCGTCTCCTCCGAAGTGGGCCCCCGTCCGTACAGCCGCTGGAACGCGTCCCGGAGGATCCCGGGGTCGGTTCGCCCGGAGAACGAGTAGCCGTCGAACGGATCGGGGCAGTCAAACTCCGTGGCAAACATGCGCTTGAGCGCTCGCACCCCCGCTCCGGTGGTGTGCAGCAGCGTCCCGTCAATGTCGAACAGGACCATGACCGGTGCATGGGACTGCCCGGTGGGGCCGCCAGGAGCGGGATGCGGAGCGTGGACCATCGAGACAGCTAGGGGACCAGGAAGATGTCCATCAGCGTGACCGCTGATGCCACCCGATACGCCTCGTCCGGATCCATCAGCATGCCGCGCAGCGTGGCCACCGCAGGCGAGTCCGCCTTGGCATACTTCGCCGCCAGCCGGATGGCTGCGAGCCGCAGGTCCCGGTTGTCATCCTTGAAGAACGCGCTGACCAGTTCCAGCGCACCGTCACCTTTCAGCTCCGCCAGCCGCGCCAGGATCTTGACCCGGAGCCTCACGTCCTTGGACGCGAACATCTCCCGCTCGAGCACCTTGAGTTCCGCTTCGGCACCGACGTACCGGAAGGCCAGAACAGCCTCTTCCCGGACGCGGTCGCTGATGCTCTCGAGAGCGGCGGCCAGGTAGGGGACGAACTCCCCCTTGACCTCCTGCGCCAGTTCTTCCAGGAACCCCTCGGGGATCCATCCCAGGCACCCCTTGAAGGTGTTGAAGCCCTCGGCGGGGCTGATCTGGATGATCGCCTTCAGTGCCGCGCTGCGCTGCTCCTTGGTGAACTGAGTCTGCAGCACGTTGCGCAGGGTGGAGATGGCCTCCCGGTGCCGTACCTTGCAGAGGGCCTCGATGGCCTCGTCCCGGACCGTCGGGTCGAAGATGAGGAACGACACGGTATCGAGGATGGCCTTCTCGCCGATGTTGCCGAGCGCCTTGACCAGCTCCTTCTTGACCGCCTCGTCCGCGTCGTGCTTGAGCGCATCGGCAAGGGAGGGGATCGATTCGGCCTGGCGGAGCTCCCCGATGGCCTGGGCGGCCCGCAGGCGGATGATCGAGCTGCCGTCCCGGAGCAGCCCGTGGAGCTGCGGCAGCGCCCGGTTCCCCTTCAGCCGGCCCAGGAAGAACACCGACGCGGCCCGGTGCCCCAGGTTGGTCGACTGGAGGCGCTGGACCACGCGGTCGTAGATGCTGTCATCCTTGGCCGTGACGAAGATGTCGTAGACCGCGTAGAGGACGTCCGGATCCGGGTCGCCGTAGAGGAACAGCTTGGCCCGCTCCTTGACCTCCGGGTCCGTGGCCAGCCCCTTGATGCCCTGGAGGCAGCGGAGCTGGCGGTGGATGTCGTTCTCGTCGCAGATGGGAAGGATGATCTCGACACCCTGAGGATCCCCTCGCAGGGCCAGGATGAACGCTGCCCCCTCCACCACTTCCTCGTCCGGCGGCGCAACCCCTTTCTTGGGCGGCTGGAGGTAGGTCTTGAGGAACGAGACGTCATACGACGGGTCGAGCGTCTCCAGGAACTTGAACACCTTGAGCAGATCCCCCTTCTCCAGTTCGGGCGTGGTCTTGACCAGCAGGGGATACATCTTCGGGTCCTTGAAGATGGAGAGGTTGTCCATGACCCACTGCTTGACCGCCGGGATCTTGCGCAACCCTTCGTAGAACTGGGCAGCCAGCGGCGAGTCCTTCTTGAAGATCTCCTTGAGGATGAGGTCCCGCACGTCCTGGACCTTGGTCAGCGCCTCCTCGAGGAGCTGGATCGCCTCCTCCATCGGCAGGGAGAGCACCAGTGCCAGGGGGCTCAGCTCCTTGCGCTCGTACAGGGTGGCATTCGCGATGGACTGGCCCAGCGATTCCCGGTATGCGGGGTCCTTGATGCGAATGAGTGCCGCGATGGAAGCCCGACGGACGATCCACTGGGGGTCCTTGAGCGCGTCGACCACGTAGTCCTTGAGCACCTCCGGCCGGACGCGGGCGATGCTCGATACTGCAGTCGCCCGGGTCTCCATGTCCGCGCTGCGTGTTCCCCGCTCCAACACGGCGAAGATCTCGTTGGCCAGGTCCTTGTCCAGGGTGGGTGCCACGACCTTGGGCAGCTTCTTGGGGCCGGCAACCGCTGCAGCGGAGCCAATCAGTGCCACGATCGCCACCAGGCAGGCCAGAATGCGATGTCCCTTCATCCTCTCCCCCTCCAATCAATCGAGCAATGATTCAACAACGCACACGCGTTGAAGTCAAGGATTGTCTTGAGCCCCCTGCGTGACGCGCTTATCTTTGCAAGCGACGGTTTTCGGGCAGGAGGAACTGCCAGGGTGGCGACACGATGACGAAGGCACATGCGAGGGACGAGTGGCTGCGCATCGCGGTGGGAGGTCCGTGCAACAACCGGTGCCTCTTCTGCGACGTCAGCGGTGCCTTCGAGCTGCCCTTGCAGCAGTTCATGACACTCGTGGCAAAGGCCCACCAGGCCGACGTGAAGGGGGTACACCTGGCCGGCGGCGAGGTCACGACGCGCCGAGACCTGAAAGTGCTGCTGCGCTTCCTGAAGCTGTCCGGGCTCCCGTGGTCGGTGGAGACCAACGCCCGGCTCTTCTCCCGGCCGGAATGGGCTCGTGCGTTCGCGGACTCGGGGCTCGTCCGGGCACTGGTCGGAATCCACGGCCCGCAGCCGGTGCACGATCAGGTCACCCGGGATGCATCGTTCGAGCAGACCGTGGCCGGCGTTCGCAACCTCCTTGAGGCCGGCGTGCCGGTCGACGGGCGATGCGTGCTGACACAGGTGCTGGTCGAGTCCACGCCACCGGCCGACATGGTCGCGCTGCTGGCCAGCCTTCCCGATGTGACGTTCACCCTCGTGCCGCCCCCGCCGCCGGTGCGGATCGACTGCTATCCCCTGGCAGCGGCTCCGCACCTCGGTGCGCTCGGCGCCTGGCTCTCCTGCTTCGCCTTTGCTGCCGACGTGTCCGGCATCACCTTCGCGCTCCACGGAATCCCCCACTGCACTTGGGGGGCGCCTTTTCACCACGCCGCTGGCGCACCGCACCCACGGACCGGCCGAGACAAGGCAGCCAGTGAGCTTCGCTCCGACCCCCGGGTAGGACCCGGCACCACCACGTCGCAGACGCACCGCACCCACGGGTCAGCGACGGCTGGACAGTCGGCGAGCCTTGCTTCGACCCGCGAGGTGTTCCCGCCAACTCCCAACCCCCTGCCCCCAACCGTCGCCTGGCCATGCGTTCGCTGTGCCCGGGCATCGACCTGTCCCGGCTTCATCCCGGACCACTGGCCCGTGGGCAGCATCGACTTCCTCGAACCGGACAGCCGGACGGCGCCGGGGCACCTGGTGATGCGTCGGACGGGCAGACCTCTGCGGTTTGCTTTGGACGTCTGCCCGTTCAAGGCCGGGCTGCGCCCCGTGAGCCGGTACCGGGGCGAGTCGTGGCTCGCGGAGCCGGACGGAACCTGGTCGCGCTGGCGGCCGGAACACCCCGTGGCCGACGAGGTACGCCTCGACACCCTGCTCGTCTGGGGACAGCTCTGGCACATCGGGGGCTCGGATCGGCAGGGCGGGCGGGCGGTGCCGCCACGGCTTGCCGGGAATGCCGACGGGCCGCGCCGCCGGCCGGTGCCGCTCGTGGTCGCACCGCAGTGCCTTGCCTGCCACAGGCTGCACGAATGCCCCGCATGCCTGGTGCCCGCGGCCACGAAAAAGGGGCACTCGCTGCTGCCGATCCCCGTTGAAGCGTGGACGCAAGACGGTGAGACCGGCGACTGCGTGCTCGAACACGCCTGGACCGGTTCGTTGCCGCAGTGGGCTCGCAAGGCGGCAAAGCGGGGCTCGGGCGATGCCCGAGCGGATGCCCCCCGGAGGCTTCTCCGGGCGGAGCGGGCGGAGACCGTGGCCGGCCGGATCGATGTTCTCCGGGGCGCGCTCGAGGGCCCGGTCCTGTTGGCTGCCCCGGTCCGGGAGGCGTGGTTCGTCGAGCCCGGCGCCGTGATGCCGCAAAGGCCCTTCCCGGCCGACCCGGTGCGCTGGCTGAAGGGGTGGAGGGGGCCAGATGCACCCACCCTGCTTCGCCCAGGCTACGTAGGGCAGGCCCAACCTCCCCCATCGGAGGAGACCGCCGGTGCATTGGCACATCGGCAGGCGGGAGGCATGGAACCGCTGCGCCTGGTGCCGGTGCGGTACGACCTGCCCTCCGACATGCGGCGGGGGCCGTTCGTGGTCGAGCTGACCGCCTCGTCGCTGGCCGACCCGATCCTGGAACGGCCGCACCGGGGCATCAGCCTGCAGGTCACCGAAGCGTGCATGTGCCGCTGTATCATGTGCAACATCGTCGGCTACTTCAAGCAGCCGATGATGCCCCTGGCCAGGGTGCTTCGGACGATGACCGAGGCCGGGCTCCTGGGAATCAAGCTCCTGGACCTCTTCGGGGGGGAGGTGACGCTCCGCAAGGATCTGTTGGCGCTGCTGGAGCAGGTTCGCTTTCTCGGGATGGAGTCGATGTTCATCACCACGGGCTACTACGTGGACCGGGGGTATGCGAAGCGCCTGGCCGCGGCCGGGGTTGAACGGGTGGTGGTGTCCATCGATGGGAGCCGTCCCGAGATCCACGATCCGATCCGCCAGCTCCCCGGGCTGTGGGACAAGGCAGCAAAGGCCATGCGGGCCCTGGCGGCGGAGCACCGGATCGAGACCTTTGCCAGCACGGTGATCCTGTCGCAGAACCTCGAGGATCTGCCCGACCTGATCCGGCTGTCCGCGAAGTGCGGCATCCGAAAGCACGAGTTCTTCCTGCCGATCAGCGGTCCCATATCCTCCACGCTGCCCCGGTGGCCGGACCCGGAGGAGGCCGGCCGGTTCCTCGACCGGATCCTCCCGGAAATGGAGCGCGTGGCCGCTGAGCTGGGGGTGATCATCGACTTCCGTCCCGAAATCCGCTCGTGGCCCCCGGACCGCCAGCGGACGCTGGAGCTGATCTCCTCGGGACAGTACAACGCTCACCAGGCGCCGGACGGACAGGGGGCCGGGCCGAACCGCCGGAAGACACGCACCGGCAAGGAAGGAGACGCGGCCGTGCAGTGCCTGGCCCCCGGGTTCAACCTGTTCGTGACGGTCAACGGCAACGTATACCCGTGCGACATGCCCGCGCTCATCAGCCGGGACACGGCCCTGGGCAACCTCGCTGAGACCCGCCTGGCCGACCTGGTCAACGGCAGCCGGATGCGGGAGTTCATCACCCGGGCCGGTCGACACACGGCCTGTCGGATGTGCGTCGGCCGGTATGAGGCGGTCCGATGAGGCTCGGCGAGGTGCTGTGCCGCATCGCGGCGGTCCATCCCCACTACTTCAACTCGTTCTACCGGCGCGTGAGGGTGGTACGCGAGCCTCCCCGCACCGTCCCCGCCGCGGTCACGGTGGACGTGACGCACGTCTGCTCCCTGCGCTGCCCGTTCTGCATCGCTGCCGGCGTGCTGGGGGACCGGGAGATGTCGCTCGAGACGTTCGGTGCCGTGGCCGCCGAGCTCGAGGGCATCGGCCGGCTCACGCTCATCGGCGGGGAACCGTTCGAGCACCGGGATCTGGACCGGCTCTGCCGGTCGGCCCGACGGGCCGCGGCCGAGGTCGAGGTGTTCACCAACGGGCTGGTCCTCGGGGCCACGCCGTCCGCCGCGGCCGAGAGAGTCCGCAAGAGGATTCCGGATGCCTCGTCGGACTGGCTGACCCTGGTGCTGTCCGTGGATCCGGACCATGCTTCCCGCTTGCCTGCCGGGCGCCTCGAACACGCGGTCCGGGGGCTTCTGCAGGCCGATGCCGCCGGGGCGTGCCGTGCCCGTTTCAGCGTCACGCACGCCGCACTTCGCACGGGGAGCTACCTCGATACCGACACGCTGGTGAGGGCCATGGAATCGGCCTCGCCGACCCTGTCCCGCCTGTTCCACGAACGGCTGATGGAAGGGCGTATCCAGGAGACCTTCTACTTCAATTCGGTCATATGTGGAGAGGGGAGATCCCCCCTCCTGGCCTCCTCCAGGGGGGAAGCTCGCGGGGAAGGGAGCGGATCCGGGCCGGAGGAAGGGGGAGGCCCCTTGCCTTTCGAACTGCTTCGCCTCGAGGATCTGGTCTTCTCGCCCGAGGTGGCCGTATCGTTCGACGCCGCAGGAGAGCCGGTGGTGTTCACCAGCCTTGCGGCCATGTGGGCAGCGGCCCCTCCCGGAGACGCGGTGGCCGGAACCCTGTCGGAAGCTGCGAAGCGGCTTTCCTGTCGTGTGATGCCGGGAACTGCGGATGCGCCTCCGTCCGAAGAGTGGACCCGGGCCTGGAACCTGGCCGGGGAGCTTCGTGACGGGGCTGCCCGGGACACGCTGCTGCGGGCCCGCGGGCCGCTGGCGGATCTGGAAGCCTGGGACGGTGGCGAGCGGCTCCGGCAGCGCCGGGCGGAATCGCTGTTCGGCCTGCTCGCAAACGGGGTAGGCGACCGTCCGCTGCAATGCGGCGGAGAGGAGGGGGGAGACGGGCTCGAGACCGCGGTCCTGGCCGCGCTCCTTTCCCGGATGTGCGGAAGGCCAGGATGGCGGGGGAGCCTGGTCCGGTCGTTGGCCGGGACCGTTGCGGCGCTGTTCCATGACGACTCGGGCCGGCCGCTGAGACCGGTCTACGCCGGTGCGCGGGAGATCCTTGGCATGCGGGTCCCGCTGGCCCCGGGGGAGGAGCATCCGCTCGGGCAGGTCCACCTCCCGGGAGAGGTGGGGTTCGGCCCCCGTCACGAGCTGGTCGTCCGCCCCCGCCTGCTGATCCTGTCCGATTCGGATGCCCGGCTGGAGCTCCCCGGGATCCGCGGTGTGCCGGCCGGCCGGCCCCTGACCCGACGCGCTCGGGATGAAGCGCTGGGGCGGCTCCTGGCCATGATCGCGGCCCTGGCCGGACCGGAGGTCGCGGTAGAGACGGCCACGGCCCTGCCTGAGCCTCTTCGGAGCGCGGCAGCGGACCTGCCCTGCGCCTGCGGGTCGCGCCTGCTGCTGCTGCCCGAAGACGACCCCGTAGCTGCGTTCGCGGCGAGCACGTTCGACCGAAACCGACAGCGGGGAGACGAGGAGAACCAGGCGCTGCTGGCCCTGCTCCTGCTGCGTGGCCGAGGCCCCTTCTCCGAGCGGTCGTGGCCGCGATTCGTGTCGGCCGCGCTGACGTGGCTGGAACGGGGACCGGGCCGCAGTCCGACGGCAAGACGGCTTCTGACGGGAGTGAAGCTCAAGGGCGAGGCCCACCGGCGGCTGCGCCGGCTCGAGGAGCGCTGGGAGCAATGCGGTGCGAATCGTCCGCCGGCGCCGGAAGGCCCCCCCCCGGAACGTGGAGGTATGTCGTGACCAGGATGCTGGATACGCTCGGGCTGTGGGCCTATGCGGCCTTCCGATTCCCCCTGCTGGCGGTGCTGAGGCCCCGGGTGGAGCGGCTGGACGAGAACGCCAGCCGGGTGCGGGTCGTCATGGGCCACCTGACCCGAAACCACCTGGGCACCATGTATTTCGGAGCACTGTGCATGGGGGCCGAGCTGGGTCCGGGGCTCCTGGCCATGCGCTGTATCCGGGAGCGGGGCAACAGAACCGCCTTGATCTTCAAGGAATTCCACGCGAAGTTTCTCAGGCGGGTGGAGGGGGATGCGGTCTTCCACTGCGATGAAGGGGCCGAGCTTTGCCGCATGGTCGACGAGGCGCTCGCCAGCGGTGCCCGGGGGGAGCGGACCGTGAAGGTCGTTGCGACCGTGCCTTTGCTCTCCGGAGAGGAGCCGGTAGCCGAGTTCGAGCTCACGATCTCCGTCAAGCGACGAGGTGGCCAATGAGGCGGCTGTTTCTGCTGATGCTCCTGCTCGTTCCGGGCAGCATCCTGGCCGAGGAGCCGCCCCCGGGGCGCTCGCCTCAGACGCCCTGCCCCCACCTGCGGCTGGTCGTCGGCAAGGGAGAAAGTGCCGAGCTGATTCCGGGCTGGAAGGTGGTCCGTTGCACCCAGGAAGGGCAGCGGCTTGCGTTCGCTGTCGAGCATCCCCACCCGGGCCGCTTCGGCCTGTTCGTGAGCCCCAGGTCACCTGACACTCCGGCTTTCGCCACGTCGGACAGCTTCGCCATCTGGTACAGCACCGAGGAGGACTTCCCCGGGGGTGCTCGGGACGTGGAGCTGTTCATGAAGGCGGCTGTCGAGCGGATCCGGCAGCACGACGACGGGACGCTGCGGCTCGGTGCTGCGTCTGCTCCGCGGGAGGTCTCCGATTCCCCGTCCGGGCAGCGCCACGCCGCTGCAGAGGCCCCGTGGTGGCTGCTGGTCTGCACAGGGGGACTGTACGCGTTGGGGCTGCTCGGGCTGGCCGCGCTGGCCTGGACCTGCGTGCGCATGCTCTCCCGGTGGTCGCGGCCGGGGCTCCTTGCTTTGGCCGCGATCTGCCTTGCCTCCGCCCTGCTCCGCTTCCTGGTCGTTCCGTTTGCGCTGGTCAAGGTGGGGATGTTCCATCCGGTGATGGACAGCGCGGTGGGCCTCTCGTGGCTGCCCCGGTACGGCGCCGGGGGACCGCTGCTCTACCATGTCCTGTTCCAGCTCTTCCCGGTGCACACGGATACGGTGCTTGCGTTCCACTCCGTGCTGTCGCTGCTGGCAGCGATCCCCATGGTCCTTCTGGCCCGCGGGCTGTTGCGGCTGAGCGACGGGGCGAGCCTCTTCCTGGCCGCGATGCTTTCCCTGACGCCGGCGTTCCTGAGGGACGGGAATTCCGAGAGCATGCTCGTTCCCGCCGTGTTCCTCCTTTCCGGCGGCCTGCTGCTGCTGCGGGAATCTCTCGCACGGCCTCTTCAATCGATACCCGGAAAGTCTAAATCCCATTCCGGCGATTCCCGGTCTGCATTCTCCCGATCGCGATTCACACCGGCTCTGCTGCCGGCCGCGGGAATCGTCCTCCTGGCCCTTTGCCCCTTCCTGCGCCCGGAACTGCTGCTCGTGGTGCCTGCGCTGGCGGCGGTGTTCCTGGTTCCCGACCTTCCGGAGGGCGGGATGCGAAGGCTGGGGCTTTGCGCCGACGCCTGGGTCGTGCTGGTCGCGCCGGCCGCGGTCTTTGCCTTCCTCGCCGCGGCGGGAGAGATCGACAAGGGAGAGATCCTCCTGTCCCGCCTGACCCCGGTCCGCCTGCTGGACGGGCTGGTGCTGGTCGACCTGGTGTTGCGGCCCGCCCTGTTCCCGGTCGCGGTCCCGCTGCTGGCGGTCGCCGGCGTCGGGCTCTCGTTCCGCCAGGGGGCCTGGGCGCGACGGATCGGCCTGCTCGTGGTCGCTGCGGCCTGGATTGCGCTCTACTCGATGGACATGAACGAAGATTCCATGCTGCGCCTCCACGTCCCGGCAGCGATGCTGGTGGCCATGCTGGCCGCGGCCGGGGCCGACGGGGTGGCGGGCCTGCTTCCCCGGAGACCGGCGCTGGCGGTCCTTCCTGCCTGTGCCCTGCTCTGGGCCGCGTCCGCAGCGCCCGGAGCCACCACGCTGTTCCAGCCGACCGACACGACCATCCAGGAGCGGATCTTCCTCGACGCAGCGGAATTGCTGCCCGCCGAAGATGTGGACCTGGTGGTGCTGGGCGGCGAGGACGAGCCGCAACACGCGCTGTCCCCTGCGTCTCTCGAACAGGCGTTGGTGGACCAGCTGGGCTTCGCCAAGGTGCACCGGCACTACCCGACCTGGCGGGTCAAGCCCCCCTGGCGCAACGACCGCGTGATCCCCGTATCCGTGCTCCGCGGACAGGGGCACCTGGGCCGTCGCACCTTCTTCTTCCTCTCCTCCCAGTGCTATGCCATTCGGGATGCCGGAGGCGAGGAGGCTTGGGAGGTCACCCGCGATCCGTACCGCTCCATTCATCCCGCCTGCCGCTTCGTGCTCACCCATTACAAGCTCGTCCCCATACACGTGCAGTGGATGCCCCACCGCCCCGAGCGCGCACTCGCGTTCCAATGGTATCCCGAGAAGCTCGACGGGATGACGGTCGGGCTGCTCGAGATCATCGAGCCGCTCCAGGAACCGTGTCCGGACGATTCCCTCACCCGAGTCGCTGAGTGGTACCTCAACGAGGCGCAGGATCGGCTCGCCGGGGGAGAAGAAGAAAGCGCCGAGCAGTTCATCTCCGCCGGCGAAGATGCGCTGCGCGACAGCCCCGTCATGCTCGAGTTCCTCGCCTCGTTCAACTACTGGATGGGCGCCAACCACGAAGACCTCGCCCGAATCGAACGGGCGCTGGCCTACTGGGACCGTATCGCGGAGCGAAACATCGGATACCCGTTCCTGCTGTCCAAGGTCGGGGCCGTGTTCGCGGTCCGCGCCCAGTTCTTCGAGAAGGAACAGTTGAAGCAGTACATCGACAGGCGGCTTTCCGACCGCTCTGACGACACGGTCGCACGCTATCTGCACGGCCTCTACCTGTTCTACTACGAGCAGGACTACCGGGGCAGCCAGGCCGTCCTCGAAGAGGTCGGTCGAACGGTACCCGGCGACCCGCGCGTGCTCCTCTATCTGGCACTCGACCACTTCTACCAGGGGCACCAGGAAGAAGCCGAGAAGCTGATTGCACGAGGGGTCGACCTGAGCTTCGGGAAGGACCCGGATGTGTTCTACGTCCGCTCCATCATCATTCGCAGCAAGAACCTGCCACTCGCAGTAGAGGACATCCAGCGCTACGTGGACATGTCAGAGGGCAAGGAGAAGGTCAAGAACTCGAAGAAGGAGGCCTGGCTGCGGCAGGAGCTGGAACGGCTGCGCAAGGGCGAGCCTTCCGACTGGTGGCGCTCCACTTCGCCCGACGAGCCCTGGCTGGAGAAGTAGGGGGCAGGGAGCCTGGACCCCGGGGCGGAACGGAGCTCAGCAGTTGTCCCGGATTGGTCGACCCGCAGGTGCTGTGCGTCTGCGTCGCGAGGGGGCCAGGTCCTACTTGGTGAGCTGCTCATACGTGTAGGTGGCTTTGCCCTTGTACGAGCGGGACTTGCCGCCCGACTCGAACTGGAGCTCGAACTCGGACCGGTACCCGTAGCTGATCGGCTTGACCAGCTTGCTCACGACCGCCTTCTCGATGGCCGAAAGATCGGCGAGCTGGTCGTGACGGTGGGTCCTCTTGAGCCCCTTGATGGCCCCGGTGAAGCCTTCGACGCCTGCCCCGCCGGAGAGCAGGACGATCCGGGGCACGTCGTAGCCGGCCTCGGCATCCCGCTCGGTATCGGCCAGCTCGACGGTGGGATTGGTCCCCGCGGCCAGCATCGCCTTGTCCGACGCGACGAAGAACCACCCGGTCCACTTGTCGCCGTACTCCTCCGAGGTCTGGAGGTTGGTCATCATGATGGTGTGGCTCTTGCCGACCAGCCGCAGCTTGACCCAGCGGCGGGCAAGCAAGTTGGGCGAAAGGTTGCTGGCCGACCGGTCCCCCGTGACCCGCCCCGTCACGTGGACCTTCTCTCCGGTCTCCTTCACGGTGACGTCCGCTTCGATGCTCCCGCGCGGGGTCAGCAACGTGACGTCGTAGTAGTTCTTCCGGGCCGCGCCGTAGTATACGCCGCCACCGCCGGGCTTCCAGGCCGGAACCAGGTTCTTCACGGTCAGGTCGACGAGGAGACGCTCGGTCTCGAAGTGGCCGGTCCAGCCGTCGGCCCCCCCGACGAAGACGTTCTCTCCGAGCGTGATCTTGAGCTTGTCCCCCTCGCCCCCGTAGCTCCACTTCCCCTGCTCGAACAGGGCCCGATCCTTGATCTTGCTCTTGCCCTTGGGAGTGAAATGAAGCTGCAGCGCTGCCCTGCCATTTGCCACGCCCATGTTCGAGATGAAGATCTGGAACCACAGGTCATGGTCATCCTCGAGCTCCGCATTGAACGAGTACTGCTCGGAGTAGAACTTGTTGTTCCGGTTCTCCTCCGCGTCGCACCGGGGCAGGAAGTCCTTGATGCCCGCCTTCCCGCTCTTCCCGGAGAACCCATCCACCTCGTAAGCCAGTGCCGGCACGGAGGCAAGGAGCGCTGCCGCTACCAACACAATCGAACCCGGTCGCATGTCGATTCCTCCCGGCAGTCAACGGCCGATCTTCTTCCGCCCGTTCCACAGGAACATCAGCGACGGCGTGAGCACCACCGACGCAAGATAGCAGGTGAGTATTCCAACCGGTGCAAGCTCGCCGATGCTTCGAAGCCCCGGGTTGGTCGCGAGCACCATGCTCCCGAACCCGATGGCCGTGGTTGCTGCGGACATGCCGGCAGCGGCTCCGGTGCTTCCTGCACCCTGCTCCATCCGCCCGGTCCCCTCCTCGCGGATCCGATGGACCAGGTGGATGCTGGTGTCGATCCCCATCCCGAACATCGTGGGCAGGATCACCATGTTGAACATGTTGAGGTTCTCCCCCGTGTAGCCCATGAACCCCAGGTAGGCGACGACACCGGCCCCCAGCGGCAGGAAGGCTGCCGCCACCTCCCGGCGCCGCCTGAAGTCGACGATGACGATGATCAGCACCGCCAGCGCAGCCAGCGCGACCGCAACAGGGCCCTCCTTCAACACGATGTCGTAGGCATCCTTCAGGATGTAGTAGCTGGCCGTGGTGGAGTAGGTCTTCCCGTCCACCGTGATGTGATCCAGCTCGGCCAGCACGCGGCTGACGTCGTCGGCATGGGCCTTGCGCCCGTGCGCAAAGAGGAGCACGAACCGCCCGACGTTGCCGTCGCGGTCCGCGAAGCGATCCTTGACCCACTGGGGAAGCTGTTCGACTCCGAACGGAGCGGGGCTGAGGTACGGGAGTGCCCGGTCCGCGTTTTCGAGGTCCTTCCCATGCAGCGCCTTGCGCTTTCGTGACAGCTCCTTGTGCATGCGCTTGACGATCTCGGCGCGCTGCTCCTGGTCCGAAGGCACGAAGCTGAAGATGGAGGCGAAGTCCTGGAGCATCATGAAGCGGGAGTGCCCACGCACCAGGAAGTCGTGCACCTTGCGGGTCTCCTCCAGGGAATCGGTGAGTGCCACGACCGGGGAGGTGGAGCGGCTCTCGACCTCCCGCCTGAAGCGCTTCATCAGGGTGGAGCGCCGGCTTTCTCCCTGGCCGGCCATGACCCGCCCCATGTCGGCTTCGAATTCCACGCGGGCCGCCCCGGGGGCCAGGCAGACCACGACGGCAAGCACCGGCCCCACCACGAGCGTCGCCCGCTTCCAGGGG
>VGRX01000062.1 GCA_016875215.1 Deltaproteobacteria bacterium
GGGCGGAGTTCCTGGAAGTCCAGGTTCAGGAATCGGGCGAGGGCGGCGGCGGCTACGCCAAGGTCATGAGCGCGGAGTACATCAAGGCGGAGATGGACCTGTTCGCGGAGCAGGCGAAGGAGGTGGACATCGTCATCACGACGGCTCTGATACCCGGCCGTCCTGCCCCCAAGCTGTGGGAGAGGCGGGCGGTGGAGAACATGAAGCCCGGCTCGGTGGTCATCGACATGGCAGCCGAGCAGGGGGGCAACTGCGAGCTTACGGAGCCGGGCAAGGTGGTGGTGCACAACGGCGTCAAGATCGTCGGCCACACGGACTACCCGAGCCGGCTCCCGACGACTGCGTCCGAGTTGTACGGGAACTGCCTGCTCAACCTCCTGACGGACATGGGCGGCGGCAGCGGCTACCGCGTGGACCTGCAGGACGAGGCGGTGAGGGGAGCGCTCGTGCTTCACCAGGGGCAGCTCACCTGGCCGCCGCCGGTCGTCGAGCCTTCGCCCCAGGCGGTCAAGCCGGCCGCAGCGGCCGCGCAAAAGACGGTCGAAGCTGCGGCCCCGGCCAGGCCGGCGCGCAAGGGGTGGGTCTCCCCGGTCGTGGGCGTGCTGCTCCTGTGCCTCTGGCTGTTCCTCAAGTTCACGGCAACGGGGGAGGCCAGCCCCGATGTCCATGCGTTCCTCCAGCACCTGACGGTCTTCGTGCTGGCGGTGTTCGTGGGATGGCAGGTGATCTGGTCGGTAACGCCGGCCCTGCACACACCGCTGATGAGCCTCACCAATGCGATCAGCGGCATCATCCTGGTGGGTGCGATGCTGCAGACCACGGGGACATCTCCGGTCGCGGCGCTGATCGTGAGCCTCATCGGGGCTCTGCTCGCAGCCATCAACATCGTGGGCGGCAGCTACGTGACGCAGCGCATGCTGCAGATGTTCCGGAAGTAGGAGGCGACCCATGGAGAGCGTGCTTCTGACTATTGCCTATCTGGCTTCCAGCGTCTTCTTCATCCTGGCGCTTCGCGGGCTTTCGAACCAGGAGACGGCGAGGGCCGGGAACATCTACGGGATGGTCGGGATGGGGTTGGCCACGGTGGCCACGTTCCTGGCCATCAAGGGCGGGACTCCGCCGAGCTACTCTCTCCTGGTCGGAGCGTTGGTGGTCGGCGGGTTCATCGGCGCGGTGATGGCCGCCCGGGTGGCGATGACGGCCATGCCGCAGATGGTGGCCCTGCTGCACAGCTTCGTGGGGGCGGCAGCGGTGCTCGTGGGGTTTGCCAGCTTCCTCAACCCAGGCGACCACGGTGGCTCTGCGATCTTCATGGTCGAGGTCGGGGTGGACGTCGCCATCGGCGCCATCACGTTCACCGGCTCCGTGGTTGCGTTCCTCAAGCTGGATGCGCGCATCTCGGGCAAACCGCTCTTGCTTCCGGGGCGGAACTACCTGAACCTGGCCATGCTGGTCGGCATCGTGGCGACCGGCGTGTTTTTCGGGCGAACGGAGGGGATGTCCGCACTGATGTGGCTGCTGGCGATGACGGCGGTGTCGGGCATCATGGGAGTGCACCTGGTCGCGGCCATCGGGGGCGCGGACATGCCGGTGGTGGTCTCGATGCTCAACAGCTACTCGGGATGGACCGCGGCCGCTGCGGGCTTCATGCTCGGCAACGACCTGCTGATCATCACCGGAGCGCTGGTGGGGTCGAGCGGTGCCATTCTGAGCTACATCATGTGCCGTGCCATGAACCGGTCGATCTGGAACGTGATCTTCGGGGGCTTCGGGACGCCTGCGGCAGCGAGCAAGGCAGGGGTGCAGGAAGGCGAAGTCCGGGACATCGACGTCGAGAACCTCGTCGGTGAGCTGCAGGCCGCCAAGGAAGTCATCATCGTGCCGGGGTACGGGATGGCGGTAGCCCGAGCGCAGCACGCCGTGTACGAGCTGACCTCTCTGCTGCGCAAGAACGGGACCCGGGTGCGTTTCGGTATCCACCCGGTGGCCGGGCGTCTGCCGGGCCACATGAATGTGCTGCTGGCCGAAGCGAACGTGCCCTACGACATCGTGCTCGAGATGGACGAGATCAACGAGGACTTCGAGAGCACGGATGTCGTCCTGGTCATCGGTGCCAACGACATCGTGAATCCCGGGGCCGAGACCGATCCGGGCAGCCCGATCTACGGGATGCCGGTCCTCAAGGTGTGGCATGCCAGGATGTGCGTGATGTCCAAGCGGTCCCGCGCTGCGGGCTATGCCGGGGTGGACAACCCCCTGTTCTACATGGAGAACACGCGCATGCTGTTCGGCGATGCTCAGGAGAAGGTCAGCGAGCTCGTCTCGGCCCTCAAGAGCGGTCGGTAGCAGGCGCCCTGCCCCGTCCAGCGGGGTACTCTCGATGGTCCGCCATCCCCGCCATCTGCGTCCCGATGACGATTCGGGCGTGAGCTCCCGCGACGACTGGGGGATCAGTACTTGTAGACGCCCTCTCCGGACTTGCGTCCGAGCTTGCCTTCGGCGACCAGTTTCTCGAGGAGCTTGGGAGCCTTGTAGTGGGGCAGGCCGAATGCGTCATAGAGGATGTGTGAGATGGCGAGTGCGGTATCGAGGCCGACGAAATCGAGCAGGGTGAGGGGCCCCATGGGGTGGCCGCAGCCGAGCTTCATCCCCGTGTCGATGTCCTCCGGAGTGGCGATGCCGGCCTCGAGGGCCCGGACCGCGTCGAACAGGTAGGGAACGAGCAGGCGGTTGACGATGAACCCTGCGGTGTCGATGCAGGTCACCGGCGTCTTGCCCAGTGTCTTGGAGAACTCCATGGCTTCGTTGTACGTGGCGTCGGAGGTGGTCTGCGCCCGGATCACCTCCACCAGCTTCATCACCGGGACCGGGTTGAAGAAATGCAGGCCGATGAAGCGATCGGACCGACTGGTGACCTCGGCCTGGACCCGGATCGGGATCGACGAGGTGTTGCTGGCGAAGATCGTGGTCGGAGGGCAGAGACCGTCGAGGCGCCGCCACAGGTCCTGCTTGAGCTCCACGTTCTCGTTGACAGCCTCGATAACGAGATCACAGTCGGCCAGGTCCTCCACCCGGGTCGTCCCGGAGATGCGGGCCATGACGGCATCTTTCTCCTGGGCGGTCATCTTCTCCTTCTTCACGGCGCCGGAGAGAACACCTTCGATCTTGGAGAGGCCCTTGGCGAGGAGCTCCTGGCTGACCTCACGCACCTTGACCTCGAAACCGCACTGGGCCGCGGTCTGCACGATCCCCGAGCCCATCAGCCCACATCCGACGACTCCCACTTTGCGGATTCCCATGTTCCCATCCTCCTGCTGCGGAATACGTTGTGCTCCCGTGCGCCAGGCCCACGCCTGCCGGGTCGAAAGGAACGTAGCAAAGAGGAGCGACCGGGTCAATGGGCGGCGCAATTGGGCACATGGCCATTGACGGGAGAAGGCAGATGAGTAATAGAGAAGGCAGGGAGGGTCGATTGAGCCTTTCGTCACATCCTATCTCCGGCGGTTCGTGGAGTTCCGTGATGCTCCAGGCGTCAAGGGTGTGCGCGGTGCTCTTGTCCATTGCCGTATTGCTTCCGGTCCAGGGGTGCCTGCTGAAGCTGCCTTCGACGCCGGGGGCGCAGTCGCTTGCCGATTCCGACGCGATGATTGCTGCAGACGGTTGGGTCCCCTACCCCGGCGATGGCCTGGTCCGCCCCGATGCGGTGGCCGATGAGGAGTCTGCCGACTATAGCTGGACCCCGCCTCCGCAGTGGGATTCGTGGGGCATACCGGACGCGGCAGTAGCGGACGGCTCTGTCCTTCCGGACAACGGCGATGCGCAGAGCCAGCCCCAAAGCTGGAATTGCTACTACCCGATCGAGGAGGTTGCACCAGAGTCGCTGACCTCTTCCTTCATCGCCAAGGACCTCGATATCGGGGCAGAGGACCTGCTCTACGTCTACGGCTTCCTGTGCGGGATAGACCAGGCCGCGTCGGCTGTGCCGGAGCGCTACTTTCCGTTCCTGGTCAAGACTCCGAGCGACCTCGTGGCCACGCTGGTGTGCAGCAAGCCCTGCTACCTGTTCCTGATGAAGAACGGGTGCCTGTACGACAGCACGGTGGGCTGCTGGCACAATGGGGAGAGCACGGTCCAGGCCGAGGCATCGCTCATGCCCGGGCTCTACCTGCTCGGCGTGGAATTCCCTGCCGAGCCGGACGTTCCGTTCGACCCGGCGGGGCTCGAGTTCGACCTCCATGCCGCGGTGAACCAGCCATTCGGACAGACGCCGTGCCAACCCGAGGAGAACATGTCGGATTCGCAGATTGCCTCGACTTGCAAGGTCTCGGGAGGGAAGTCGGAGAAGTCTGCATCGGTCTTCTCCTCTCTGGCCTGGAGCGCCGGGGATGACTTCGATCTGAAGTGCTCGCAGGGCGGGTTCGCGGCAGACGAAGTGGGTGGGATGCCCGATCGGGTGCATGCCTTCACGGGGGACTTCGAGGGGCCGGAGCCCCGCCTGCTCGATGTGACGGTGAAGTTCGGGGCGCCTCCGATGGGGGCACCGCCTGCCGGCCGGATCCTGGCCCTGACCACGTCGCCCTGCGGCGCTTCCCAAGCGGTCATCGCCTGCACATGGGGGCACGAGATCGAGCTTTCCCTGACGGGTGTGACCGTGTTCCCGCACGAAACGTTGTACGCCGTGGTGGACGGGATGGGCGAGGAGGCGTTTGACGCCGCGTGGCAGAGCCCCTATGAGCTCACCTGGACGGTGCACGAGACCTGCCACTAAAAAGCTTGACCGTAGTGTGCGTCGCACTATCATGCAGCGGTGGCCGACTCCGGCGGAGGTTCCGATGGCTCAGGAAACACTCAAGACAGCTCTGTACGAGGTGCACCGCCAGGCAGGCGGCCGGATGGTTGAGTTTGCGGGGTGGATGATGCCGGTCTGGTTTTCCGGCATCGGAGAGGAGCACAAGTCGGTACGGACCGCGGTCGGCATGTTCGACGTGTCGCACATGGGGCAGATCCGGGTGACGGGGGCCGGGGCCGCTGCCGCTGTCGACTGGCTGGTGACCAACGACGTGGCGGGTCTGCCGGCCGGCAGGGCGCTGTATACGCCGACGCTCAACGAGCGGGGGACCATCGTCGACGATCTCATCGTGTACAAGCGGTCGGACTCGGACCTGCTGCTGTGCGTGAATGCGGGGACAACGGCCAAGGACTTCGCACATTTCACGGCGAACAACCGGGGCGCAGCGCTCTTCGAGAACGTGTCGGATCGGTACTCCCAGATTGCGGTGCAGGGGCCATCTGCGTACGCGGTTCTGTCCCGCATCTGGCCCGAGGTGGCAGCGAGCCTGAAGCCGTTCGATTTCCAGGAATTCGACCACTCCGGATACCGGGTAATGGTGGCGGGAACCGGGTACACCGGGGAAGCCGGGTACGAGTTGTACGTCCCGTGGGAAGCGGGTCCCCTCTTCTGGAAGCTGTTCATGGAAACGGGCAGCGATCTCGGCTGCAAGCCGATCGGGCTCGGGGCACGCGACACGCTTCGGCTGGAGGCGAAGTTCTGCCTCTACGGGAACGACATCGACGAGACCACGAACCCATTGGAAGCCGGGCTCAAGTGGACGGTTCACGGGGAGAAGGACTTCCTGGGCAAGCGGGCGCTGGACGAGGTGTCGGCGGCGGGCTTGAAGCGCAAGCTCGTGGGCTTCGAGATGCTTGACAGGGGGGCCCCCCGACAGCACTATCCCATCTTCTGGCAGGGGAGCCCGATCGGCGAGGTGACGTCGGGTACCATGTCACCGACGCTGGACAAGGCGATCGGTTTGGGCTATGTGAGCATCGAAGCATCCGGCCGGGGTACCGAGCTGGAGATTGAAATGAGAGGGCGGAAAGCCGGGGCCAGAGTGGTCAGGACGCCATTCTACAAGGCTCGGGGCTGATTGCAGGCGAGGTTCCTTTTCTGGGGAGGCAGCACATGCACGTGCCGAAGTACCTCAAGTACTCCAAGGATCATGAGTGGGCCAACTACGACGAGGACGAGGGGGTGGTCATCGTCGGAATCACGGAATACGCCCAGAGCAAGATCGGCGACATCACGTACGTCGAGTTGCCCGAAGAGGGGGACGACACGGAGAAGGGGACGTCCTTCGCTGAGATCGAGCACCACAAGGGGGTGGAGGAAGTCTACTCTCCGGTGTCGGGCCGGGTATTCGAGGTCAACGATGCGCTCAGCGAGTCCCCCGAGTTGATCAACCAGGATCCGTACGAAGACGGGTGGCTCGTCAAGATTGAGCCGGGCGATCTGTCCGAGCTGGACGAGATGATGGATGCCGAGGAGTACGAGGAGTACCTCTCGGAGCTCCAGGAGGAGGACTGAGCCCGTCGTCCCCTCCCGGGAATTGATTCCCGCGCTTGCCGAAGGTCCGAATATGAGATACCTCCCTCACACGCCTGATGATGTCCGTGAGATGCTTGCGGTAGTCGGGGTTTCGTCGTTGGACGAGCTGTTCGGCCCCATACCGGAGTCGCTCCGGATGGTGCGTCCGCTCGATCTGCCTGAAGCGCTGCCCGAGTGCCGCCTCCGGTTCGAGATGGAGAAGCTGGCGGGGACGAACCTGGATGCGGGGTCCATGGCGTGCTTCGCAGGGGCCGGCATCTACAACCACTACGTTCCGGCGGCCGTGGGGCAGCTCCTTGTGCGAAGCGAGCTCTACACGGCCTACACGCCGTACCAGCCGGAGGTGAGCCAGGGAACGCTGCAGGCCGTCTTCGAGTACCAGACCATGATGGCGCGCTACCTGGCCATGGAGGTCTCGAACGCTTCGCTCTACGACGGGTCGACCGCGACGGCGGAGGCTGTCGGCATGGCGTTGCGCATCCACCGCAACAAGCGGCCGGTGGTGGTCATTGCGGGACACGTCCATCCGGAATACCTCGGAGTGGTCCGCTCCTACCTGACCTCGCCGGACGAGACGATCCGGCGGGTCCCGGCCGGGGACGACGGGCGGGTGGATCCCGGGGCGCTCCGGGAGGCGATGGGGCCTGACGTGGCTGCGATCGTGGTGCAGCACCCGAATTTCCTCGGGCTCCTCGAGGATCTCGCTGTGCTGCGTGACGCCGCCACCCGCCACGAGGCCCTGCTGGTGACGACGTTTTCCGAGGCACTGGCGTTCGGGCTGCTCAAGCCCCCCGGTGCGTTCGGGGCCGACATCGTCGTCGGGGAAGGTCAGTCGTTCGGCATGCCGGTCTCCTACGGCGGGCCGCTGCTGGGGATTCTCACCACGCGCAAGACGCACGTGCGCTCGATGCCGGGGCGCGTTGTCGGGCTGACCTCGGACCGGCACGGAAACGATGCCTACTGCGTGACGCTCTCGACTCGCGAGCAGCACATCCGTCGCGAGAAGGCCACCTCCAATATCTGTACCAACGAGGGGCTGTGCGCCATGTCGGCGGCCATCTACCTGTCGTTGCTGGGCAACGATGGAATCGCGAAGCTCGCCCGTTTGAACCACCATGCGTCGCTGCACCTGGCCAGGCGCCTGGCCGCGATTCCGGGCGTGAGCCTGCCCTACGCCGGCTCCGCTTGGTTCAACGAGTTCGCGGTCGACCTGCCCCTGCCTGCGGCCGAGGTCTGTCGCCGGATGGCGCCCAAGGGGATCCTTGCCGGCGTGCCGCTGTCGCGCTTCTTCCCGGAGCAGGACCGGCGCATGCTGGTGGCTGCCACTGAGCTCTGCTCGGGAAGCGAGATCGATCGCTACGTGGAGGCGCTGGGTGCTGCCTGCGCCTGAGCCGCCTGGTACGTGAAGCTGCCATCCGAATAGCCGACGACGACGTGATCCCCCCGGGAGATCTCTCCCGCATGGATCCGATCGGCCATGGACGAGAGCACGAGCCTGGCAAGGGTCTGCTTCATGAGGCGACCGCCCCCGCGACGGGTGAAGCCGCCGGAGCGAATGAGGTGGAGGCCGGCCTCCGCCGTCAGTTCGAAGGAGATGTTGCGCTCCTCCGTGAGGATGGAGCTTTGTGACTCGACCTCCAACCCGACGACCTGCAGCACCTGCTCCTCGGTCAACGGGCCGAAGACGACCCGTTCATCGAGGATGTTGAGCAGGGACGGGGGGAGGTCCCGCTCGACCCGGCGCATAATGACGTCATCCGTAATCGGGGTCTTGTCGGAAGGCGTCGGGGCCGGGGAGAAGCCTACCCGGCTGCCGTTGCCGTCGCCGAAGTACTTGTCCGTGTCGAGGTCCTGCACGAGGATGACGACGGCATTGGAGAAGTAGACCCGCCGCGCCTTCCCGTCGGTAAGCGTTCCGGTGAGGATCATCTCGGCCAGCAGTTCCTGGACGTCAGGATGTGCGGCCATGATGTCGCGAAACAGGATGATCCGGAAGGGGCGGCGGTACATCCCCTCGGTGAGGCGCCCCCCCTGCTCGTGCCCGACGAATCCCGGGGCGGTGCCGATGAGCTTGGCCAGTGAGTGCTTCTCGGTGAACTCGCTCCCCTGGAAGGAGAGGATCGCCTCCTCCCCGTTGAAGAGGAACCGAGCCAGTGCCCTGGCCGTCTGCATCTTCCCTGTGCCGGCAGGACCCGCGAACAGCATCGACGCCAGCGGCCGCGTCGCCGAGAAGCCGGCCATGCCACGGCGCAGAGCATCGCACACCCGCAGGATGGACCGGTCATGCCCCACGACCATGGTCCGGATGAAGCTCTCCATCTCCCGCAGCCGGCTCTCGCTGCTCAGGAGCAGACGCTCCAGCGGGATTCCGACCTGATCCGCAATAACCTCGGCCACGTCGTCCTCGGTGACCACGTCGCGCAGTGCGGTGGAGACTCGGGAGCCGGCCCAGTCCAGGACATCGATGGCCTTTCCCGGCAGACGCCTGTCGGTGACGTAGCGCGAGGTGAGCCTGACCGACGCGTCCACGGAGCGAGGCTCGAACCGGACAAGGTGGTACTCCTCGTAGAAGCGGAGAATGCCCTGGATGATCTCCACGGCCTCCTGCGGGGCCGGCTCCTTGACGAACACGGGCTGGAAGCGCCGTTCGAGCGCAGGGTCCTTCTCGAAGTACTTCTTGTACTCGTCGAGCGTGGTAGCTCCGATGGTGGGGAACTCCCCGCGTGCAAGCACGGTCTTGAGCTCGTTGGCCGCGTCCAGCGCGGTCTCGCCCCCTCCCGCCCCGACGATGGTGTGGATCTCGTCGATGAACACGATGATCTTGCCCTGCGCCTTGGCCACCTCCTGGCGGAGCTGGATCATCTTCTCGGAAAACGAACCGCGCAGCTGCGTGCCGGCAACCAGCTGTGCGGTTTCGAGACCGAGCAGGGTGCGATCCCTGAGCCAGCCGACGGAAGGACTTTTCTCCACGATCTCGAGTGCCAGCCCTTCGACCAGGGCGGTTTTGCCGACGCCGGGGTCACCCACGAGGCAAGGGTTGTTGGTGTGCCGCTTCCGGAGGATCTCGACCATCTGCTGAATCTCCCGGCGGCGGCCGATGACCGGGTCGATCTTGCCCATCGCTGCGTCGAGGGTGATGTTGCGGGTGATGCGGGTCAGCAGCGGGTACTCTTCCGGATCGAGTCGGTATTGCTCGTTTGCGGAGAGCTCAAGCGACTGGAGCGGCCCGATGGTGGCGCCGTCCGGGCACGGGGCCTTGACGAGCGGCTTGCCGGCCTGAGGCGGGGCGCCGGGAACTCGATGGGGCTGCCGAGGGGGGGCGGGGCTTGGCGAAAGCGGAGCATCGCCGTTCGATTGCTCCTCATCGGCTGCCTCGGCGGGCGGTTCGTCAGCGTCTTCTGCGGCCCGTTTCCTGGGGAGCGCCCCCAGGCGCCCGAGGAGGAACTGCCTGAAGCGGGGCAGGTCGATGCGGGACTCCTCGAGGAAACGGGTCGCAAGGGCCCGCCGCAACCTCAGCAGGGTCAGGAAGTAGAACAGCGATCCGACGCTGTTGTTGTGCCTGAGTGCAGTCTCGCAGGCCTTTGCATGCATGACGCGCAGCGTGTCTGCGGGCTCGGCAAGCTCGTCACAGCCCTCCTTCTTCTTCAGGCGATCCGCGATCTCGCGGATGCTCTGGCTGGAGAGCTCGATGCCGAGCGACTTGAGGAGCTCGCTGACCTGGTTGGGTCCCTTGGCTATCGTGGCGATGAGAATGTGCAGGGTGGTCATGGGCCGCCCGGCCTGGTGCGAAAGCTGTTCCGCGTACCGGAGTATGTTCTGCAGCTCCTGTGTTGCCAGGACGGTGGTCATGCTACGGTCCCCCTGAACGAACCCTGAGCAGGCCCTCTTGCAGCAGCTGGATGCTGAGATGCCGCATGGTGGAGATGGCGGGTTCGGCATCGCCGTAGAAGAGCCGTATCTCGAGGTCGTAGTCGGCCCGCCGCAACGCGATGGAGACGGGGGGCGTCTCCACCGGCGGCCCGGCGGGATGCAACTCGGCCGGGAAGAGGTGTTCCGAGGACGCTACCCGGCGCTCCTCTTCGTCGGTCACGATGACGTGGACGCGGCGCAGGGGCTTGCCGTGAAGGGAACCGGCACCGGCCAGATCGACGACCAGCCGCACGTCGAGGACCGGCGAGCGGAGAAGGTAGAGGACCCCCGCCACGCATGCGACGAGGACCAGGTATGCCAGCACTCTTCTTCCGACGCCGTGCCACATGCGCCGGAGTATACATCCGGATTTGGCCGTTGCCAAACCGGGGGCGTTCGCCTATCATGGCGGCCATGGGTACCCTGGCCTTCATCGTTGATCTGTTCGAGCCTCGGGAAGTGTATGACGCAGCGGGGATGTTCAAGTCCGGTGAGTATCTGCTGAGGACTTCGGACCCGCTGGCGCTGGAATCCCAGGTCAAGATACGCTTCAACTTCCCGGACGGGAACGGCACGTCGATCCTGGGGCGGGTGAGTGCCTTGCCGCCTTGCGAGGGGGCGCCCTACGTCATCCGCCTCGCGAGCGGGAACGATCTCGAATGGTTGGTCTCACGAGCGGCCCCCTGCGCCGAGAAGGTGGGCCGCCTGCTGGCGGCGGCCGCGCAGAAGGCTGCATCCAGACCGGCAACCCGTCGGCTCAGCCTGGGGGCAGGAGAGACCGGCGCAGGGGCGGAAGGAACAGGGCGGTCAGGCCCCAGGACAAGGCCGATTTCGCGCCAGCGCGCTCCTGGCGCACGCCCGCCTGCGCCACCGCCAACGCCGGCCGAGATTGCCCCCAGGGAACAACAGGGGGCCGAGCGGATCGCACAGATGGACGAGTGGGTCGGACAGCAGGCCCACCGGATCGAGCGGGACGAGACCCGGGAGGCCTCCCCGGTGCCGGCCAGCGTTCCGGGAGTCGGCCAGACGGATAGGCTGGAGAAGCCTGCTGCGGTTGGCAGCGGTCCCGATTCCGCCGAGGCGGATTCCGCGGCCGGAGCGCAGGCATCGGCGGAGGCCCGGATAGGGGCCCTCTCCGCCAACCAGAAGAAGAAGCTGGCCATTTCGGGCAACCGACAGGCCCGCATCATCCTGATGAAGGACGAGGACCGCTCGCTTCATGTCTGGGTCATGAAGAACCCCGGGCTGACCGAGGAAGAGGTGAGCGCCTTCAGCGCGATGGATACCCTCTCGCCCGATGCGCTCACGTTCCTCCTCCAGAGCCGGCGCTGGGGAACGTCAGCCGGGGTGATCAACAACCTGGTCCTCAATCCGCAGACCCCGCCCGAAGCGATTCCCAATCTCCTGTCGTTCCTGTCTGTCGCGGAGCTCAAGAAGATCGTGGAGACACCCGGTGTGCGCCATCTCGTGGCTCGACAGGCCCGCAGAACGCTCATGGAGCGGTCGGAGTTCTGACCCGGATCGGTTGTCGGTTCTGACGCTTGCATGCTCGCACCATCCAAGCTACCATGAGAATCGGCCCTGCGGGGTTCGTCGAGGGTGTGAAATGCTGAAAACCCCAGCGGACAGAAAGGGATCTTTCCCTGGCTGCGGTGAGCAGGCGGATGCTCGCATTCGCGTGCCTGAAGCGGTCACCAGAGAACCCACCTATTGAGTAGGGGGTTGTTCCGCTAGCGCCCGATGACACGGCTCACGCGGGGCCGGACTCTCTTCCCCTCGACTCACGCACGGGCTAAGTGCCAGATCGTTGTTGACACCCACAGCGGGCTGTTCTAGGTTGGGCCCGTGGCATTTTGGGGGGGAAACATGCCGGACGACTCCATTCTGAACGGAATCGACAAGAAGGACATCATTGCCGTCCTGGGCAAGGGAAGCGAGTTCGAGGGGAAACTGACCTTCGAGGGGGTGGTCCAGATCGACGGGAAGTTCACCGGCGAGGTGTTCTCCAAGGGGACGCTGATCATCGGAGAGAACGCCCGGGTCAAGGCGGAGATCTCGGTATCCAACGTCGTGATCCGTGGGGACGTTTCCGCCAACATCCGTGCACCGAACTGCGTGGAGCTCCATGCCCCCGGGCGCCTGGTCGGGAACATCGTCACTCCCTCTCTGTATGTCCAGAAGGGGGTGATCTTCGAGGGCAACACCATCATGGAATCCGAAGCAGCGCAACGGCCGGACCGCGGCAGCGCGATGCAGGGACGACACGGAAATCCCCCCCCGCTTCCGGGCTGATTCGTCACGGAACGTTCGAAGCTCACGGTTCGGGGAAGAGCACCTGCAGGAGGCGGGTTCTGAAATCAGGCGAGCGGGAGACTTCCTGCTCCCTGCATTCCCTGCATAGGTCGGCCAGACGGCGCATTCCTACAAGCGTTGAGCGGCACTCCGGGCACTCGGCCAGGTGCTTCTCCAGCTCGCCGCAGCAGTCGCTGCCCAGGTCCCCCTCGATGTACCGGGACATCCGCTCGAGCAGCTTGCTGCAATGGCCTGACTCAGGCCCTTTCTTCTTTCTGGCCATGATTCATGCCCTCGAATGCTTTGAAGACCATGGTGCGGGCCCGATGCAGACGGACCTTGACCGCCCCCTCGGAAATGCCCAGCGCATCCGCCGTCTCCCGGCCTGACAGCCCTTCCATCTCCCGCAGCACGAGCACGGCCCTGTAGTGTGCGGGAATCGAGGCCACGGCCCGATGCAAGAGATCCTGCACCTCGGCCCCCGCTACGTTGTCGTGCGGCGTAGCGCCCCCTCCGGCCCCGGCCCTCGAACTGCCGGACTCACCGGTTTCGCCCGAGTCCTCGAACTCCAGGAACTGGCGGGGCTGGTTCTTGCGGAGCCGCCGCTTCTTGATGCACGCGCTCGATGCGATCCGAAGCAGCCAGGAGAGAAGGGATGCCTCCCCCCGGAAGTCCTTGAGATACCTGAATGCGGAGACGAACGTGTCCTGGAGCACGTCCTCGGCATCCTCACGCTGCCCGCACATGCGGAAACCGAAGCGGTAGACGCTGTTCTCGTACTTCTCGAGGATCTCCTGGAACGCGCTCCGGTCCCCCTGCTCCCGAAACCTCGCCACCAGCTTTCCGTCGGCCAGCCGTGTGTCGTCGCTCGATCTCAAGATCGCTCCGTGCGTTCTCCGAAGAAGCTGGGAATGGACTTGCTCTCGGCCACGTGCTTCACGAAGAGGTCGAGGCACTCCGCGTCGAACTGGGTCCCCCGCCCCTTCATCAGCTCGTCCATGACCTGGTGTACCGGGAGCTTTCGCCGGTAGGAGCGGTCCGTGGTCATGGCATCGTAGGAATCCGCGATAGCCATGATCCGGGAGGACAGCTCGATGGCGTTCCCACGGAGGCCGTCGGGGTACCCCTTCCCGTCCCAGCGCTCGTGGTGATGCCGGATGATCTTCGCCGCGGTCGCCAGGAAGGAGATGTGGCCGACCACCCCCTCGCCGACGACGGGGTGCTCGCGGATACGCTCGAACTCCTTTCGCGTGAGCTGCGAAGGCTTGCAGAGTATCGCCTCGGGAATGCCGATCTTGCCCACGTCGTGCAGCATGCCGGCAAACATGATCTGGTCCATATCGAGGTTCGAGAAGCCCATCACGTCAGCCACGATCATGCACATGCTCGTGACCCGTTGCGAGTGACCGTGAGTGTAACGGTCCTTGGCTTCCAGCGCCATGGCCAGGGCGCCGACCGTGTCGAAGTAGCTTCTTTCGAGCTGCTGCCGATTGCGCAGGTTCGAGCAGGCCACGGATGCAGCATCCGACACCGAGCGGATCAGCCTGATGTCATGGTCGGAGAAAGGTACTCCCAATCCACGCTCGGTCAGGTTGATGACGCCGAAGACCTCGCGATGGCCGTCCCGCTTCATGCTGAGGGGCACGGACACGAATGCGCCGCGGCCGCGGTCGGTCCTCCCGTCCTGCCCGAGGTCGGCCGCGTGGACGAGCACTCCGGTCTCGACCACTCGCTTGACAATCGGAGCGTCTTCCAGGTCGAGGGTCCGACGAGTCATCTCGAGCGGCACGCCGACGGAGTGCACTATAGCGAACTGCCCGGTTTCCTGAGTCTTCAGGAGCACCGAGATCCGTTCGCAGTTGAGAATCCTGCGGAATGTGCCGACCAGCAGCTCCACGGCTTCTTGGACCGTCGCGAGCGCGTTCAACTCGTTGGTGAACTCCAGGAGCGACGTTATGAGTGACGTCTGGGCGGTGACCCGCTGCTCCAGGTCCTCGGAGTACCGTCTCTCGATCTCCCGGGCCGAGCGGTTCTGCCGGAGCACGGCATGGTGCTCGACTGCCCTGGAAAGCACCTGGCGAGTGACCTGAGAGGAGAGGGGCTTGGACAACACCGAGAAGGCCCCCTTGTGGAGCAGCTCCACCGCACCGGACACGTCGTCCTCCGCGGTCATGGCCACCACGACGGCCAGGTCGTTCCCAGCCTTTGCCTGGCGAAGGACGGCCTCCCCGTCCCCGTCGGGCAAGCAGATCTCGGTGACCACGATGTCCACGCCGCCGGCCAGGCTCGCGGCGGCCTGGCTCATGCTGACGGCCTCGACCGGCCGGGCCACGAGCCCCTCGGCCGCAAGGCGGACCGCTTTGCGCACCGATTCGCTCGAGTCGACAATGAGAAGAGAATGTTCCTCCGCCATGGCACCACCGTAACAGCGCGATGATACTCGGAGCGCCGTCTATTTCAACAGGAATCTCATCAGTTCCTCCGCGCAAGGGTGCTCTGTGCGGGCGGGCCTGCGTGAAATGGTCTTCCCGCGCGTGGAGTCGGCTGTTATAATCCGGTCCATGGATTGCCCTCGCTGCGGTAGTCGCCAGCCCGATTCCACCGAATGCGCACGATGCGGAGTCGTCGTGGCCAAGTACCTGGCCCGACAGAAGGCCGAAACGTCTTCCCCGGACCTTTCCTCGGCTGCACAGCGTCGTCCGGAAGCAATCCGCACGGCGGTTCGGCGGCTCGGGTCCGCCATGGCCGCGCTGGCCGACCGCGTCCTTCCGCTGGCCGGAGCACGCCAGCGGTTCTTCCACTCGCTGGCCCGGCTGGTCTCGGCCGGGGTTCCGCTGGCCGACGGGCTTTCCACCATCGAGGCCAACTCGTCCGGGGTGATTCGACGGCTGGCAGCTTCGGGTCGCAGCGGGATCGACAAGGGACTGAGCCTGTCGGATGCGCTGGCGCCGCAAGAGCGCGTCCTGGGGCCGGTTGCGCTGGCGCTGGTGGGGGCCGGTGAGCAGACCGGCGACCTGGTGAGCATGCTGGACGAGCTGGCTCGGATCGAGGAAGAGAAGGACACTCAATTGCGGGGGCTGCTGGTCAGTCTGGCCTACCCGGTCACGGTCCTGGTGCTTGCCTGTCTGATCATGCCCATTCCTCAGCTCGTGCTGGGGGGGACCCGCAGCTACGTCTCCGGTGTGATCACCAATCTGTTGCTCCTGGCCGGCGTCGGGCTCGGCGCCTGGTTCTCGGCAGCGTTATCGGGTCCGGTGGTCGACCGGGTGCTCGACCGGTTGCCTGCGGAGGCGGAGAGGCTCCTTTTTCCGGCCCGGGCCGGTTTGTTCTTCCTGATCGTGGGGGCCTGTGTGCGGTCCGGCATGTCGATCCTCCAGGCACTGGAACTCGGCGGAAAGGTGTTCGGCTCGACCAGGAACCGTGACCTGGTTCAGGAGGCAGCTCGGCGGGTCCGGGAGGGCAGGAGCCTGGCCGACGGACTCGGGCGGCTCTGCCGGGTCGAGGACAGGGTTCTCGTGGCGGCCGGTGAGCAGGCCGGAACGATGGACAAGACCTTTGGAGACATGTCGCGTGCGCACCTGCAGCGGGCCACCCGCAGGCGAAAAGCCGTCATGGCGGTGGTTTCGGTGCTCCTGGCGCTGGCTATGGTGGGCTGGGTCGCCTCGTCGGTCGTGCGGAGCTACCAGCGCCAGATCGAGGCGCCGATGGAGGGCTGGAGCGCCGAGATGGGGCGTGAAATGCGGGGGATTTGGAACAACCGCTGAGCAGGTCGCCTTCATGGGCACGCCTGTGGCAGCAGAGAGCCGGCTGCTGGCTGCAGGAAACGGTCTCCCGCTGTTCGATGAACCGGAGGACGTTGTGCAGGTCGTTGAAAAGCAGGCCTCCAGTCGGCATGGTTGGGAACGAGTTCGGGGGTTCTCGATTGAAGGAGAAACTCATGTGGCGATGCATCCTGGCAGGACTTCCGTTTCCGGCCCTTCTGGCCTGTTCGGGCCTGTTCTCGACGGGGGAGACGCTGCCGCCGGGCGGTCCCTACGACGCGCTGGCGGAATCCGATGCCTACCAGACCATCTTCGGCAAGGGTCCCGGGGAAGACTGTGCGGCGGCCCCGGACTGCCGCATCGGCCTGAAATGCCAGGAAGGCAAGTGTGCAGTGGTCGGCGAAGGGCCGCAGGACGCGCTCTGCATCCTGTCCGACGACTGCGGGGACGGACTGGTCTGCTCGGTCGATACCATGCACCTCGACCAGCCCAAGAAGTGCATGCCCGAGGGGGAAGGAGAGCAGTGGGACGTCTGCACGACGGACAAGGACTGCAAGAAGGGGTTCTACTGCAAGATGCTCACCTTCTCCGGCTCGTGCCAGCCATCCGGAACCGGTGACGTCGGAGCCGAGTGCAAGGACGGAGGGGACTGTCTCGCCGGCCTGGTCTGCAGCGTGGACGGCCGTTGCGGCATCATGGGGGCCCAGGTTCCGCTGTTCATCGGGGAGGAATGCGAGAGCTCCGCCGCCATCGGCGGGGATCCGCGTGTGCTGTTCGAGATTCCCCGCAAGGGGCAGAAGCTCAAGGACTACTACCGCCTCCCCTTCCCGAACGATATCCGGATCGTCAAGGGGAAGCTCGACCTCACCGGCCACTCTACCCCCGGGCCCGGCGTGGTGGGGTATGATATCGGCTCGCTCGTCGTGGAAGCCATGTCCGAGGACCTCGGGGCGTTCGGCACGAACCCGGTGGTCTTCTTCCGGTTCAGCATGCGGCCGGACCTCGACTCGTTCGAGACGAAGAGCGATCCCGAGGGGGGCAAGACACCGAACATCTACCTGGTGGACATCACCGATGACCAGGACCCCAGCTATGGCAAGCCGATTTCCATGAGCTGGGTGGCCAGCACCGGCCGCGGGCTGTACATCTGCCAGAACTACCTGGCGATCTATGTCCCCTGGGCCCGCCCGCTGGCCGGCGACCGCACCTACGCTGCCATCGTGGGAAACACGGTCATGACCGATCCCGGGGACCCCGAGGAGGGGGAAGAGCCCGAGGCTGCGGCGCCGTTCATGCAGGACGCGGACATGAAAGCGGTGCTGGCGGATGCCATCCCGACCGACCCCGACGTCAAGGCCGCCTGGGACAAGTATGCTGCGCTGCGCAAGTTCCTGGCCAGCAGCCAGGCCGGGATGATCGGCCTTTCAAAGGCCGTTGTCGCCGGAGCCGCGGTGTTCACCACGTACGACCCGACCGAGCGCATGGCCAAGTTCAAGGAGCAGATGGATACCATCGACTTGCCCGAGGTGGTGGAGGCCGTCGTGTGCGAGCCCGGGGCCGTGTCACCCTGCGACGACGGCCTGAGCGGTCCGGACCACAAGCGGGGCTGCATGGGGGAGGACCCCAACTTCATCGAGATCCAGGGGCTGCTGAAGATCCCGACTTTCCAGGAAGGGGAGAAGCCGTACGTGGAACCCGAGGACGGTGGCGGCCTGGAATGGGATGCCCTCGAACGCCCGGTGATCAAGGGGTTCGAGGAGATCTGCTTCTCGATGACCGTCCCCAAGGGGATCCCGCCCGAGAACGGATGGCCCGTGGTTCTGTACGGACATGGGACGGGCGGAAACTACCGGAGCCAGATCGCGGAGGGACTCGCGGCCAAGCTGACCAACATGACCGTGTACAACCCGGACAGCGGAGC
>VGRX01000063.1 GCA_016875215.1 Deltaproteobacteria bacterium
GGGGCATGGGACGGAAGCTCCTGAGAGTGCTTGGCACGCTGCGGACCCTGCTGGTCATGGGGCTGCTCATCGCAGCGCTGTCCTTGCTCAACTTCTTCATGGGGTGTGAGAAAGAGGAACCCAAGCCGCTGTACGGCGTGCCTCCGGACTCGCTGCCGGACGGCGTGGTCGACGAGGAGCTGAAGGTCTACTACGGACCCGCTCCGCTCGATGCCGTCGAGGATGGTCAGAACCTCCCGGAGGCCGTTCCGCTCTATGGCGTGCAGCCGACCGATGTCGTGGATACCGCCCCCCCGCCGGACGTAGCGGAACCCGAGATGGTCCCCCTGTACGGCGTGCAGCCGGTGGACGCGGTCGAAGACGTTCCCAAGGATGTGGAGAAGGAGATCCCGGTTGGGCCGCTGTACGGCGTACCGCCGATGGACGTGGTCGAGGACGTGCCGACGGATGCTGCCGACGACATCGCTGTCCGGCCGCTCTATGGCGTGCAGGTGGACATCGCGGACGAAACGCCCAAGGATGCAGAGCAGGAGGTCTCGGCCTGGTACGGCCCGGTCCCGCTCTATGGTGTTCCCGGATGTAACTAGTCACCGCTGGTTCCTATCGACGGATACCCGATGTCACTGCGCACGAAGATCAAGAACTACATCCTCTGGCAGCGCCACAAGCTGCGAGTGGCCGAGCTGTACCGGACCCATCCGCTCAAGTACCTCTTCCTGGAGGTGACCCGGCAGTGCAACCTGGCCTGCCTGTACTGCGGCAGCAGCTGCACCGGCCGACCGCCGGCCAAGGAGATGTCGATCCCGGAGTGGCGGGAGGTCGTGCGCCAGGTGGCGGGCGACTTCGATGCGAAATCCATCATGGTTGCGGTGACCGGTGGCGAGCCCCTGATGAAGGAAGGGGTCTTCGACCTGTTCCGGGAGCTCAAGCAGAACGGATTCCGCTACGGCATGGTGTCGAATGCGAAGCTGCTGGACCGCAAGGCGGCAGAGGAGCTGGTCAAGGCCGGCATCGGGTCGATCTCCCTGAGCATGGATGCGCTGCCGGAGATCAACGACAGGCTGCGGGGACCGGGCGTTTCCAAGGGGGTGGAGCAGGGGATCAAGAACCTGCTCGAGGCCGGGTACAAGGGCAAGCTCGAGATCATCTCGACGATCACGAAGCCTGCGGTTGCCGGGCTCGACGAGATGCGCCAGTACGTGTCGTCGCTGCGGGTTCCGCTGTGGCGGGTGGCTCCGGTGATGCCCATCGGGCGGGCGGCCGAGCACCCGGAGCTGATTCCGGACGTGGCGGACGTGCGGTTCATGCTGGAGTGGATCCGCAAGTCCCGGCAGGACCGGTTCTTCCCGTCACCCGAGTTCAGCGAAGAAGGGTTCGTCGGTTACCGGTTCGAGGGGCTGGTGAGGCCCTATCTCTGCCAGTGCCGGGCCGGGATCACGGTCGGCGGCGTGCGGTACGACGGCCGCCTCAGCGCATGCCCCGAGCTGACCGATGCGTTCGACCAGGGACGTATCCAGGATGACCGGCTCAAGACGGTCTGGGACGAGAAGTACCGGATCTTCCGTGACCGCTCGTGGACAAGGAAGGACGAGTGCAAGGAGTGCGAGTGGTGGTCGATCTGCCTGGGCGGCAGCCTGCACCTCTATGCAGATACCGATTCCCACATCCTTCGCTGCCTGTATCTCATGTGCAAGGAATCGGAGAAGGCCCCTGCAAGCTCGGCGCTGAAAGCCTGAGCCTCCGGCGGGGACGAAGCGACTACGGCTCCAGGTTTCGCAGCACCTGGCGGACGGCCTCGGCCACGGCTGCGCGGGTCATGCCGAGCTTCTCCATCACGGTCTCGCAAGGTGCGGAGGCACCGTACCGGTCGATGCCGAGGGCGATTCCGTGGTTGCCGACGTAGCGCTGCCAGCCGAACGTCACCCCCGCCTCCACTGAGACGCGGGCCTGGACGGATGGGGGAAGAACACTGTCCCGGTATTCCCGAGGCTGCCGTTCGAACAGCTCCCACGACGGCATGGATACGACCCGGGCGCCGATGCCCCCATCGGCCAGCAGGCCGGCCGCGGCAAGGGCCACGTGGACCTCGCTTCCGGTAGCGATCAGGATGGCCTGCAGCGGCTGGTCCACCGGGTCCTGGAGCACGTAGGCTCCCCGGCGCAGTCCGGCCGCGCCCCCCACCTTGTCGCGGTCCAGCACCGGGAGGGGCTGGCGTGAGAGCACCAGGCCGACCGGCGTGTCCCGGGACTCGATCGCGACCTTCCAGGCTTCGACGGTCTCGGCCGCATCTGCGGGCCGCAGCAGGACGAGCCCCGGAGTGCACCGGAGCGCGGCCAGGTGTTCGATCGGCTGGTGGGTCGGGCCGTCCTCGCCCACGGCCACCGAATCGTGCGTCCAGACCCAGATCACCGGCAGGCGGTTCATCGCTGCCAGCCGCAGGGCCGGCCGCATGTAGTCGGAGAACACGAAGAACGTGGAAGCGAACGTCTTCACCCCGCCGTGGTAGGCGATGCCGTTGGCGATCGCGGCCATGGCATGCTCACGGACGCCGAAGTGGATGTTGCGTCCCTCTCCGGTCCTCCCATCGAAATCTCCCATCCCCCTGAGTGCCGTCGCGGTGGAGCAGGACAGGTCGGCGTCGCCTCCGATGAGCCAGGGAACGGCGGTGGCGAGGGCATTGAGGATCTTGCCGCCGGCCGCCCGTGTGGCGATCGAGTCGCCGGCCTTGAACTGGGGCAGGCCACGATCCCACCCATCGGGCAGCTCTCCGTTGTGCACCTGACCCCACGTGCGGGCCAGGTCGGGATGCCTGTCCGCCCACTGAGCGAAGCGCCTGTCCCATGCCCGCGAGCGCTCCGTACCCCGTGCCACGGCAGTGCGGAGGTTGGCCAGCACCTCGTCCGGAACGTGGAAGTGCTTGTCCGGGTCGAGCCCGAGCGTGCGCTTGATCTCGGCCACGCCGGCCGCTCCGAAGGGGCTGCCATGGCACGCGCTGGTCCCCTGTTTGCCGGGGGACCCGTATCCGATGGTCGTCTTCACGACGATGAGCGACGGGTGCTCGGTATCGGCCTTGGCAGCCTCGATTGCGCGGTCGAGGGCCGCGACGTCGTGGTCCCCGTCTTCCACGTGGAGGACCTGCCAGCCCGCGGCATCGAAGCGAGCGCCGACATTCTCGCTGAGCGCCAGCGCAGCGGGGCCGTCGAGCGTGACGTCGTTGGAGTCATACAGGCAGATGAGCTTCCCGAGGCGCAGGTGACCGGCCAGGGCAGCGGCCTCGAAGGTCACGCCTTCCATGACGCAGCCGTCGCCGAGAATCGAGTAGGTGTAGTGGTCGACCACGGGGTAGCCGGTGCGGTTGAACAGATGGGCCAGGAAGCGCTCGGCCAGGGCCATGCCGACGGCATTTGCGAATCCCTGGCCCAGCGGCCCCGTGGTCGCCTCCACGCCCGCTGTCAGGTGATACTCCGGGTGCCCCGGCGTCAGGCTGCTCCACTGGCGGAACTGATGCAGATCCTCCATAGACAGAGGATAGCCCGTGAGGTGGAGCAGGCTGTAGAGCATGGAGCTTCCGTGCCCGGCGGACAGCACGAACCGGTCCCGATCGGGCCAGTCGGGCCGCGCCGGGTCGTGCTTGAGATGGCGGCTCCACAGCACGTAGGCCATGGGCGAGGCGCCCAGCGGCAATCCGGGATGGCCCGAGTTGGCCCTCTGGATGACGTCGATGCACAACGCACGCAGGGTGTTGATGCTCAGCAGGTCGAGGTCGGTTCCGGTGAACGGGCTTGCCATGGTTTCCCCCAGCCTTGTCGGCCGTCCCCGCCAGAGGGGACCGGCGAAATCCGGCGCATTATAGCAGGATGCGCGCCGTTTTCGACCGGAATGTTCGGCGTTGCCCGGGCCGCTGTTCCGCCGCTCGTGCGCCAGCGGCGAGATTGGAAACCGACGGCGCGGGATGGTCCGTAGCGGATCAGATGGTCCGTGAACGGCCGTGCGCCAGCGGCGTGATGGCACCAGGCCCTGCCTGGCGCCAGCGGCGTGATGGCACCAGGCCCTGCCTGGCGCCAGCGGCGAGATTGGAAACCGACGGCGCGGGATGGTCCGTAGCGGATCAGATGGTCCGTGAACGGCTGTGCGCCAGCGGCGTGATGGCACCAGGCCCTGCCTGGCGCCAGCGGCGAGATTGGAAACCGACGGCGCGGGATGGTCCGGAGCGGATCAGACGGTCCGTGAACGGCCGTGCGCCAGCGGCGAGATGGCACCAGGCCCTGCCTGGGGCGCCAGCGGCGAGATGAAATCAACAGCCCCAGTTGCCCTTGTCCGGGCAGCATGCGGGATCCCACGGCCAGAAGCCGCAGCTTCCGCATCCGCACGTCCAGCCGGCGGGATTCTGCCCGCACTTCTCTCCGCAAGTGTCCTTCACGCCGCAGGCGCTGTTCGCGTTCTTGCAGCAATCCTTGCTCGTAGAGCACTGGGAATCGCACCAGCAGGAGAGCCCGCCCTTGCCGCCGCATTCGGTGTACTTCTCGCAGGAGTAGCACCCAAAGCCGCACAGAGTGCAGGCGCTGTTGGCGCCCGAGCCGGGGCAGCAATCTCCGGCCGCGACGCAGGCGGAGTCGCAGTAGCACCCGCCGGTGCCGGGTGAATTCGAGCCGCACATGGTGGCGCCGCCGCAGCTTCCCCACTGGCAGCTTGGAGAGCACACCTTGGCCTTGCACCCGTCGCAGGCCTGTTTGTCCCCCGGCTTGCACGCCCCCTGGTTGGCGCAGGAGCCCTGGACCCAGGTGCACGAGTTCGAGCAGGTGTAGAGATACTGGCCGCAGTTGCCGCAGCTTCCTTCGTACTTGGTCGACCCGGCCTTGCAGATGCCCTGGTTCAGGCAGTTGGAGGTCTGCCACTGGCAGGATCCGGAGCAGGTGTACTGCTGCTGGCCACAGTTGCCGCAGGTCCCCTCGGTCTTGGTCTGGCCGACGGAGCAGACCCCTTCGCCGGTGCAGGAGCCCTGGACCCACTGGCAGGAACCGGAGCAGGTGTACTGGTACTTGCCGCACTTGCCGCACGAGCCCTCGGTCTTGCTGGAGCCGGGTGAGCAGATGCCCTGGTTGAGGCAGGTGGAGGGCTGCCACTGGCAGGAGGCATTGCAGGTATACTGCTGCTGGCCGCAGTTGCCGCAGCCTCCCTCGACCTTGGACTGGCCGGGGGTGCAGACTCCTTCTCCCTGGCACATCTCCCAGGGGCCCCACGAGCAGTTCCCTGAGCAGGTTGAGTTCTGGGTGCCGCAGTTGCCGCACTTCTGCGACTTGGTCTGTCCGACCTGGCAGGCGAACGTCTCGTCGATCTTGCCGTCGCAGTTGTCATCCATGCTGTTGCACTGCTCCTGGGGAGCGGTGGGGCAGGAGATGACGCACATGTCCTCCATGACGCAGGTCGTCCAGTTCTTGCAGTTCTTCGGGGCCATGGCGGAGCAGAGCCCCCACAGGCCGCCGTTGCACTTCTTCTTGCCGTTGCCGCACATGGTGAAGCAGTCTTCTTCCATGCCGTCGACGATGCCGTCGCAGTCGTTGTCCTTGCCGTCGCACTCCTCGGGTTGCGGGAACACGGTCTGCTGGCAGGTGAGGGTGCCGTTGATGCACTCGAGCGCGCCCAGCTTGCATTCCCCTTTGAGCCCCTGGACGGTGCACGGGCCGCCGCCGCCGGGGTTGCTCTCGTCGATCTGGCCGTCGCAGTTGTTGTCCTTGTTGTCGCACACCTCGTTGAACTGGCCGGGCGTGATGTTGGACTTGCAGTTCAGTGCCCCGTTGGTGCACTGCTGCACCCCCTGCTGGCAGAGGCCGGGAAGTCCGCTGTCGCACGGCTGGCCGACGCCGATCGACCCCTCGTCGATTTCGCCGTCGCAGTCGTCGTCGAAGCCGTTGCACTCCTCCGGCTTCACCTCGAACTCACACCCGTCGAAGGGCATGACGTTGCAGTCCTTGAAGCCTGGCTTGCACGCGGAGACCACGCACTGACCGCCTTCGCACTTCTGGAAGGTCACGTTGGGAAGGGCGCAGGCGTTGTTGCAGAAGCCGCAGTGGGCTGCAACGGCATTCGTGTCGATGCACTTGTCGGGCTCGCACTCCTGGAGGTTGGGCTGGTCCATGGGGCAGGCGCAGGTCCCCCACTGGCACTTCTTGGGAGGCTTGCAGTCGGAGAGCGGCTCCTCGTCGACCTGGCCGTCGCAGTTGTTGTCCTCCATGTCGCACAGCTCGATGTTGGCGGTCTTCTTGCACTCGCACCCGTCCCAGGGCATCTTGTTCGTGTCGAACCAGTCGGGCAGGCAGCCGAGGAGGACGCAGTTCTTGTCCTGGCAGCCGTACTGCTTGACGTTGGGCCAGTCCATGGTGGAGCAGGCATTGTCGCACCAGCCGCAGTTGGCGGGGTCGGTGGCGATGTTCTTGCAGCCGGTATCGCCGCAGTCCATCACGTTGGGGTCGTCCTTCGGGCACTGGCAGAAGCACCCCTCGCAGAGCTTGGGCGGAGCGCAATCCGACATGGGCTGCTCGTCAATCTCGCCGTCGCAGTCGTCGTCGACGCAGTTGCAGAGCTCCTGGATGATGGTCCACTCGCACCCGTCACCCGGCTGCTGGTTGCAGTCGGAGAAACCGTTCTTGCAGGTGATCGGGGTGCAGTTGCCCCCCTCGCAGCCGTGGACCGCGGTGTTGTCCAGCGCGCACTTGTTGCCGCAGTAGCCGCAGTTCATGGGATCTTCGAAGTAGTCGATGATCGGGACGCACATCCCGCTGCAGTAGTCGCAGCCGGTGGAGCACTGGCAGACCCCTTCGACGCAGGTCCCTTTGCACTCTCCCTTGCCGGGACAGGTCTCCTCTCCCTCGTCGGCCGCGCCGTCGCAGTCGTTGTCCTTGCCGTCGCAGATCTCGGGCATGATCTTGCATTCGCAGCCGTTGGGGAACTGCTTGTCGAAGTTCTCGTATCCGGCCTGACACTTGACGATCTTGCAGACGCCGGCCTGGCAGGTGTAGGTCTCGACGTTGTCTGCGAGGCAGGGCTGTTCGCAGGCGCCGCAGTGGGCGACGCTGCTCTGGACGTCGATGCACGAGCCGGTCTCGCACTCGAGGAGGCCGTCGGGGCACTTGCACGAACAGTCCTGGCCGACGCACTTGCACTGCTTGCCGCCGGTGCAGATGTCCGCGTCCTCGTCCTTCATGCCGTCACAGTCGTTGTCCAGGCCGTCGCAGATCTCCTTGGCCGGGGTTGCGGCATCGCATTCGGTCAAGCCGTCATCGGTGCAGTAGCGCTCCCCGACGCACTTGCCGATCGCGTTCTGCACGAAGCAGGTCGTCTGCGCCTGGACATCCTGGAAATGGGGGGTGCACTCGCACTCACCGTCGGCAGGCATGCAGAGCTGGGAAGTTCCCCCCTTGACCTCGACCTCCTGGCAGATGAAGCCTTTGGGACAGTCATCCGCCTTGGCGCACCCGGTACCGCAGGGGGAGCCCGCCGCTCCCCAGTTGACGCACAGGTTTCCTGCAGTGAACCCGCCCTGCTGGCAATCGGGGTTGCTCATGCACGGGCGGCACAGGTCGAGCCAGCGGGAGATGCAGACGAACTGGCAATCCGGGCACGAGCCGGGCACCTGGACGCAGCTCCAGCCGACCGGGCATTCGTCCACGCAGCTCATGCTGCACACCTTTCCGTCGGTACCCTCCACGCAGAATCCCGACTGGCAGTCTCCATTCTGAACGCACGGGCACCCGAACGGGTAGGGGGACGAGTCGCAGTCCGGCTTCACGTCCGGCAGGAGCATGTCGGGCAGGATTCCGTCGAGCACTTCCCACTTCCCGTCCGCTCTGGCATCGCCGATGATGTCGGGCTTGACGATGTGCACGTCCGGAGCGGCGTCCGTCGTTTCGCCAGGTAGGACGGATTCCGTCTTGGGTACGTCGTTGGCGTCACCGGTGGGTGTGAGCGTCCCCGTGCTGCACGCTGCACACGTGAACGCCAGCGTTGCCAAACAAGCTCCCAGCCTTCTTGTCGTCATGAAGCCCCCCCTCTGATCTTCAGCAATGCTGATGATATAGAAACTGCCGGGATTAAGCAACGATCCGGGGATTCTCGCGACGCTTGAGTGCCGGGCCGGAGCCTGCTAGGATCACTTACTGGCTTGAGTCAAGCGAGGGGAGCCATGAACGTGTTCTGTTTTCGACGATGGAGTCTCGTCATTCTGGCGGCGTCGGTTGTCCTGGTTCTCTGCTCCGCGGCCGGCCTGGCCCAGGAGGCGACGGGAACGGGAGTCGTCGGCCCGGGCTCTGATTCGCAGGGGGCTCCCGAGTCTTCCGGCGAGGTGGCGCCGGGCATTCCGTCGACCGAGCACCTGACCGAGAAGCTCGAGGCCAGCTACAGGGCCTACAACGCGATCCTCACCGGCTACTTCCAGCGGACGAACGATGGAGCGCAGGGCTTCGAGGCGGTGCGCAGCGCGGTGGTATCGCTTGCGACGGAAGGGGTGGACAGGGTCCTTTCCGGAAACAGCGGCGGCCAGCGTCTCCTCAACTGCCTGACCGAGTTGTCCGGGGACGGGGTGCTGGCTGCTGAGCTGGCCGCGCTGGCGCAGCGCAACGGGGGGCCTGCGTTCGTGCAGGAGTACCTGCGCACCTGGTGCAACGTGCCGCTGGGCTCACCCTACGCCAAGGGCAAGGTGGCGGTGTCCGGCGCCAGGGTCGGCAAGCGCACGGGGGACATCGGAGCGGACAAGGCCATGGTCTGGCTGGCTGCGGACCGGGGGATGGTGGGCGGGACGAACGGCCACCCCGATCCCGGCGAGTGGGTCGACCTCAAGCTCTCTATCGTGAACCGCTCGCAGAAGCAGACCTACCAGGGGGCGACGGCCCGGCTGGCGGTCGTTGGAGAGAAGGACACGCTGTGTCCCATCTGGCCGCCGCTGGACCCGGAAGCGCCGGTCTTTTCGCCTGCGGGATGCGACAAGGCGCTGTCGATCGGCCCGCCGTCCCCGCTGGCGGACCTGAGCCCGGGGGAGCATGCCACGGTGGGCACGTTCGGGTTGGTGCTGGCCCCCGGGCTGGCGTCCGGCTCGGTTTCGCTGGCGCTGGTGATCGAGGCTCCCGGGGCGCCGGCCTCGATGACTTACTTCTCGTTGCCGGTGGGGAAGCTCCCGCTGCTGGAGATCGCGGGGCTGAAGGTGGACGACGATGCTGCCGGGCAGTCCCGCGGCAACGGCAACGGGCGGATTGAGCCCGGCGAGCGGATCGAATTGAAGGCCCAGCTCGCTGCCGTCGGGACGAAGCAGTTCTCCCGGGTTGCGGTATCGGCGCACCAGTTCAGCGGCTTTCTCGACCTGGCGCCGAGGGTACTTGGAATCTCCACCCTCGTGGAGAAGAAGCCTGCTTCTCTGGGGGGGGACTTCCAGTTCGAGATCCCCACGATCGACGCCATGGCAGCGGTCCCTGCGGAGCGGCTGGACCGGCAGTTCTTCATGGATCGGGAGGTGAACCTCTGGGTCGCTGCGTCCGGGTGTGCCGGGAAGGCGGAGGTCTCCAAGGACTGGGCATCGATGACTCCCTCGTCCTATCTCTGCCCCGCGGGCGCCCCGGGCTACCGCTACGTGCTGCCGGTCCCGCTTTCCATCGAGTTCGACCAGGTCCTGGTGATCAACACGGCCCCGGCCGGAGCGCGCGTCCGCGTGAACGGCGTCCTGGTGGGTGAGACGGGCCGGGGGATCCCGGTTGTGTTCACGCAGATTTCGCCGGTGCGAAACAACATCCTGTACTACCAGGTGGCGGCCGAGCTGCCGGGGTACCAGACCCGCGTGGTCGAGGTCCCGGTGATCTACAAGGATCGAACCGCGAGCAACCTGACCGGTGTGTTGAACCTGGAGCTCGATGAGGTGCGCCCCGAGCTTCCTGCAGAGCCGCCCCCGGCAGAGCCCCCGACCTTCTGGGAGGAGGCGAAGCCCAGGAGCGAGCCGGAGCTGCCGCCGCTTCCCGAGCCCGGGGGGTCCGGCGGGTTCTTCCTGTTTGCCGGCGGTGCGTTCCGCAACCTGATACCCGAGTTCGAGCGGAAGGATCTCCTCGTCGAGAAGGTGCGCTCGATCCCGGTGGCCGGGTTCGAGATGGGAGGCGGCTACCAGCTCGGGCGGTTCTTCTTCGTGTCGCTGGATTCTTCGGTCCTCTTTCCCGCAGTCTCGCCTGCGTACGCGGCCTTCAATGTCTACCTTCCGGACGGTGGCGAGGGGCAGCCGGTGGCAGGCAAGGGCACCATGGCCCTCTACGAGGTCGATTCGGTCCTTGCGTGGACGTTGTGCGCGCAGCCAGGCTTCCAGGCGACCCTCGGGCGTGTGTCCTTCCTGGCCGCGGCCGGGTTCCAGCTCGAGGGGATGACCGCGGATCTTCCGGACGGGCACACCACGACGGAGGAATCGCCGGTGAAGCTGTCGTCGGTCGGGTACTCGGCCCGCCTGTCCGCAGGTCTCAACGTCCGGATCGTGGACGGGCTCGCTCTGTATGCCCGCGGTCTCTTCGCACTGCCGAGAAGCGGCTTCGATTGGGGGACTACAGGGGGCATCCGGCTTAATCTATTCTAGCAGCACACAGGGTCCGGGGTCCGGGGGCCAGGAAGAGACGACCGCGCCCATCTTCATGGTTTGCGGGTCAGGGCGTGCCCCGATGGGGGGCGAACGGGAAGAGCCGATGCAAATGGCTTGACTTCGAGCCGGTGATCCTCAGAATTCCAACGGGTGATTCGCTGCCTGGACCGGAATGGCCCCAGGCGAATCCGGGAGATGACATGGGACTCAAGATCTTCAACACGCTCACAGGACGCAAAGAGGACTTCGTGCCTCTCCAGGAAGGGAAGGTCGGCATGTACGTCTGCGGAGTGACGGTGTACGACCTGAGCCACATCGGACATGCCCGGTGCTACGTCGCGTTCGACGTGGTCTACCGGTATCTGCGGGGCTCCGGCCGCTCGGTCCGCTACGTGCGGAACTTCACGGACGTGGATGACAAGATCATCAACCGGGCGGCCCAGACAGGGGATGCCCCGGTGGATCTGGCCACGCGCAACATCGAGGCATTCCACCGCGACATGGATTCCCTGGGCTGCCTGCATCCCGACGTGGAGCCGCGGGTCACGGACCACATCCCGGAGATCATCGCGCTCGTCGAGAGGATCATCGGGAACGGGCACGCGTATGCGGCGCCGGACGGCTCGGTGTACTTCTCCATCGACAGCTTTCCGCAGTACGGCCAGCTCTCCAAGCGCAACCTGGACGACATGGTTGCAGGGGCCAGCGAGCGGGTCGACGAGGACCCGAACAAGCGCAACCCGCTCGACTTCGTGCTGTGGAAGCCGGCCAAGCCCGGCGAGCCGTGGTGGGAATCGCCCTGGGGGCGGGGACGGCCGGGATGGCACATCGAGTGCTCTGCGATGAGTGCCCGCCACCTGGGCGAGACGTTCGACATCCACGGTGGCGGCAAGGACCTGGTGTTCCCGCACCACGAGAACGAGATCGCCCAGTCCCGGGCCGCGTCGGGAAAGGAGTTCGTCCGCTACTGGCTGCACAACGGCTTCGTCAACGTGGACCAGGAGAAGATGTCGAAGTCGCTCGGCAATTTCTTCACCATCCGCGACGTGCTCGCCCTGTACCATCCGGAGGCGATCCGGATGTTCCTGCTCTCCACTCACTACCGCAGTCCGATCAACTACTCGGCCCGCAACCTGGACGAGGCCACGGGACGGATCGAGTACATGATCGAGACGGTGGGAAAGGTGGAGGCAGCCCTGGCCGACGGCGGTCCGGAGGGTGGAGAGGCCGCAGCCGACGTAGCGCGGGTCCGGGGGGCCATCGGCGAGGCAATGGACGACGATTTCAACACCGCTGCCGCGCTGGGGCACCTGTTCGAGCTGTGCCGGGCGGCCAACGACTGGGTGGCCCGCAAGCGCAAGACCCCCGGGCGCATCGAGACGTTGTCCGCGATCCGCAAGGTGCTTGCCGAGGCTGCCGGCATCTTCGGAATCCTGGAGCGTCCGCCGGCCACGGTGCTGTCCGAAATCCGGGACCGGGACGTGGCCCGCCTGGGGCTCGACGTCGTCGACATCGAGCGGGTCATCGCGGAACGGTGGGCGGCCCGGCAGGCGAAGGATTTCGCCCGGGCGGATGCGCTCCGCACCGAGCTTTCCGCCCGCAACATCGACCTGATGGACTCGCCGCAGGGTTCTACCTGGCGGGTCCGTCGGCAAGCGCAGGAGTAGCCGGATGGCACGGCTGGTGCTGAGAACCTATCCCGATTCCGTCCTGCGGGAGGAGTGCGCCGAGGTCACGGTGTTCGACGAGAAGCTGGCCCGGCTGGCAGCGGACATGCTCGAGACCATGTACACCAACGACGGAGTCGGTCTGGCGGCCCCGCAGGTCGGGGTGAGCCGGCGTCTCATCGTGATCGATGCGGCGTCCGGGGAGGAGCGGGGCAAGAGTCCGCTGGTGCTGGTGAACCCGAAGATCATCGAGTCGGACGGTATCGTCGAGTGGGACGAGGGGTGCCTGAGCCTGCCCGAGCTGTCCGTGATCATGCAGCGGAAGGCGACCGTTGTGGTGCAGGCGCTCAGTCCGGCCGGGGAGCCGTTCGAGCTTCGGTGCGAGGGACTCCTGGCCGTCGCGATCCAGCACGAGATCGATCACCTGGAAGGGAAGCTCCTCCTGGACTACCTGCCTCCGCTCAAGCGGCGCATGGTGGCCCGTGACTTCCGCAAGAAGAAGGAGCGGGAGCTCGAAGTATGAGCCTGGTCTTCATGGGGACGCCGGATCTCGCCGTGGTCATCCTGAAGGCCCTCGTGGATGGCGGCTACCCGGTCTGCGCAGTGGTGTGCCAGCCGGACAAGCCCCGGGGGCGGGAGTGCCGGCCGCTTCCGCCCGCGGTCAAGGAGTTTGCCTCGGGCGAGGGGCTGTCCATCTGTCAGCCAAAGCGGCTGAGAGGTGCGTTTGCCGAGCAGCTTTCCGCGTTGCAGCCCGAACTCTGCGTGGTCGCTGCCTATGGCCGGCTCCTGCCGCCGGAGCTCCTGGCATTGCCCCGGCGGGGGTGTATCAACGTCCATGCGTCGCTGTTGCCCGCGTACCGCGGTGCGGCTCCGATCCA
Organism: Deltaproteobacteria bacterium; assembly: GCA_016875215.1. Taxonomy (GTDB): domain Bacteria; phylum Myxococcota_A; class UBA9042; order CAIXZC01; family CAIXZC01; genus CAITUV01. The sequence continues at coordinate 13,143 of VGRX01000063.1, forward strand.
GTGGGCCATCGCCAACGGGGAGCGGGAGACGGGGGTTTCGTTGATGCAGATGGACGCCGGGCTCGACACCGGGCCCGTGCTGGCCCGGACCGTGGTCCCGATCGGGCCGGAGGAGACCGCGGACATCCTGCACGACCGGCTCGCCCGGGCCGGTGCGGACCTCCTGATGCGCCATCTCCCCGACCTCCTGGCCGGACGGCTGGATGCGGTTGCGCAGGATCACGAGCGGGCCACGCTCGCCCCGATCCTCAGGAAGGAGGATGCCCTGGTGGACTGGGCGCTCCCGGCTGCCGTGCTCTCCAATCGGGCTCGCGGATTCCACCCCTGGCCCGGCACCGAGACGAAGCTCCTGGGACGGCGGCTCAAGCTCTTCCCCCCGCTGGCCGTGGTTCCGCACGAAGGAGCGGAGGTGCCGGGTACCGTCCTCGCAGCGTCCCCGTCCGAGGGGCTCCTGGTTCGATGCGGAGAGGGGGCCGTCGCCATCGGCAGCCTTCAGCTCGAGGGCAGGAAGCGCCTGCCGACTGCACAGTTCCTTCAGGGGGCGCGGTTGGGCGTCGGGCAGAAGCTCGGGTAGCAGACCGGAAGGGACCGCCCCCTCCCGCACACAACGCACGTCTCACATTCGGACTACAGGCGGGCAAGCACCCGATCGATACGTCGGATCACTTCGTGCACCTGGGACACGGACGGGATGCTGACCCGCACGTACGATTCCATCCGGGGCAGGCTGCTCCGGTCACGCACGTAGATCCCTTCCTCCTCGAGGAGAAGGCAGAAACGGGCCGGATCCGGAACCTTCATGTTGACGAAGTTGGCCGGGGTCACGATGACGTTGAGCCCCCGCCTGGCCATCGCGGAGCGGAAGATCTCCTTGGCCTCGGTCACCTCCCGCACGAAGTTGCGGTAGTACTCCAGGTCCTGGAGGCAGGCCATGGCAGCGATCTGGCCGAGCCGGTTCACGCTCTTGGGGTTGAACAACTTCTTGAGCTGACGCATCGTCGCGGGTCCGGTGCACAGGTAGCCCATGCGCAGCCCGGCGATGCCGAAGCACTTGGAGAAGGTGCGGGTCACGACGATGTTGTCGAAGTGGCCGACCAACCCGACGACCGACTCTCCGTGGAACTCGAAGTAGGCCTCGTCCACGAGGAAGAGGGTACGCGGGTACCGCTCGAGCAGCCGAGCCACACGGTCGGCCCTGTAGGTCACTCCGGTCGGGTTGTTCGGGTTGACCAGGTAGACCAGCTTGGTGTCATCGCTGATGACGTCGGCCAGATCGTCCACGCCGGCATCGAACAGGTCGGACGAATAGAACGGCACGACCTCGGCCCCACGGGCTTCCACGTAGACCAGGAAGTGGGTGTAGGTCGGCATCGGAACGACGAACTTGTTGCCCGGCTCGAGGTAGGTCTTGCAGACCAGCTCCAGCGCATCGTCGGAGCCGTTGGTGACGAGGATGTCCTCCGGCGGGAGGTCGACGTAGGCCGAGAGGGCGTGACAGAGGCTGCGGCTTCCCAGCTCGGGGTACCAGTTGAGGTGGTTCGAATGGCTCAGAAACCTCACGATCGCCTGGTACACGCCGGGTGACGGAGGGATGGTCGACTCGTTCCAGTCCAGCTTGAACGGGACCTGCTGCGGGCGGGCCCAGATCTTCTCGAGCGAGGAAACCGGGTCGTACGGGGCAAGGTTGTCGAGCCAGCGGGCAGGCTCGGGGTGTCCCTCGCCCCGGCCGTCACCTGCACCGGGCTGGACTCCCTCCCCGCCAAATCCTTTCGGTTCCGAGGAACCCATGATTCCATACCTCCCAAGGGCGTCACAACATGCCAGCGACTCGAGGCGCTGTCAACAGCCAAGATACGCCTGGCCGCCCGACAGTGAGCAAGAATCGTACCACGGGGACCGCAAACCCCAAGAAAAGTGCGTGACCACCCCTGGAAGCGACCTCCCATGCGGGTGTGCGGTGATGCCCGGGAATGATGCGACCTCGGCCCGTCCGTACCGGAATCCCTCGTACGCGGGAGCAGGCGCGCTCCCCCTGGACAATCTCTGCTCCACCCGCTGGAGCAGGCGTACTCCAGTCGGACCCGTAGTGCACTGCCGGATTCCCCCCTCCTGCGACGTAACTCGGATAGTGACCCAACACCATCGGAGTTGCGTCGCTTTTCACGACGTTACTCGGGTAGTGACCCAACACCATCGGAGTTGCGTCGCTTTTCGCGTCGTAACTCGGATAGTGACCCAACACCATTGGAGTTGCGTCGCTTTTCGCGCCGTAACTCGGGTAGTGACCCATCACCATTGGAGTTGCGTCGCTTTTCGCGTCGTAACTCGGGTAGTGACCCAACACTATCGGAGTTCGGTCGCCGCAGGGACCTCCGCTCGATCCCACCGTGGCCCAGCGCTTGCCACGCCGCCGATCACACCCGACCCGTAAGGCATCACTCTCGGGTTGACTGCGGGGCGCTCCAGGAGGCTGTCAGAGCCCTGACCGTGAGGGGCCGTTGAGAAAGTGGCTCCCGGAGCGAGGGGCCGCAACAGGCCTGCTCGTCAACCCAGCAGCAATCGGTTGCACCCGACCCGGATCGTCCGCTTGACGGGAGCGGGGGTTTGGTGCCAGAGTAGAAGGCGGAGGTTGCGAATGAGCAAGGCGTATCGCGTGGAGCTGACGGATCCCGGGAAACTGCGCACCGTGCTTGGCGACTACCTCAAGCTCGGGGTCTGTCCGATCCGAGCCACACCGCTGCCCCCGTTGATGTCCGTGGTGGAGGTCGAGCTGCTGCTTCCCGGCAATCGCTCGCTGCTCCACACCGGGACGGTCATCCGGCATTCGGGACCGTACGAGTGTCTCGTGCAGCTTTCCGGCTCTCTCGATCTGGCGCTGATCCGGCAGTTCCTGGAGGAATCGGAGGAAGAGATCGCACGGAGCGAGACAACCCGTGAGGACGACCTGGGCGAGAAGCTGCCCGAGGGCACGGCGCAGGGCGGCAGCATTCCACAGGACAGCGCTGCAAGGGGCAGCGCTCCGCAGGAATCCGAGGACATCTACAAGCAGATCCAGAGTGCGAGCGTGCCGGAGAAGCAGAAGCTGGCCCGGGGGGGAAACCAGGTCGTGCGCAACCTGCTCATCCGGGATCGGATGAAGGGGATCCACGTGTTCGTGCTCATGAATCCGCGCATCACGAGCGAGGAGGTCACGGAATACTCGAAGCTGGCCGGCCTGTCGAAGGAGGCCATCCAGATGATTGCCGGCAACCGGGTATGGAGCTCCTCTCCGCAGGTGGTGATGAACCTGGTGAAGAACCCGTCGACGCCGCAGGATCTGCTGCCCACGCTGCTGCGGCGCCTGGGGCAGAACCAGCTTCGTATCCTGGCCAAGAGCTCCGACGTGCGCACGCAGGTGTCGGCCCTGGCCCGCAAGATGTTGTACAGCTAAACATCGTCGCTCAACACGAAGGACAAACGCCTCCTTCGGTTCTACTCGCCGGGACCGACGTCGTCTTCGCCCAGGCCGGTCACTTCCGAGACACGGATGGTCTCCAGTGCGATCTCATCCGGCTCGAGGGCCCAGAATCCGTAATCGTTGAGCACCTTGACCACGACCACCGAGGCCAGGAAGATGCATATCGTGTAGAAGGTCCAGACGATGAGCACCACGAAGGTGCTGAGGCTTCCGTAGAGCGTGGAGAGCTGGGCGATGTGCTCGAGGTAGAACGAGAACACCCACTTGGCGAGCTCGAAGAGCAGGAAGAAGAGGCTCGCACCGACCACCAGGTATTTGAACCGCAGGCGCCGGCGGCAGAAGTAGGTCACGAGCCCGAGGAAACCCACGAGGGTGCCGGCGTAGGCAAGCAGCTTGCCGAAGAGCACGTTGGTGTAGAGGTATTCGTGGAGCGGGCGTCCCCCCGCCGCAGCGGCAAATGAATCTGCGAAGACGAGCACGTAGTGACTGGTGACTGCAAACACGCCGAGGCTGCCGATGAATCCGATGAAGAGGAGCTTCGAGACCAGGAGGTGACGGCTTCCGTTGACGCCGAAGATCCGGTTCAGTGCGTCCTCGATTGCCCCGAAGACCAGGCTGGACGTCAATGCCAGGGCAACCAGGCCGACGATTCCCATGGCGCCGCGGGCATCGATGAGTTCCCGGAGCCGCTGCGCCAGGTCTTCCTTGATGAACGGCAGCACGTGGCCGGTGGTCTCGAACACCGACTGGATGAACTCCTCCTGCGAGGAGTAGTCGGCCCCGAGCGCGTGCATCACGAACCCGAGGGCCGAGAGGATGAGAATGAGAAACGGAAGGAGCGAGAGCAGCGCGTAGTAGGAGATGGCGGCTGCCGACCGCATGCAGTCGTCCGCGCGGTACAGCAGCAGAGTGAGTCGGCAGGTCTGTGCGACCGAATCGCACACGAGCCGCAGCCTTCCCAGCAGCCGTTTCCTGCGCCCCACGCTTCACCTCCGGGACGTGAGTGACTGTAGCCGACGCCAGGAGGTTGCGCAAGGCTGCATTCGCGAGGATCCGCTTTGCGGAGCGGGCTGAGTTTGGGTAAGATGGCGCCGGACGACGGCCCTGCAGGGAGGAATTCGCCCATGCACTTCTCGCTTCTTCGCACAATGATGGTATGCGCCTGTACCCTTGCCCTGCTTGCCCCCGGCGCCTCACGGGCCGGGTGCCCGGTCATCGGGACGTTCCATTGCGATGAGACGCTGTCGGGAAGTTTGGAGGGGGCCGTAAACGAGGTCGTGGACTACTCCTGCATGCCATGGCAGGCCTTTGCCGGGCCGGAGGTGGCGTTCCAGTTCGTGGCCTACCAGGATGACGTGGTGTCGGTGGAGTTCTGGGGCAAAGGGGTGGGTGACCTGTTCGTGCTGGGGGATTCCTGCGACGGGACGGCCTGCCTCCAGTGGGGGGGGGCTCCCCCCCC
>VGRX01000064.1 GCA_016875215.1 Deltaproteobacteria bacterium
GGATGCGCCTCGCCGGCCAGCGCAGGAACCGACTGCAACGACGGGGACCCGTCGATTCACCCGGGAGCGGAGGACCAGGCCGGGGATGGCGTTGATCAGGACTGCGACGGCGTGGACGGACACGACGCAGACCTGGACGGCTTCGCCGGTGCGGCAACGGGCGGCCCCGATTGCGACGACGAAGATCCGGCCATCCATCCGGGGGTCACGGACCTGGTCGGTGACGGAACCGACCCGGACTGCGACGGCATCGACGGCAAGGATGCGGACGGTGACCAGGCGGCCGGAGTCGGCTCAGGGGGAACCGACTGCAACGATGCGGATCCGCAGGTCCACCCGGGGGCGGACGATCCCCCCGGAGACGGCTCGGACGCCAACTGTGACGGCGTGGATGGGGTCGACGCGGACCTCGACGGCTTCGGCGGAGCGGACGACTGCGATGATTCGGACCCGCTGGTTCATCCCGGTGCCCCGGACCCTGCAGGCGAGGGAATCGACGCCAATTGCGACGGCGTGGACGGCCTCGACGGCGACGGCGACGGACACGCTTCCCTGGCCTCCGGTGGCAAGGACTGCAATGACGGGGATGCCACAATCCACCCCGGAGCAGAGGACGCGGTCGGCGACGGGCTCGACTTCGACTGCGATGGTACCGACGGTCAGGACGCGGACGGCGACGGCATTCCTTCCCCCGGTTCCGGCGGCAACGATTGCGACGACCAGGATGCCACGGTCCATCCCGGTGCCCCGGACCTGGCAGGCGACGGCAAGGATTCCAACTGCGACGGCACCGACGGAATCGACAGCGACGGCGACAAGGCGGCCTCCGTGCCCTCGGGCGGGCCGGATTGCAACGATGCCGACCCCGCGGTGAACCCGTCGGCAGCCGATCCGGTGGGCGATTCGCTGGACACGAACTGCGACGGAACGGACGGCGTGGACGGGGATGGGGATGGGTTCCCCTCCACGGCCTCGGGAGGCAACGACTGCAACGACAAGGATGCAGCGGTCCATCCCGGTGCTGCCGATCCGTACGGAGACGGCAAGGATACGAACTGCGACGGCTCGGACGGCATCGACCAGGACCAGGACGGCGTCCTGGCCATGATCGGCGGCGGCAAGGACTGCAACGATCACGACGGGACGTTCTACCCGGGAGCGAAGGACACGTTCGGGGACGGCAAGGACCAGGACTGCGACGGTATCGACGGCGTGGACAAGGACAAGGACGGCCATCCTGCGGGCAACGGACCGAAGCTCGACTGCATGGACGATGATTTCAAGATCCATCCGGGGGCTGCCGACCCCGGGGGAGACGGCGTGGATTCCAACTGCGACGGAACGGACGGAATCGACGCGGACGGCGACGGCTATGCGTCGGTACAGACGGGGGGCGACGACTGCTACGACTTCGACGCTGCGATCAATCCGGACGTGCTGGACAAGCTCGGCGACGGCAAGGACACGAACTGCGACGGACACGAGGGGACCGACCTCGACGGGGACGACCATGCCTCTCAGGCGTCGGGCGGCGACGACTGCAATGACGAGGACGGCGGCATCCACCCGGGCATCCCGGATACCGTGGGAGACGGCAAGGACCAGGACTGCGACGGCATCGACGGCGTAGACAAGGACAAGGACGGCCATGCGTCGGCAGCATCGGGCGGCAAGGACTGCGACGACGGCGATCCCTCGGTGCACCCTGGGGCGGTCGAGCTGTGCTTCGATGCCCTGGACAACGACTGCAACGGCCAGGCCGACGAGACCGGGGTGGTCACACCGCCGTTCGCTGCGGGCAGCGCGGTGTTCGACCCTGCGTGCGAGCCGTGTGCGACCGATGCCGTGCTGGCAAAGGACGGAATCGGTGCGGGCATCGGCAGCGGAATCGGAGCGGAAAGCTGCTTCGGCGGAGCCTTCGGGGTCAACGACGTTTCGGGGTGCATCCTCGTCGATTTCGGCCAGATCTCCTACGTGACCATGTTGCGGATCACGGCCCGGGCGGTCAAGACCGCGTGCGGCGGGAGCTGCACCGACGTACTGGGGCAATGCGACGTGGCCACTCCCGTCCGGGTGTTCTCGGGGGTGCAGGACATCACCTATGCCAAGAACAAGTTCGCGCTGGCCGGCAGCTACACGTTCGTGGGGAACGTGACGCCTCAGGTGGACGAGTTCGGGATCTCCCAGCTCACGGTCAAGTCTCACCTGCGCTACGTGCTGCTCTGCGGCGGGTATGCGCTTGCCAAGCATACGAGACGTCCCGAGGTGGACTACGTGGATGCGGTCGGATGCGAGGCGGGAAGCTGTGCCCCGCCAGGGGCCCATGCCTGCGGTCAGACCTGCTTTGCTCCGGACGATCCGCAGCACTGCGGTGCCGGTTGCAAGACGTGTCCTGCGAGTGCCAATGGATACGCGGTCTGCCAGGGGGGGCTCTGTGGGTTGCAGTGCTACCCCGGCTACAAGGTGATGTGCGGGCAGTGCCTTCCCGAGGCTTACAAGGAGAAATGCGGAGGCTGCTACGAGGAGTTCGACCCCGACCACTGCGGCGACCAGTGCCTCGCCTGCTGGCTCCCCACGAAGGGAGCCCAGCTCTCCTGCCCCGCGGACAAGCCGAACAACTGCTGCTACAAGTGTGCAGGAGGCACGAGCACCTGCTGCCTGCCGATTCCGCTTCCCGCCGTCTACATCAAGTGCTGGGAGATGAACTGCCTGTGAGGCGGGGCCCGGGGGCCAGCGTCTGGGGGACAGGCAGGAGGCTGCCCAGAATTACTTCGCCGTTGCGACCTCACTTGGCGAAGCAATCTCGATCAGCCTCCGACTATCGGATCCAGCTTCCCTTCTCGACGTGGTCGACGACGCCGACCACGCAGGAGCGGATGGGGAGGATCGACTTCTTGAAGATCTGGCGGATGCCGTTGCCTTCCCGCAGCACGAGGACCGTGTCGCCGACGCCGGCCTGGACCACGTCCACGGCCAGGAAGGTCTCGTCGTTCGGCTTTCCGTTCTCGTCCACCGGCTGGACGACGAACAGCTTGAGCCCGTTGTATTCCTTGTGCTTGATGGTGGAGACGACGGTCCCGATGACCTTGGCCAGCGTCATGTCAGGCCTCCGGAACGAGATCGACGGAATCGACGATTCCGACGATGGTGTGGTCCACGGGGACGAACCAGGGATCGAGCGCAAGGGCAGCCTCCCGGGAGAGGACCATGTAGACCGGGTCACCCAGGCCTGCCATGACGGTATCGACGGCGACGACGGCATCCCCGCGGGGCTTCCATCTTTCGTCCGTGGGCTGGACCACGAGGAACTTCTTCCCCTCCAGCCCTTCATACCGGGTGCTGCACACGACCCGTCCGATGACTTTTCCGAGTATCATTCCCGCCTCCGGGCGCTAATCTACTGCGTCCGGACGAGATCTGTCAAGCTTTGCGACAGCGTTTGCGGCCGATTCCGGAGCAATCGAGATCGGGAAGTGATCGCAGCCGCTCTTTTCCGAAGTGTTGCTGCAGGGGCAGTGCCGGATCTCACTGAAAGGACAGGGAGGGCATACGGCCCCGCCAGGGGAAAGCGGCTCGATTCCGCGGCAGGGAGGTCCCCTCCAAACGGGAAAAGATCAGGGGTCCGGTCGAGATCGCCTTGACAGAGAAAAGGGGACGGATCGAAGATGTCCTCAACGCCATACGGCGGGCTGTTTCGGGCAGACGGGATGCCAGAAGACGGTTGGCTTGTTGGACCGGTTTGAACGGTTTTCCCTCCCGGTTGGGAGATGACATATGAGCGAGCGTTTCGCTGAGGTGCTGCGTCGCATCCGGAAGGATGTCCGGGCGGTCGACTATCGGGCTTGGTTCAAGCCGCTCCAGCTTGCGTCGTGGGAGGGCAACGTGTTGTGCCTGCAGGTCCGCGACCGCGAGTTCCAGAGCTGGTTCACCGAGCACTACGAGCGATTGCTCCGGGATACGGCGGAAGAGGTCGCTGGACAGCCGGTCGAGCTCCAGTACCGGCTCCTCGACCCGGAGCTGTTCGACTATGCTGCCAGGACCACCGCTGCGCCGGTCTGCGAGCTGCCCCCGGAGTTCTCGTTCGACACGTTCGTCGTGGGTCCGTCGAACCACATGGCCTATGCGGCCGGGCGGGCCGTGTCCGAGCGCCCGGGCAAGGCGTACAACCCGTTCTTCATCTACGGCGGCACCGGCCTGGGCAAGACCCATCTGCTCTATGCCATCGGCCGGGCAGCCCAGCAGATCGATTCCCGACGCCGCGTCCTGTACGTTACGAGCGAGACCTATATCAACGACATGTTCGCATCGATCCGGACGAACAGCATGGAGAGATTCCGGGCCAAGTACCGGGATGCATGCGACATCCTCCTGGTGGATGACGTCCAGTTCCTGCGCGGGGAGGGGACCCAGACCCAGTTCTTCCACACGTTCAACGCACTGCACCGGGACGGCAAGCAGATCGTGTTCACCAGCGACCGTCCGCCCAGCGAGATCCCGAACATCGAGGAACGCCTTCGCAGCCGGTTCGAATGGGGGCTCATTGCGGACATCAACCCGCCCGAGCTCGAGACCCGGGTCAACATCCTCCGCACCAAGGCCGACATCATGCGTCTGCCCATCGCGGACGAGGTGGCCTTCTACATCGCAGAACAGGTCCGGGACAACGTCCGTGAGCTGGAGAGCTGCCTGAAGATCCTCCACCTGGCCAGCGACGGCGGCCGGTTTGCGCTGTCGGTCCGAATGGCACAGGAGAAGCTCAAGGTGTATCTTCGCAACCAGGCCCGCAAGATCCCGGTCGAGCAGATCCAGAAGGCGGTCGCTGCCCGGTTCGGCATCTCCGTCGACGACCTGACGAGTGCATGCCGCAAGCAGACCATGACCCGCCCCCGGCACGTGGCCATGTACCTGGCCCGCAAGCTCTCGCAGCTCTCCTTCCCGGAGATCGGGGACAAGTTCGGCGGCCGGGACCACACGAGCGTCATGGCCGGCGTCCGTACCGTCGAGAAGCACATCCGCATCGATTCCTCCCTCCATCAGGTCGTCGAAGATCTCGAGCAGCGGTTCAAGAGATAGGGCCCGCTTCCGCACCTTCCGGTCCGTAGTGCGACTTTCCCCTTGACACCCGTCATCACACAGGCATAGTAGAGCAAGGTTGTGGCGAGAAAACACCTGTCACGGATATGGAGGGTGCGATGGAACATCCTTTCCGAAGTGGTTCGAGAGGTTGCTTTGTCCTGAGCGGCGCGTTGTTTTGCCTGCTAATCGCCCCCCCCCCCACTATTAGCAGAGTTCCCTGAACTTCTCGAGAAGTTGGTTTCCATGGCGCACGCATTGGAATGGCATGGTCCGTGCACAGGAAATGCGGACTGTGAAGATGGAAATCCGTGCACTTCCGATTCGTGCCTTCCGACGGGCAAGTGCAGCAATGATTGGGCCGCCGAGTGCTGTCGTGTTCATGCGGACTGCGACGACGGGATTGCGTGCACGCTCGATGCCTGCGACGGGACCGCGTCGCCCCCTCACTGTGTCCACGTCCGGGCCTGGCCGGGGTGCTGCTCCGCTTCGGACACGGCCGTCTGCACCGCCCAACACGATGCGTGCTTCTCCGGCCAGTGCAACGGGAATGCCTGGTCCGCAGTGCTGCAAGGGTGGACGACGACCGGCCCGGACCCTGCGGACCCGCCGTCGGAGCGGTTCTTCGGCGGCTGTGCCCGCACTCCCGGCTGCTGCACCCAGGAGTTCCACTGCAACGACCTCAACTGGACCACCTTCGACCGGTGCAACGTCGGCTCGCAGAGCTGTGAGTTCCTCCCCGCGTCCCAATGGTGCCCGGATCCGAACGGGCCTTGTGCCGGGCTCGGGTCGGGCATGCATGTGGTGAGTCTCCCGGGGCTGGTGTTGACCCGCGTGCTGGACTGCGAGACGGATCCCATCGACTGTCGTGCGTGGTGGCTGTCGAGCTGGTGCGTCGGTGCGGGGAACTGCCAGGTGGACGGCGAAGACGATGCCTGCTGCCGAATGGACCTGGATTGTGAGGATCAGGACGCACGCACCGTGGACGAGTGCGTGCCCGCGACGTGCGTGGTCCGTAATGGGGTCGGCTCGCCGATCTCGACGGAGAGCGGAAGGTGCGTGCACACTTTCGATGCCGGCCGATGCCGGGCCGTGGCGGACTGTGCGAGCCCGCCGGTGGACCGCTGCGAGCGGGTCGACGGCGTGCCGGTCTGCCATTCCGCGCAGCCGTCCGGGGTATCCGTCGCCTGGTACTGCGGCTCCGACAACGTGTGCCAGACCATGGACAGGTCCTGCCTCGCGGACTCGGATTGTGCGACGAGCACCGCGTGCCTGACCGGCGTGTGCGTCCGGGGAGAGGGGCAGTATTCGGGCAAGTGCGTGTTCCTTCCAGCGGGCTGGTCGAACCCGGAGGTGGTCACGCCCGCGGTACGCCAGTGCATCCAAGGCCAGTGCATGGCCGCGGCCGGCGAGTGCCACGACGTGGTCTGCCCGCTGGATTTCCCGGGCTGGTCCGGCAATTGCCCGGCCGGCATCGATGCGACCCTCGCGTGCACGCGGTATGGAAATGAATACGCGGCCTGCGTCGCCCAGTGCCTGGAAGCCGGCCCGGGTCGCTGCTGCGGCGTGGATTCGGACTGCGACGACGAGGATCCTGCTACGGCCGATCGATGCGAGGACGGCATCTGCCGGTTCCCGAAGAAGATCGATTGCCAGACTGCACAGAATTGCTTCGACGGCTCGTGCGAATGCCTGGACGGACCTTCGTGCACCCATGTCCAGTGCTATGGCGCCTGCGTGGGGCTGTGGGAATGCCGCGACAACAGTGGCACGGGACAACCGGACTACTGCATTCCGCTGGCGCTGGCACCGGCTGGAGCGGACTGCGACTTCTTCCGGGGGGCATGCTTCAGCCAGGGAACCTGCAATACCCTGGGGGAATGCCTCCAGGCCGGGCCGTGGGCGGGGGTCTGCGAACCGGACGACGACCATGCGTGTACCATCGGGCTGCCGTGCCAGGGCCCGGCCGACTGCACCCCAGGGACTGCGAATGCTCCGGCCGGAACGCCGTGTGCGGGGCATGACATCGGCCAGACCGATCCCCTCTACCCGCTGAGCCGGGAGTGCCTGGCATGGGAGTGCTCGGGCACCGGCGAATGTGTTCCCCAGACCGCGCTCGGACAACTCGAGGCGGGCATCAACACGTACAACGGGATTCCGTGCGACGTGGACAACTGGTGCCAGCCGAAGATGTGTGCGGGCGGAGAGTGCATTCCGCTGACTCCGGTGGAGGACCTCGCCCCCTGCCGGGAGCCGGGGGCCGACCCCTGTGCCAGCTACCAGTGCCTGTCGGGCGCGTGCACGTATGCAGCGTCCGCCCCGGACTGGACGGCCTGCGTGGACGACTGGGGCATTGCCGGGACCTGCATCGGGGGCGAATGCGTGCCCACGAGCTTGCCGCCGGACTGGACCGGGTGTTCGGGCGACAAGGCGTGCCGCAGCCACGTCTGGCTGGGCGGCGAGTGCACCGAGCTTGCCGGCTACGTGCAGGACGCGACCGCCTGCACCGCCCCCGATCCGTGCCTCGAGTTCACCTGCCAGGGCGGAGAGTGCCGGGCGGCCTCGAGCTTGGCCGGCGGGACGGAGTGCTTCTGGTGGCGCAGTTGTCTGGAGCACACGTGCTCGCCCACGGGGCGCTGCAGTCACATCGTGGGCTCGAACGCCGGCCTGTGCAGCGCTCTTGCGGACTGCACCAACTGGGAATGCAACACGGGGGTATGCCGGCAGGTGTCGCCGTTCTGCCCCGATCTGGACGAGTGCACCCACGACTACTGCGGACCGGACTGGGATTCGTGCTACCACCTGGCCGTGGACTGCACCGACGGGAACCCGTGCACCGACGATTCGTGCGATCCCGAAGTCGGTTGCGAGTACAGCCCGAACAGCGCTTCCTGTGACGATGGAGACGCCTGCACGGCCGGCGACTACTGTGCGGCCGCCGCGTGCCAGCCGGGTGCTCCGGTCGACTGCAGCGACGGCAACGCCTGCACTACGGACGGCTGCAACCCGGCCACGGGGTGCACGCACACCCAGGTCGATTGCGATGACGGGAACCCATGCACGAGTGACGGTTGCGATCCTCAGTCAGGCCTCTGTTCGCATGTGGCGAACGATGGGCCGTGTGAGGACGGCCTTCCTTGCACGGAAGGCGACTTCTGCAGTGGCACTGCATGCCAGTCGGGCCACTGGAAGTACTGCGGCGACACCGGCAATCCCTGCCTGGTGCACCCCTGCGACCTTGTCGACGGCTGCCAGGCGGGGCTGGTCGCGCTTCCAGCGGGGACGCCTTGCAACGCGGGCAACACCTGCCGCGCGAGTGCGTGCGACGGTTCCGGCGTTTGTGTGCCGGATGAAGTCCAGCCGATCGCCCCGGATGGCACCCCATGCATTCCTATCGGTCTGGCAGACCCATGCGACATCCACCAGTGCAGCTCGGGCGAATGCGTCGGAATGGCGACAGCTCCGGACGGAACGCTATGCCTCGAGGACTGCGGTACGGGCCAGTGCCTTTCCGGCCTCTGTGTCCTGACGGCCCTCCTGCCACAAGGGACCGAGTGTCCTGGCCCGCAGGGCTGCACCACCTATGCCTGCGACGCATCGGGCCAATGCGTGTCACTCGGGCCGTCGGGGGACGCAACGGCTTGTCCGCCGAGTGACCCCTGTCAGAACTGGAAGTGCATCGACGGGGCGTGTCAACCGCACTCCTTGAAGGCGCCGGGGAACCCCTGCCAACGGCCAGGCAGTTGCCGCCTCTGGTCCTGCGGGGAGACCGGCTTCTGCGATGTCCCCGGGGATCTGGCCGGCGGGCAGGTTTGCGCCTCGCCGGACGGCTGTGCCACCCGGACCTGCACTCCCGGCGCGCTGTGCGCCACGACGGGGTCCACCTGCTCCGACGGTGTGGAATGCAACCACGACTACTGCCATATGCCGAGCGCCCAGTGCTTCCATGTGGCCAAGCAGCCGCCAGAGGAAGGGACCTGCCTGGACGGGGCCATCTGCACCATCGACGAATGCGAGCCTTTTGTGGGGTGCACTCACACGACCAAACCGGACGGTGAGGCCTGTGTGGAGTGGCAGCTCTGCATGAACCCCCAGGGTACCTGCCAGCAGGGCGAGTGCGTCCGGCCGCCCAAGGACTGCGGCGACGCGGACCCGTGTACAGCGGACTGGTGCGACGAGGTCGGCCTCTGCCAGCACGCACCGGCACAGAACGGTGGGCCGTGCGAAGGCCCCGACAAGTGCCTGGAGGGAGATGCCTGTGTCGCAGGAATCTGCCAGGATGGAACGGTCCCTGCTGTCTGCAGCGACGACAACGTCTGCACGGCCGATTCCTGCGAGCCGGCATCGGGCTGCCTGTTTCTCCCGATAGCGGACCCGATCCCCTGCGATGACGGCAAGGCGTGCACCGAAGACGACCTGTGCTCGGGGGGCGCTTGCGCAGGTACCCCGAACGACACTCTCTGTACATTCTACGCTGGTGACCCGTGCCGCCAGGACAGATGCATGTCGTATGGTTGCGGTTTCGCGTTCGTGAACGGCCCGTGCAATGACGGAATCTACTGCACCGCCAACGATACTTGCGACTACGGAGTGTGCGAGGGCACACCCGCAGACGTCCTCTGCGACGACGGGAACGTCTGCACCGACGAACTCTGCCTGGGAGCGGAGGGCTGCAGCCACCAGCCGAATTCTCTCCCCTGCGACGACGGCTACGTCTGCTCGACTGCCGACCAGTGCGTTCTCGGAACGTGCCAGGGGACCTTCCCCCCGGCCGGGGCGTGGATCCACGGTACGGTGACCAACAGCCGGACTGGAGCCGGAGTCGGCGACGTCATGATCTCCTTGGCCCTGGCTTCGCCCGCCGGGTGTCCAGCCGCGCTGTATGTCATGACTATGGCGGACGGCTCGTTCGAGTTTCCCGTCTCGGCCATGGGGCTGTACCAACTCCGGTTTGCCAAGGCCGGGTACGTGACCGCACAGCGCAGAGTCGAGGCTGCAGGCGCGCATACCGGCATGCAGCCCGTGCGGCTGACGCCGCAGGATGGGGCGACCGGCACGCTCCAGTCGGCTCAGTCGGATCCTCAGATCCTCACGCTCAGCAACGGCATGGTGCAGGTCGAGATGCTCCCGCAGATCGGTGCAATGGTGGACGGACAAGCGGTCCAGTCCGTGGAGATCCGATCGACTTGGTTCGTCAGCGGGGACGAGCTGCCCGGGCCGCTTCCGAAGACGTCACACTTCACCTATGCACTGGACCTCCAGCCCGATGGAACCCGCTTTGTCAGCACTGCACCGGGCAGCCAAGGGGAGCCGGCCAAGGTCAAGGTCCGCATTCCCAACGCCACGGCTGGATTCGAAGGCAGCTTCGCCCCCGGCACGCCGATCCCAGTTGGCTGGTGGAACCCGGCCACAGGGCTGTGGCAGCACTACACCATGGGCACCGTGGTCAGTGAGGGGTGGATCGAATTCGAGACCGAACATTTCTCGAGCTTCGATGCCAACTTCCCGGCGCCACCGCTTCCCGGCTCGTCCGGCGGTGCGGGCTCGGGCGGCGGAAGCGGGGGAGGTGGAGGCGGTGGTGGAGGTGGTGGTGGAGGCGGTGGGGGAGGTGGAGGCGGTGGGGGAGGTGGAGGCAACGGAGGGGGCCTCGGCGACGGCTCATCCGACCAGCAACCGAACGAGCCGGAATGTGAAGAGGACTCGGGCGGGTCGTCCATCGGGCGGGCCACCGGCAACCTGAGGCTTGGCGTGGACCTACCGCATGTGCTCTGGAGCGGACAGAAGGTCGGCCCCGCCCTCCAGTATGACTCGTCCACTGCAACGCCGATGGTATACCTCGGGGCCCGTATGGACCTCTCCAGCATCGAGGCAGCGTGGTTTCCGCAACGGCTGTGGCTCCAGTGGTCCTTTGCCGGAAACGTCGGCGAAGCTTTCTACTCGACTTCGATCGACGAGAAAGAATACACACCAGGGGTGCTGCTCGATGCGGTGGACGTCAAGGGACAGCCTCTTGCCACCGGACTCTATCCCTCGGGTGTCACGGCGGCGGCGGAGTACAGTCCGTTCTACTACCTGGCGGAGCGGTTCGGCGGTCCTCCCACGGAAGCCACCGCCCGCCGGGCCCGCGGGGCCGTCTGGCAAGGGCTGACCCATGTCGAGTGGATTCCGGTCGTGGACCGCCGTACGAGCCCCTTCGGAGCAGGCTGGAGTCTCGACGGCCTGATGGAGTTGCACACCGATCCGGTCACCGGCAGCCACCTGGTCGTGGAGGGTTCTGCCGCGTACCAGGTCAACAACCTCGGCGTTCTCCAGAGGTTTGCGGGGAATGGGTCCACGGGGGACCTCACGTCCGGCGACGGTGGAGCCGCCGCCAAGGCCACGCTCAACAACCCGTTCTACGTGGAGGTCGATTCCGCAGGCAGCGTGTGGATCGGTGAGGCATCCCGGATCCGGCGGATCTCCCCTTCCGGGATGATCGAGACCGTCGCGGGGTGCGGTTCCACCGAGGAATGTACGGAGAAGTTCGACACCGACTGGTGCAATCCGACCCCACAGAACGACTGTGCGGGGTGGCCTGCGTCTCAAGTGCGCCTCGTTTCGCTGGCCAGCAATCTGCGTGTTTCATCCGCCGGCGAGTTGTTCTTCGCACAGATGGGAGGTGATTCCCCCGGCGGTCCTCCTGCCCCCCACATCCTCCGGCGAGTCGACACAGGAGGCATCCTGAATACCCTGGCCGGCGGCATCTACCAGATCTCGAACCACTATGACCCCGACTACCTCCAGTGCGAGGGCGCTGGAGGAAGCGGGCCGTGCGACAAGCTCAGCGTGTGGCGCCCGATGTCGATCGAGATCCAGGAGGGACCGGGGGGAGCCACGGTCTTCTATGCGCACGCAGTCAGCCCGGACGACTTCTCCTGCATCGGCCATTTGGACGAATGCTACGTCGTGCGACGGCTAAGGCCGAACGAAACGCCGCAGTCTCTGTTCGGAGCCAGTGCGACCGGGCTCTGGATGCCACATGACCTTCGATTGGCGGCTACTGGACAACTCCTGATCGCCGAGTATGGACATCGCACCGTTTCGTCCATCCTGTTCGGCGAGAATCCTGCCCAGGGAGAACCTGCCGTAGTTCCATTTGCCGGCAACGGCGAGTTCCCCGCCGACACGCGTCCTGCAGGACCTGCTACGTCTACCGCCATTGGCAAGCCGGAGGGCATCTCTATCGGGCCCGAGGGGTTCGTCTACGTCTCGTGCGAACGCTCAGGCGCACCGGATCTCGCCGTCCGGGTTGCAACCGAGATCAACGACGGCACCGTTGTTCCCGGTTTCCTCTCCACCGTGTTCGGCGCTGCCGTCGCCACGCCAATGCCTGAAGGCCCGCCGGAGCTTGTCGACGGGCTCGACGCACTCAAGGCTGAGGCAAACAACATCGCCGGTGTGGCATGGCATCCCGGAAACGGTGCGTTGCTTTTGGGAGTCGGGGAATCCGGAGAGGTATGGAAGGTCGCCGGGCTTCCGCTCTTTGCCGACCGGCGGTTCACGCGCATCAACTCCCGCAGCCCCACGGCGGAAGATCCGACCCGCTGGATCCTCGACGAGGGCAACGGCACCCAGCACCGGTTCGATGCAACGGGCAGGCACCTGCGATCGCTCGACCGGTGGGGGAACGAGAGAAGCTACACCTACAACGACCTCGGGAACCTCGAAGCGGTGAACTGGCCCGGCGGCTCGAAGACCGTCTTCTCCTACGTCGGCAACCATGTCCAGACGGCCTCGCTCGTCCCCGCTGGCGGCGGCAACGGCCCGGTCGTGACGTTCGAGATCGATGGCTCCGGCGACCTGGTTTCACTGGTATCCGGGGTGGACTTCAAGCGGCAGTTCGAGTACGACGAATCACACCGGCTCGTGGCAAGGTACCACGGCACTGCCGTCACTCCACCGGCTCGGTACGTCGAGTACGCGTACGAGCATGGGATGGTCGACAGCGTCATCTTCCACGACACCGGGGCTAACGGCCAGCCAGTCCCCGAAGTCGTCAACCGCACCTACACCCACTCCCGGGAGCACGGGCTGGTCAACGCGAACCCCGGATTCGGCTCACCGGAGAACCCCATCGCCGTTGCCCAGGACGTCGGATGGGACTCCGTGGTCGACGCTGCAG
This sequence comes from Deltaproteobacteria bacterium, assembly GCA_016875215.1. GTDB lineage: Bacteria > Myxococcota_A > UBA9042 > CAIXZC01 > CAIXZC01 > CAITUV01. The sequence continues at coordinate 13,235 of VGRX01000064.1, forward strand.
GCATCGAGACGCTCACCCGACTCGATAGACAGGGCCGTACGCTCGAAGTACGGCGCATCACCGGAGCGGAGACCGCACGGACCGTCTACCCCCGCAACGCATCCGGCTTCATCTCCCGGATGTGCTACTACGGCAGCGAAGAGTCGTTCGACTGCGACTACGAGGAAACCTACGAGTATGACCAGGAGGACAACCTCACGACGGTCATCGTGCATGACCCGGAAGGCGGCCCCTCCTCGGAATGGAGCTACTACTATGCAGTCGGGGAACAGGCCGTCGAGGACCACTCCGTCCCCTTCACCCTGGGCACCATGGTCGTCAACCCCGAGGGCGAGCTGCTCAGCCGCACTCACGACGACTATGGCAATCTCACCGAGCTGCATCACGCGACCGCCTGGCACATGCAGTCCGGTGTGCCCGTCGTCGATTCCGCTCACACCGCCCGCTGGAGCTACGGGGAGGAGCACCCGGAATACGGCCTGCCCATTGCTGCATATGATCCGGTCTGCATGGCAAAGGGACCGGAGGCCCGGGAGGCCTGCAAGACCGTGTTCACCTACGACAACCGGCGCAATCTCAAAGAAGTCGATCCGGCGGACGAGTCCTACACCGAGCTTACCCGCGACCCAGCACGAGGCTGGGTCACCGGAATCACGGAGCCCGTGTTCGTGGGAGGGAATCCCGGACAACTTGCCGAGGCGGAATGGACGATCCAGCGCGACGACTGGGGGCGCCCGAAGGCCGTTTCCGGTCCCTCCACCGGAACCACCAACCTGAACTGGACCGACCCGCTCACCGGCGCAGGCTGCGCATCCTGCTCGGCCGGCGACAAGCTGTCCGAAGTCGTTGGCCCTGCGCCGGGCGGCGGCCAGACGGCCCGGCCGCTTACGAAGTACGCCTACGACCTTGCCGGCCGCCTCCTTCGAACTCAGACCGGGTACCGCATGCCCGGACAGCCGCCACTCGACACCCCGGTGCGATCTGTCCTGTACGTCCGTGACCCTGCCGGCCGTGTGACCGGAATGCAGGTGGAAGGCACGCAAACCGACATGTCCGCAATCTACGACGAGGATTCGGGCCTGCTCGGGTCCCTCTCGGTCGCCCTCGGAGGCGGCCAGTCGCTGGACTGGACCTACCAGCACGACCTGCTGGACCGGCCCTCTCTCGTCGTCGCTCCGGATGGCGGGCAGTGGCAATACGATTACGACTTCCTCTCCGGCGTGACGCAGGTCCAGGAGACCGTTATCGGGCGCACGACCCGTTTCGAGCGGGACAGCGTGGGCCGGATGACCAGACGCATCCTGGACGACGGAGTGACCCAGACCCCGGAAACAGACCCGCTGTGGTCCTATGCCTACGATGCCGTCGGGCAATTCGTGAAGCTCCAGGACCCGACCGAAACCCCGCTTGTCCCGAACGACGGCAACGGCACCACGCTCCAGCGCGACGAGGCCGGGCAGGTCACGAAGATCCGTCGTGACGGACAGACCGTGGACGACAGCGGGCGCGACGAGCACAACCGCACCGCCCAGGTCTCCCGCACCACCGGCGGCCTCGAGACCCGGTACAACTTCGAATACAACGCGGCCTCCGCACTGTCTTCGATCCGCGCTTCCTGGTGGCAGATCGGCACCCCCGCCACCGAAACACTGGCCCTGAAGCATCTGTACTTGTATGATGAGGCCGGACGGCCGGCCGCGGTGGAGGCATGGCACGAAACGCCCGGACACTGGGCGACCGCGCCGCAGCTTTCCATGTCGTACCACTACGACGAGGCCGGCCGACTTGACGAGGTAGCCGTGGTTGCACCGTCTACCGCACCCGGAACGTCACTGCAGGGCCGCGTCGCCCTGGCACGGGACTCTGCCGGCCGCCTGGAACGGATGGACTTCCTGTCACCCGACCAGCAGCAGCAGTACCTGGTCCGCAAGCGTACGGTCGTGACCTACCAGCCCGCGTCCTCCCGCCTCGCTGGGATCCGCACCGGCGCTCCCGTCCCGAACAGCAACGCCGTGACCACCCCGTACCTCGTGGACCTGGCATACTTCTACGACCCCGCGGGCCGGATCACGGCCCAAGAGACCGGCACTGTGGGCCAGCAGGGCTGGTGGAAGCGCAGCTATTCCTACGACCCCGCCTCCCGGCTGACCGAGGCGAAGGACTTCGTCCCCTCAACAGAAAACCCGATGCCGTGGCTCAACCGCTGGGCCTGGACCTACAACACGGCCGGCGAACGCACGAGCCAGACCGTCCAGTTCGACCTGCCCGGGGAAACGCCCCCGCAGACATCCACCGACGAGGGTTACTCCTGGGATGCCTACGGCGTGCTCGAACGGACCTACCTGGCCGGCGACCCGCAACAGCCCACACTCGACTCCTTCACCTTCGATGCCGCCGGCAACCTCCAGACCCTGGCCCAGGCCGACGGGACGACACTGTCCTTCACCTACGACCCGAGCGGCCGCACGAAGACCGTCACTGTCGGCGGCACCGGAGACGGCACGGTCGTTACCTACCGGTACGGGCCGGACGAGCGCCTGACCGAACGCACCGTGGACCTGCTGGGCAACGGATCCATCGACATCAGGAGACGGTACTTCAGCGACGGCCTCATTTCCTGGGAGATCGATGGGACCTCCGGCAACCTGTTGAGGGCCTTCGTGTTCCTGCCGGACGGGTTCACGCCGCTGATGATCGTCGCCTTCGATGCCCCGCCGACATCTCCACCCGACCCACCGGCTCCGCAGCCCGGCACGATCTACTTCGTCCACAACGACCACCTGTCTACGCCCAAGGCCGTGACCGATCTCACGGGAACTCCCGTCTGGCTTGCCCGTCACGCCCCCTTCGGCCAAGTGCAGGAACTGTGCGGCGGTGCCAACGGCACTCCCGACCCCGCCGCTCCCCCCGGCCCCTGCACCTTCGACCAGCCCCTCCGCTTCCCCGGCCAGTGGGATCAGAAGGACGCCCACCTCACCCTCGCCGGCCTCTGGTACAACTGGCACCGGTTCTATCTGCCGGGGTGGGGGATGTATTCGAGGAGGGATCCGATCGTCAGGGCTGACGGGAGGGAGTTCGGGTATGCCAACTCCAGTCCCTCCTTCCTCTCGGACTTCTCAGGCCTGTACATCGATGGGTGGATGCCAGGAGGCGACGCCGGGATCACGGAGGGATGGGACACGAAGGACTCCGGCGGAGGCTCCGCCAAGGGGGACCACGCGACCGTGTGGGGCGGGATTGCGGCCGCAACCGAGACGGCCGGATTGGCGCTGTTGCTCCCATTCGGCCTCAATGCCTACGCGCAGGACGCCCCATTCGGGAAGGAGAAGGACAAGCTACTACATTGCTGGATGAACTGCCAGATGACACAAGCCGGCCTGGGACCATTGGCTCCCCTGTGGAGCTTCCTCCAGGAATGGGCCTACGATCTGTGTGGACACCCGGCGGAGCTCACCGACATGTGGGCGAACAACGAAGGGGAGAAGGCGGGGCAGTCAAGCCGCGACTGCTTCGAGAGTTGTGCAGAAGCCGCGGAATGGCTCCAGCCTTTGGGGCCGTTTGACAGGAAGTGGATGGAACAGAATCCCGCTGGGTTCTTCGGCCCGGATTCGAATGGAACTCTCGTCGAGATCCCTCTGCTATGAAGAGGCCGGATAACGATAAGAGCAACGTGAAAACGCTGGCAGCCGGGCGATGGCGGCGAATCCTCCGAAACCCATACCTGGGGTGGGTGGGCCTGCTCATGATCGGAGCAGCGCTTTTCGGCAGTCCTTGTTCCCGCTTCGTCAGGGGAGTGTGTGAAACCCGAGAGGCGCGGGCCACATGCGAGTCCGCTCTCGGCCTCGAAGTGACTGCACTGCTGGCGGCCTGGGGACCGCCGGCGGCAAAGGAGGTCGAACATCCGGAGCAGTGGCCCTCGCCCGGCCCCAGCCAGGACGGTAGCCGGCCAGTGCGTTCTTGGTGGTGGGACTACTCGTTTCCGAAGTTCCAGTGCTCGCTCCACCTCGAGGAATCGAGCAGAGGGGTAATGGTTGTGACCTACGCACACACAGCGACTCCAAGCCCTTGAGTCGCGGGAGACGCCATGCGGCATGCACTGCGATCGTTCGGCGCCCAGGACGGCGATGCCAGCGAGCACGACGAGCACAACCGCACCACCCAGGTCTCCCGCACCACCGGCGGCCTCGAGACCCGGTACAACTTCGAATACAACGCGGCCTCCGCACTGTCTTCGATCCGCGCTTCCTGGTGGCAGATCGGCACCCCCGCCACCGAAACACTGGCCCTGAAGCACCGCTGCTTGTATGATGAGGCGGGCCGACTCGACGAGGTTGCCGTGGTTGCACCGTCCACACCACCCGGAGCGTCAGCGACGGGCCGCGTCGCCCTGGCACGGGACTCTGCCGACCGGCTGGACGAGGTAGCAGTGCAAGTACCCACTACCCCACCCGGAGCGTCAGCGACGGGCCGCGTCGCCCTGGCACGGGACTCTGCCGACCGGCTGGACGAGGTAGCAGTGCAAGTACCCACTACCCCACCCGGAGCGTCAGCGACGGGCCGCGTCGCCCTGGCACTGCCCCCGGTGCGGGATGCAGATGTGCCGTGGGTTCCGACTGCGGATGTGCCCCCAGTGCGGGGTACGGATGGGCCGTGGGTGCGGGGTACGGATGGGCCGTGGGTGCGGGGTACGGATGGGCCGTGGGTGCGGGGTGCGGATCGGCCGTGGG
>VGRX01000065.1 GCA_016875215.1 Deltaproteobacteria bacterium
ACGGGTTCTGCGTGAACGAGTGCATCAACGATTGCGAGGGGTGCCCCGAGCTGACGAACTGCGGCGACGGGAAGTGCCAGGCCGACGAGTTCGAGACCTGCTCCACCTGCCCGGGCGACTGCGGCTGCCCGGACGGCCAGACCTGCTACAAGGGGGCCTGCTGCACCTCGAACTGCGACGGCAAGGCGTGCGGCGACGACGGCTGCGGGGGGTCGTGCGGCTCGTGCACCGGAACCTGCTACGGGGGAACGTGCATGACCGGCCCCGGGTGCTCGACGTCGAGCTACCCCGGTTGCGGCGGCTGCGCCTGCCACCCCTGTGTGTGCAACCAGGATTCCTTCTGCTGCAACACGGCCTGGGACAGCCTGTGCGCGACGGCCTGCATCGAGAAGTGCGGAGGGTGCAAGTAGCACATACTGTCGGCATCGGCATCGATATCGCAATCGGAGTCGCAATCGACGCCACTACCGGGAGGGACGGGGAAGCCGAATGCAGGACTGGGGAATCAGCCAGGTATGCTGGGGGCATTTCTACCTGGACGGCGGGTCGATGTTCGGCATCGTGCCGAGGGCCATCTGGTCCAGGCTCATCCAACCCGATGAGGAGAACGGGATTTGCATGGCCCTGCGTTCTCTCCTCCTGAGACGGACGGAACCGGGCTCGTCCGGGACCGGCCGGCCGGGGGGGGCGTCGGGGGGCCGGAACGTGCTCGTGGACTGCGGGATCTGGCCCGCGTTTCCGCAGAAGCTGAGGGATGCGGTCTACCGGGTGCACCAGCCCGACATGCACCGGACGCTGGCGGAGCAGGCCGGGATCGGCCCGGGTGAGGTTACCGACGTGGTGGCAACGCACCTCCACTTCGACCATGTCGGCGGTCTTGCCCGTGAGGTGGAGGGCAACCTCGTCCCCACGTTCCCCGAGGCCCGGGTCCACGTCCAGAGGCGGCAGCTCGAGTGGGCTTGCTCGGCATCCGTCAAGGATCGGGGCAGCTATGTCCCGAAGATGGTCGAGCTCATCGCCGGCCTGCCCGGCCTGGTCGTCCACGATGGGCCCTACGACCTCGACGAGGGGGTGCGGGTCGAGGTGGCCGACGGTCACACGCCGGGGATGCAGATCGTGCATGCGACCTGCGGCGGGTCGCACTTCATCCATGCAGCGGACATGGTGCCCAGCTCCGCTCATGTGCCCATCCCGTACGTCATGGCGTTCGACCTGGAGCCTCTCAAGACCGTGGCGGAGAAGGAATCGCTTTTCTCCGCATGGCCCGGTGCGGTATATTTCTTCATGCATGATCCGGACCACCCGTTCTGGATGCTCTCCAGGACTGAGAAGGGGTGGCAGCGCGGCGCCAGGTGGGCGTCAAGAGGGCCCTGAGGTCCGACCATGCTCGTGCTGACAGGTAAGGGCCCGTGCAAGAATGAGTCGATCGCCCCGAGAGAAAAGATACGCCCTGGCTGCAAGGCGCGGGGGTGCACGGCGACCGCGGGCGTGCCTTGAGGCACGTCGAGCGAGACGGGGGCCCCGCAACGTGGCGGACAGGGATGCAGCGGCTCTCGAATGCACGACTTGTTCTTGCACGGGCCCTAAGAGCATGGGGTTGGGGGCCGGAGGTCTGGGGGGGGCGATGCCCCGGGGCTGGATGCCGTGACACGCGGTGGTCGTGGCTGCCAGCTGGAGAGGGCGGCAGGTCTACGGGTCCCGGAACGGGCATGCAGGCCTGTTGCGGCCCCTCCCTCACGGTCAGGGCTCTGACAGCCTCCTGCTGCGCCCCGCAGTCAACCCAGGAGTGATGCCTTGCCCCAAGGGGGGCCGGAACCACTGTTGATCCGCAACTATCGGCTTGGTATACTCCGAATCGCACGTACGGGCGGGTGCGGGCGCTGGGCTGTTCACAAGACGGAGGATTCACTATGAGACGACTGTCCCTTCTGGTACTGGCGTTGGCCGGCATGGCGTTCTCGTTCGCATCATGTCCGGGTTCGAACCACGGAGGAGGGACGCCGCTCGGGCTGGACGGCTGGTACAAGCCGACGCTTCCGGATGCCGTTGGGGACGGGAGTGCGGACATCGGCGGGGATACCTGGGTGGCGCAGCCGTGCGGCACGGACGACGACTGCGACGACGGGTGGTTCTGCGACCCGTCGACGAACACGTGTGTGGAATGCTACGAGCATTCGCAGTGCCACGAGGGGATCTGCGTCGACAACCAGTGCACGGAACTGATCCCGTGCAGCTCGGACGAGGCCTGCCCCGACGGCATGATGTGCGACGCGGGGCTCGGAGTGTGCGTGGAGTGCGTCACGGATACCGATTGCCCGCCCGGCTACTTCTGTGACAAGTACTTCACCTGTGAGCAGCAGTGCAAGGAGGATTCCGAGTGCGAGAAGGGCATGCTCTGCAACCCGCACACCTTCGAATGCGTGGAGTGCATCGCGGATGCCGATTGCCCGCTGGACCAGTGGTGTCAGCTCGACGACGGCTTGTGTCTCAAAGACCTGTGCGAGCCCGGGGTCAAGGTCTGCGTGTCGGGCGGGGTGAAGGTCTGCAAGGAGAACGGGGGCGGCTTCGGAGAGACTCTCCCCTGTCCCGAGGGGACTCTCTGCAAGGACGGCGAATGCGTGCCGTTCGAGGTCTGCATGCCCGGGATTTCCCATTGCGTGACCGTGGTGAGCTACAATCTCTGCAATGCGGACGGCACCGAGTGGATCACCGTGGATTGCGAGCCGGGCCTCACCTGCGAGGAGAAGGAGATCGGCCACGCGGTGTGCACCATGGCCTGCCTGCCGTCGTGCGAGGGCGTTGAGGTGAATCACTGCGGTCCGGACGCGACGTGTGGCGAGCTGTGCGACCAGTGCCAGCAGGGCTTTGCGTGCCCCGAGGGGGCGCTGGGGTTGCCTCCCGGCATGTTCGTTCCGTGCGAGCAGCTCTGCTCGTGCGAGGGGAAGCAGTGCGGGAGCGACGGATGCGGCGGCTGGTGCGGGGACTGCGCTGCGGGATTCGTGTGCCAGGCCGGGCAGTGCATCTACCTGGGCCTGACGTGCCAGCAGGGGTGGGACTGCGTGGCATCGTGCGATGCGATGCCGCTCGAGGTGTGTGCGGAGGGGTGCCTGGCCGCGACAATGCCTGAGGCCCAGGGTCCGCTGATGGAGTTGCTGGACTGCATCAAGATGTTCTGCGGGGGCCAACTGCTTCCGGGGTGCATGCAGGACGCGGCCAAGGGGGCATGCGAGAAGCTCTTTTCCGTGTGCACCACCTGCCTGCCCGACTGCTTCGGAAAGGAGTGCGGCGACGACGGCTGCGGCGGCGAGTGCGGCGGGTGTCCGGCCGGGTTCGTCTGCTCCGACGGGAAGTGCGTGGGCCAGGGACAGTGCGGCGACATCATCCAGTGCATCCTCGACAGCCAGGCTCCTCCGGACGTTGCGGTGCCGATGTGCATGGCGCAGTCTACGCCCGAAGCTCAGGCGGTCTTCCTGGAGTTCGCGAACTGCGTGCAGGAGCTCTGCGGCACCTTCCAGCCGAGCTCCGACTGCTATTTCAAGGCGATGATGGAGGCCTGTGCGGCCCCGTACAAGAAGTGCGTGGACTGCGTGCCCTCGTGCATGGGCAAGGAGTGTGGCGACAACGGGTGCGGCGGCTGGTGCGGGTTCTGCATGCCGGGGTACGACTGTGACTCGGGCAAGTGCGTGTGCATCCCCGCCTGTGCGGGCAAGGAGTGCGGTCCGGACGGGTGCGGCAATGTCTGCGGAGTCTGCAATGACGGGTTCAAGTGCACTGAGTACGGGAAGTGCTATTGCAAGCCGGACTGCGTGAACAAGGAGTGCGGGTCTGACGGCTGCGGCGGGAACTGCGGGTTCTGCCCTCCGGGCCAGGCGAAGTGCACGGAGAACGGGAGCTGCATTCCTCTGACGTGCAAGCCGGGCCAGATGGAGTGCGACGGCAACACGCCGCTCATCTGTGGTGCGGACGGCAACTGGGTCTACCTGGGACCGTGTCCGCCGGGCTCGTATTGCACGGGCGGTGCGTGCACTCCGTGGGTCTGCCAGTCGGGCGAGAAGAAGTGCGAGGGCAACGGCGTCGTCGAGTGTGCGGCCAATGGTGCGGGCTGGCTGCCGTTGGAGCTCTGCCCGGGCGGGACCGAGTGCAAGGGGGGCAAGTGCGTGCCGATTGCCGGCTGCGGCGACATTCCCAAGGTCGGCTGCTGCACCGGTACGACGTTCTTCATCTGCAAGGACGGCCTGGTCTCGGTTGAGGAGTGCGGCGACCTGGGGTGCGGCTGGATCGAGAACTGGGGTTACGGGTGCGGGGGGAGCGGGGCTGATCCCAACGGCAAGTTCCCGTTGGCCTGCCCCGGCTGCCAGCCCGTGTGCGAGGGGAAGGAGTGCGGCAGCGACGGCTGCGGGGGGCAGTGCGGCGTGTGCGAGCCGGGCTCGATCTGCACCGACGGCGTGTGCGTGCCGGTGTGCCTGCCTGAGTGCAAGGGCAAGGCATGCGGCCCGGACGGGTGCGGCGGGGTGTGCGGCCTGTGCGCACCGAACCAGGTCTGCCAGTCGGGCCAGTGCATCGTGCCGCCGACCTGCAAGGTCATGCTGGATTGTGCCGTCGGCTGCTGGACCATGGGGGATGCCTGCTACTCGATGTGCACCACCGGGGCCGACTCAGCGACGACGAAGAAGTTCAAGGATGTCTGGACGTGTGCGGCGGAAGCGTGTGCGGCTGCGAGCGACCCCGCGTGCTTCAAGAGTGTGTTGACGGGCAAGTGTTACCAGCCGTACCTCGTGTGCGTCTCGTGTGCGCCGGGGTGTGCCGGGAAGAAGTGCGGTCCGGATGGATGCGGGGGCGCGTGCGGAGCGTGCGCTGCCGGTGAAGAGTGCGTGCAGGGGGCGTGCAAGCCGGTCTGCCTCCCGAATTGCGGGAACGCGGAGTGCGGAGACAACGGGTGCGGCGGCCAGTGCGGCCTCTGCAAGCCGGGCTACGAGTGCCAGAACGGCAAGTGCGTGTACCAGTGCATCGAGCAGTGTGCGGGCAAGGAGTGCGGGCCGGACGGCTGCGGCGACGTGTGCGGGTACTGTCCGCCCGGGCTGGTGTGTGCGGACTACGGGCTCTGCATTCCGCAGGCGCTGTGCGGCGACGGGTTCTGCGACATCGACGCCGGGGAGAACCCGCAGTCCTGTCCGGAGGATTGCGGCCAGTCGACGACCGGTTGCTCCCCGACGCCGTTCCCCGGTTGCGGTGGCTGCGGCTGCGAGGCCTGCGTCTGCCAGATGGACTCGTATTGCTGCCAGGTTCAGTGGGACTCGATCTGTGTCGACGAGTGCAAGCAGTGCGGCGGATGCTGTGAGCCGCAGTGCCTCTTCAAGGAGTGCGGCCCCGACGGCTGCGGCGGTACCTGCGGGATCTGCCCCGCTGACAAGAAGTGCAATGCCGCGGGCAAGTGCGAGTTCGTCTGCGTCCCCGACTGCCAGGGGAAGCAGTGCGGGCCGGACGACTGCGGCGGGACGTGCGGAACCTGCCCAGCGAACCAGACGTGCCTGAACGACGTCTGCTTTGCCGGGAAGTCGTGCTCCCAGCTCGTGGACTGCTCGGTCGGCTGCGTTCAGCAGAGCGGTGCGGAGTGCCTGTTCGACTGTCTCGATCAGGGGACCCCCGATGCGCAGGGCAAGTTCTTCGACCTGATGCAGTGCGTGCTGTGGCAGTGCGGCATGAACATGAACCTCGACTGCATGCTCAAGTCGATGAAGGGGGCGTGTCTGGCCGAGTACAATGCCTGCATCCAGTGCAAGCCGGATTGCGTGAACAAGCAGTGCGGGCCGAACGGCTGCGGCGGCAACTGCGGGGTCTGCCAGACCGGGTACTACTGCGACAACTACAAGTGCAAGCCGCAGTGCACACCGTCGTGCGTCGGCAAGGAGTGCGGGGACAACGGGTGCGGTGGAAGCTGCGGTATTTGCAAGACGGACTTCCAGTGCTCGGCCGCGGGCAAGTGCGAGCCGGTCTGCAAGCCCAACTGCACCGGGAAGCAGTGCGGCCCTGACGGATGCGGAGGGCTGTGCGGCTCGTGTCCTGCCGGCATGATCTGCAGTCCGACGGGGCTGTGCCAGCCGGTCGGTCCGGTGTGCGGTGACGGTCAGTGCGGCGGCCAGGGAGAATCCTGTCTGACCTGCCCCGAGGATTGCGGCAAGTGCACCGGAGACTGTTGCCAGTCTCACGACTCGGTGGGATGCAACGATCCCGCGGTGACCAAGTGCGTCTGCAGCATGGACCCGTACTGTTGCGAGGTGATGTGGGACGGGCTGTGCGTGGAGGAGGCCAAGAGCCAGTGCGGGGCGAAGTGCGGGTGCGTGCCCAACTGCCTGAACAAGCAGTGCGGCCCTGACGGGTGCGGCGGGACGTGCGGAGCGTGCCCTCCGGGGACTTCCTGCCAGTCCGGCGTCTGCAAGCCGGTGTGCACGCCGAACTGCCTGGCCAAGCAGTGCGGGGACGACGGCTGCGGCGGAAGCTGCGGCAAGTGTGCGGACGGGTTCAAGTGCGACGCGGGCAAGTGCGTGCCGTCGTGCGTGCCCACCTGCACGGGCAAGAAGTGCGGTCCGGACGGCTGCGGCGGAATCTGCGGGCTGTGCGGCCCGGACCAGGTCTGCCTGTCCGGGCAGTGCCAGGACGCGTGGGATTGCGAGCTGCTGCTGAACTGCCTGTGGGACTGCGCCGAAGGGGACGAGATCTGCACCGGCAACTGCTGGTCCAAGGCCAGCCCCGAGGCCCAGGAGCAGTATCTGATCATCTGGGAGTGCATCCTGTCGGTGTGCGGCCCGGACCCGGTGGAGCCGTGTCCGGGGCAGGCCATCCTGTACGGCGAGTGCAAGGACGAGTTCAACGCGTGCCTGGACTGCACGCCAGCGTGTACCGGCAAGCAGTGCGGGAGCGACGGTTGCGGCGGCGATTGCGGCGCCTGTCCCCCCGGGTACACGTGCAGCGTCTACGGCTACTGCAACTGCGTCCCCAACTGCACAGGCAAGGTGTGCGGGAACGACGGGTGCGGCGGGAGCTGCGGGGAGTGCTCCGCCGGATACCAGTGCAACCTGTCGGGCAAGTGCATCTGCCTGCCCAAGTGCACGGGCAAGGTGTGCGGTCCGGACTCGTGCGGCGGGAGCTGCGGCATGTGTCCGGTCGGCCAGGTCTGCGACGCGACCGGCAAGTGCATTGCCCAGTGCAAGCCCAACTGCGTGACGCCCGACGGGCAGATCAAGCAGTGCGGCCCGGACGGCTGCGGCGGCCAGTGCGGAATCTGTCCGCCCGGGCTCACGTGCACCGCTCAGGGCCAGTGCCAGCAGACCGGGCCGGTGTGCGGCGACGGCAAGTGCGATGCCTTCAATGGCGAGTACTGCCTGACCTGTCCCAAGGATTGCGGCCAGTGCACCGGTGACTGCTGCACCGCGCACGATGGGACCGGGTGTGCGGATCCGGCCGTGACCAAGTGCGTCTGTGCGATGGACCCGTTCTGCTGCCAGACCACGTGGGATTCCATCTGTGCGGACGAGGCCAAGAACCAGTGCGGCGCCAAGTGCGCCTGCGTCCCGAGCTGTGCGGGCAAGCAGTGCGGCTCGGACGGCTGCGGCGGCTCGTGCGGCACGTGCAAGCCGAACGAGTGGTGCGACCAGACCGGCAAGTGCATCGTCGTGTGCACGCCGCAGTGTACGGGCAAGAAGTGCGGCCCTGACGGCTGCGGCGGGACGTGCGGGACCTGCCCCGCAGGGCAGCAGTGCAACGCGTCGGGCCAGTGCGTGTGCGTCCCGAACTGCCTCAACAAGGCGTGCGGTCCGGACGGTTGCGGCGGAAGCTGCGGCACGTGCGGCCAGTGGCAGACGTGCACTCCCTCGGGCCAGTGCAAGTTCGTCACACCGTTGTGCGGCGACGGCAACTGCCAGGGTTTCCTCCAGGAGGACTGCGATTCCTGCCCGCAGGATTGCGGCAAGTGCTGCGGGAACGGAGTATGCGAGGGCAAGTTCCTGGAGACCTGCAACAGTTGCCAGGCGGACTGCGGCAAGTGCTGCGGCAACGGCTTCTGCGACGTGAGCTTCGGGGAGACCTGCTCGACCTGCTCGATGGACTGCGGAGTCTGCCCGCCGGTGTGCGGTGATGCCAAGTGCGAGCAGGAGAAGGGGGAGACCTGCACCAACTGCTCCATGGATTGCGGCCCCTGTCCCGACACGTGCGGCGACGGGGTGTGCAGCGCGCAGGAATCCTGCGTGACCTGCCCTGGCGATTGCGGCCCGTGCGAGCAGAGCTGCTGCCTGCCCGGCCAGAACCCAGGGTGTTCGAACCTGACCGTGCAGAAGTGCGTGTGCGAGATGGACCCCTACTGCTGCGACGTGGCCTGGGATTCCATCTGTGCGGGCGAGGCCGACCAGTGCGGCTCCTGCAACGGCAACTGCTGCCTGGCCAATGCCACCCCCGGCTGCGACGACGAGACCATCGAGCAGTGCGTCTGCGCCAAGGACCCCTACTGCTGCAACGTGAAGTGGGATGCCTCCTGCGTTGCTGACGTGACCAGCATGGGGTGCGGCAAGTGCGGCGTGCTGCCGGTCTGCGGCGACGGCAAGTGCGATGCGACTTCCGGCGAGACCTGCTCGACGTGCCCCAAGGATTGCGGCATCTGCCCGTGTGTGCCCAATTGCACGGGCAAGCAGTGCGGCTCGGACGGCTGCGGCGGGAGCTGCGGGACGTGCCCCGTCGGTCAGACCTGCTCGGCTCAGGGGACCTGCTCGGGCGGAGCGGGCCTCACGTGCGCGCAGATCCTCCAGTGCTCTACCAAGTGCCTGGACCTGACCTGTTTCATGAACTGCTACAACCAGGGAACCCCGCAGGCCAAGCAGATCTACTGGACCCTCATGGGGTGCGTCATGGCCGAGTGCGGCATGCCCCCCTCCCAGCAGTGCATGCTCTTCGCGTTCATGGGGACTTGCAGCCAGGATTACCAGAAGTGCGCAGCGAATTGATCCGCGTCGGCCGCAGGTGAACGGCCCCCTCTCGGGCCGCCGGAACCTGGACGGCTGCCCACAGGACGTCGGTCGGTCAGACGAGTCAGAACGATGCGGTCAGCTCCAGCCCGCCGCCGGCAAGGAATCCCTCGCTGCGGATGAGGCCCCGGGCATAGGGGGAGGACCCGCCGCCGGTGGCCCCGACGGCATTGTCGCGAGGAACGAGGTAGATGCCCTGGGCATGGGCGGAAAGGGAGAGCTCCGGGCGGGTCTCTCCCTTCCGGAGCAGGCGCACCCCGGTCCCGAGCGTGACCGAGTGCCACGAGTTGTCGAGCAGCATGTTCCGGTACTGCTGATCCGGCTCCAGGGGGGACGGCCGGAACGAGTATCCGCCGCGCACGGCAAGTCCGTTGGTCCACCGGTACTCCAGGCCGGCTCGCGGCGTCCAGGTGTTGCGCAGCCTTGCTGCGGGCCTTCCGGTCGAGTCCACACGGAACCACCCTCCCAGGTCGTCGATGTAGAGCGTGCTCTCCTGGGAGAGTGCCTCGTCCGGCACCTTGAGCTCGAGCACCTGGATGTGCTCCTCGAACTGCTTCCACAGGGCGAATTCGACTTCGGCCGTGATGGTGAGGCCGGTATCGGGCGGGGTCGCGGTCAACCCGGCCAGCAGGCGGTGCGGCCGCCAGGCGAAGGCGCCGGTCATCTGGTACGGGACTTCGACGCGGACCGGCTCGCCCAGGTCCAGCTCCATGACCGCCTCGATGTTCATGTCCATCGAGGTTTCTTCCGCAGAGTGGTAGACCAGTGCGATGCCAGCCCACGGGAGCGGGCGGGCCAGGATTCCTGCGGTCCAGGACGCTGCGAGATCGAGCCTCTGTGACGTGTCGGCCTGGCTCGGGGCGGGCGGGTTCTTGTCCGGGTGAGCGGGATCGTACGAGGCCACCGGGTTCTGCGTCGAGAAGGTCCCGTTGACGCGGGAGTGGACCGAGGTTCCGCCCCCGAGCCAGAGGTGATCCGGCCACAGGGTGCTGCCGAGCCCGAAGTGGATTCTCGCCTGGTTGAACGGCGTGTTGAACGTGGGGAAGAAGGGGCGGTCCGCCCGGTTGCCGGAGAAGTGAGCGAGGCTCCCTCCGTCGCCCGGTACGAGCACCGTGCCGCCCAAGGCCGCCGGGACGGGGAGCGCCGGAAACAGCCTCCCCAGCGGCAGGACGAAGCTCATGCCGATTCCGGAGAAGCGTTCGAGGTCTCCCGCTGCCTGCGCAGCCTCGTCGACGGCCCCCTGGCTTGCCCCCTGGTCCAGCATCCCGTCCGCATCCCGAAGCTGGAACGTCGGGATGTGTCCGAGGCTGCCCGGCGATTCCAGCGACGTCGAAACGCCCGAGAACATGGACGTGTAGAAGAGGCCGACGGCCCCGGGGGCAACGGCCAGTGAAGCCGGGTTGTACCAGGCGGCGGCCCCGTCCTCGCAGTCCGCGGATACCGCCCCGGACAGCGCAGCGTTGCGGCTGCCCAGGCCGAAGTAGTCCGAGGCCAGGGGCTGCGTGGGAACAGAGAGCACGAACAACAGTACCAGGCACAGTCGCCCGCCAAGGCCCGGGTTCGACCATCGACCAGAGCCTGCCCCACCTTCGCCAGGCCCCGACGGGGGCCGGCCGCAGCAGGCGGAAAGGGCAAAAGAGGAGTCAGGCCCCTTCGAGCGGAGCGCACTCGAGGGGACCATCGCCCCTGATGGATCACCGACGGTCGACAAGATCATCTCCAGAACTCCGCGTACCAGTCCGGCCGAAGTTGCCTGAATCGCCATTTGAGCACCGTCCCCAGGAGCTTGAAACCGACGCGAACAGCAGCCTTGATCTCACTGCTGATTTTCGAATGACCGACGCGGGCCCGATAGCGGGCCGGCAGCTCGACCATGCGCCAGCCGAGCCTGGCCGCCTTGGCCTGCATTTCCACGGTCCACCCCATACCCCGGTCCTCCATGTCGAGCGAACGGAGGGCCTCGAGCCGCAGCACCCGCAGCGGTCCGAGGTCGGTGAACCGTGACCGGTAGAACCGCCAGATCAGGAGCCGTGAGTACCAGATGGCGAAGCGGGACTTGGTGGGCAACGCCCCCTTCTCCCTCTCCCCCCGGACCCGGGAGCCCAGCACCATGTCGGCCTGGCCCGAAAGGAGCAGCTCCAGCATGGCGGGTACCTCGTCCGTGTGGTCCGCGTGATCCCCGTCCACGAACGTCACGAACCGGCACTGCGGCGCCACCTGCGGAATCGCCTGGACGCCGGCCCATATCACCGACCCATATCCCTTGCGCTTCTCGTGAACCACCGCTGCGCCGTGCTCAGCAACGATCTCCAACGTACGGTCGGTGCTCCCGTTGTCCACCACCAGCGGGATCATCCCATCCGGCAGGTCGCGAAGCGTGGGTCCGATGCCCACTTCCTCGTTCCAGACCGGAATGATGGCCACGGTCCGGCGGACGGCCTGGGCGATCTCCTCCGCCGTCACCGTCCTCGTGGCCGTGCACCCGCCCCCGCTCCCGGGGCTCGAGATCACCAGGTCCGGGTTCACTGGAGCATCCCTCCGTCCGGTCCGACGCGGCGGCGGCTCTGCCCTGGAAGGCGCCCCTCCAGCCACGCATCCGTCGCAGGACAGCGATCGTCCGGCGAGGCCGCCCTCCGCCGCGCCAGAGCCGAAAGATCGTCCAGGAAGTCCACGTCGTGACAGCGACCGACGCGGGCAAATGAAAGACCGAGCCGGGCAGCAACTTCGGCCGTCTCTCGGGCCACTCGATCCGTGCTCCAGGTGATCCCCTGGAACAGCTCCGGGTGGAAACGGTTCATGCCGATGAGGTAGTAGCCGCCATCCTCGGCCGGGCCCAGCACCACGTCAGAAGATCCGAGATGCTCGAACGCCGCCTGCAGATCCTCCTGGCGGATCTCGGGGGAATCCGCGCTCAGCAGGATCGCGGGAGAGAACCCGTGGGCCAATGGCCACTGCATGGCAAACGCCAGCCGGTCGCCGAAGGACGCGGCAGGTTGAGGAACCAGCTCGAAGTGCGAGAAGGGACTGCCGCCGAGCGGGTCGGCCGGGACCTCCGCACGCTCGCCCGGGAACGCCAGGACGCCGAACAGCCGCGTGTCCGGCAGCCTGTCCAGCTTCCGGGCGGTGTCGGCCAGGAGCGCCTGGTAGAACAGGAGAGTATCCGAATCCCCGAGAGATGCCGCCAGCCGGGTCTTGCAACTCCCGAGCTGCGGGTATCGCCCGAACAGCACGGCTGCCCGGGGTGCGCCGCTCCGACCTTCCGCCTGAGTCGCCATGTTCGCCTCGCCGCCGATACCGGACCCCATGCACCTCAGCATTATGCCCCATCCCCGGGGCCGTGCCAACGGCTTTCGTGGAACGGGTGGCAAGGGCCCGTGCAAGACGAGTCGCTCGCACCGAGAGAGCCGACTTGCAAACCCTCGGCAATTGGCGACAATGCCGGGGGGAGACGGGAGGGAGAAGCGGATGCGCACAGCATACCGGGAGGTCGTAGTTGCATTCTGCGGGATGCTGGCAGTGGCTGCAGCCGCGCCGGCCCTGGCCCAGGGGCGGACGGCCGGCGGGACCGAGGCCCGCCCCTACAAGATCGTGAACCTGAAGGCGGGGGCCACGCTCGAGATCCGGGACGATCCCGATTCCGGGGAGTTCTGTCGCGACCCGGTCCGCGCAGCGGGGCAGTTCGGCTTGCAGACAGCCTTCTTTCCTTTCACTGCCGAGGTTACGTTCGAGACCACGGTGGCCGTGAGCCTCTACGCCGCGGGCTGGTGGCCGTTCCTGCGGGTCGGGCCGGGCTGGCTCGCCGCATCCGCAGGGCTGTTCGGCCGCGATTCCATGGTGAAGACGCCGAACGGAGAGGAAGGATGCGGCGGCCCGGTCAGCACGGGAATGGAGTTCGACTTCGGGGTCGGGGCATCGGTGGAGTATCTTCTCGTTGACGGGCATCTCGGGTTCGTGCTGGACCTGAGGCAGACGGTGCTGTCCTCCCCGGCCACGTTCGTCACGCTCGGCGTCGACGTCAGCCCGCTTCTGGTGCTTCTACTGAGGCGTTACTGATCTTTGCCCGTGCGAATGGTACAATCGTCTTTCGGTGATTCCCGGAGGGGTGACGGATGAAGGCCTCGACTTCCTGCCTCGCAGTCGTTTGGAGCATGCTGCTGTGGGCTTGCGGCTCTGGTGGAGCGGTCGATCTCTTCGCGGATCTACCGGGTGACGCAACGGCCGGAGAGGATGCCGTCGAGCTGCCGTCTGCCGTTGACGGCGACGATCGGGCCGACCAGGTCGGCAAGGAGCTGGATGCGCGCACAGACCTGCCGCCGGACCTGTCCGGGCTCGACCTGGACGCGGGGGATTGGCGTGCGCAGCGTGGTGCGGCAGGCTGGCCTTGCGTCAATGGTGCGGACTGCGACGAGGGGTACTGCATCCAGACGTCGGACGGGAAGCTGTGCTCGATCTCCTGCGTGGAGGAGTGCCCGTTCGACTGGGTCTGCCTTCCCTACCAGCCGTCGGGGCCGGATCCCCTGTTCGTCTGCCTGCCGGTCGAGGTCGAGCTGTGCCGTGCCTGCAAGACCAATGCAGAGTGCTTCGGTGCGGGAGGCGGTGCCGGGCAGGCCTGCGTGCGTTACGGTGATGCCGGCTCGTTCTGCGGTTCACCGTGCACTCCTGACGGCGGATCGGGCTGCCCGGGAGGCTACTCCTGTAAGGAAGTCGACGAGGTGTCGGGAGGCAAGTCGTTCCAGTGCGTGCTCGACGCGGGCGAGTGCATCTGCCGGAAGTGGCACGTTGACACGGCCGCAGCCACCGACTGCGCCATTGCCAACCCGTGGGGCAAGTGCACCGGCAGCCGGGTCTGCATGGAGGGCGGACTGACGCCGTGCTCGGCGCAGGTCCCGTCCGCGGAGGAGTGCAACGGAAAGGACGATGACTGCGACGGGGAGGTGGACGAGGCGCTGCAGGCCGAGCCGTGCCTCGTCACGAGTCCGTCGGGTAACTGTCCGGGAAAGCTCTCCTGCATCGGTGGCGAATCGACATGCCAGGGCAAGGAGGCCGTTCCCGAGAAGTGCGACGGCGAGGACAACGACTGCGACGGCCAGGTGGACGAAGGGTTCTCGGATGTCGACCAGGACGGCATCGCGGACTGCCTCGAGAACGACAAGGACGGCGACGGGGTCGCTGACGGCCTCGACAACTGTGCAGCGGTCTTCAACCCGTTGCAGGAGGACAACGACTTCGATTCCCTGGGGGACCTGTGCGATCAGGATGACGACAACGATGCGAGCCCGGACGGGGAAGACTGTGCGCCCAAGGTCTCCGGCATCCACCCGGGGGCGGACGAGATCTGCGACGGTGCGGACAATGACTGCAACTACATCGTGGACGAGGGATACCCGGACACGGATGCCGACGGCTGGAAGGACTGCGTGGACGAGGACGACGACAACGACCTGGCGCCCGATACGCTCGATTGCGCACCAACCGATCCTGCGGTCCATCCCAAGGCGGAAGAGGTGTGCAACGGAGCGGACGATGACTGCGATTCGCTGGTCGACGAGGGATTCCCGGATACCGATCTCGACGGTGCACCGGACTGCGTGGACGACGACGACGACGGCGACGGATACGGCGACGGCAACGGCAACGGCGACGGCAACGACAACTGCCCGCTGGTCTCGAATCCCGGCCAGGAGGACATGGACCAGGACAAGATCGGCGACGCGTGCGACGCGGATGCGGACGGCGATGCCATTCCCGATGCCGTGGACAACTGTCCCGGTCTGAAGAACACGCTCCAGGGGGACATCGACGGGGACGGCACGGGGGACGGGTGCGACGACGACGACGATGGCGACGGCCACGGCGACGACGAGGACAACTGCCCGCTGGTGGCGAATCCGGGGCAGGAGGACCTCGACAAGGATGGCACCGGTGACGCGTGCGAGGCCGACAAGGACGGGGACGGGGCTCCAGACCTCCTGGATTGTGCGCCGCTCAACCCGGCCGCATATCCCGGAGGGATCGAGAAATGCGACGGCGTGGACAACGACTGCGACTTTGTCGTGGACGAGGGGTTCCCGGACTGGGACAACGACGGCCTCAAGGACTGCCTGGACGACGACGACGACAACGACTCGGATCCCGACCCGCTCGACTGTCAGCCCCACAACGCACAGGTCTTCCACGGCGCGGCCGAGGTCTGCGACGGCAAGGACAACGACTGTGACGGCAAGGTGGACGAAGGGCTGGGCGAGCTCGTCTGCGGCAAGGGACAGTGCTTCCATTCGGCTCCGTCCTGCACCGGCGGCAAGCCGCAGGTCTGCAACCCGTTCGATGGTGCTGCTGAGGAGCAATGCGACGGGTTGGACAACGACTGTGACGGGTTGGTGGACGAGGATCAGGGCAGCACCACCTGCGGTCTCGGCGTCTGCCAGCATACGGTGAAGAACTGCCAGGGGGGCAAGACGGTCCCGTGCAATCCGGGCGACGGCGCAGGCGTGGAGGAGTGCGACGGACTGGACAACGACTGCGACGGCAAGGTCGATGAGGAGCAGCCGACGCTGTCCTGCGGCAAGGGGAAGTGCTTCCACGCCGTGCCGTCCTGCGTTGGTGGTGTGTCCAACGTGTGCGACCCGTTCGAGGGGGCGGGCAAGGAGACGTGCGACGGCGTGGACAACGATTGCGACGGGAGCGTGGACGAGGAGCTGGGCGCGACGACCTGCGGGTACGGCGTCTGCCAGCATTCCGTCGACACGTGTGCGGACGGCCTGCTCCAGGTGTGCAACCCCATGGAGGGTGCGTCGCCGGAGAGCTGCGACGGGCTGGACAACGACTGCGACAAGATGGTGGACGAGGACCAGGGCATCCTCATGTGCGGCCTCGGGGTGTGCGCAAGCTCGGTCGCCGCGTGCAAGGACGGGGTCCCTCAGCTCTGCACGCCGCTGGACCTGGCAACGGACGAGGTCTGTGACGCCAAGGACAACGACTGCGACGGGTTCGTCGACGAGGGGCTCGCGCTGCTCACCTGCGGCGTGGGGGCATGCCTGCACACGGTGCTGGGCTGTCTGGCCGGAGTGCCCCAGGTGTGCGATCCGTTCGAGGGGGCCGCTGACGAGACGTGCGACGGCATCGACAACGACTGCGACGGCGTCGTGGACGAGTCGTTCCCCGATTCCGATCTGGATGGGGTTGTCGACTGCCTCGACAATGACGACGACGGCGACGGCGACCCGGACGAGACGGACTGCGCTCCCCTGGACCCTGCGGTCTTCCACGGGCAGAACGAGACCTGCTTCAACGGCAAGGACGAGAACTGCGACGGCATCGCCGACCCCGACGTCGATTGCGTGAAGGCCGACTGCAACGGGCTGCTGGCGGCCTACCCTCAGCTTTCCAGCGGCCTCTACTCCATCGATCCGGACGGCCCCGGCGGCGCGCCGAAGTTCCTGGCCTGGTGCGACATGGAGAGCTTCGGCGGCGGCTGGACGATGTGCTACACCGAGCGCAACGACATGGTCCACCTCGCGGTGCAGACTGCGTACGATCCGGTCAAGCCGTTCGGGCTGCCGGGATACCGGACCGATTGCCGCAAGATCCCCTTCAACGGCGTGATGTACGTCAACCACGATGCGTCGCAGAAGGCCTGGTTCCTGCGCGACTCGGAGGCCAAGGTGACCATTGCCGGGGTGGGCTACAACGTGTCGGGCGAGCAGCTCGGGTACTGGACTGCAAAGGCACTGGCATCGAACGGCTACAAGTACCAGCTCAACGTCTGCGACGGAGGGTGGATGTGGGTCGGCCTCATGATGACCGGCTACACCAACTGCTGGAAGCAATGCGGGAGCTGGTGCGGAGACACCGGTTCACCGTACTTCCGCACGGATGGCGACGACGGGGGAAGCTACAACGGGGTCTCGTTCAACGAGAACGGCCACAAGAACGTCGCGTACAGGACGATGTCGGTGGGGATCCGGTGAGGGTGCGTCCCATCCACCCCATCCCCAGGACCAGGAGGAGCAGCAGGGACACCCCGACCGGTGACGAGGTGCCTCCCGCCGAGCAGCCGCCCGCCGCGCTGCCGTCGGAGGGGGTATCACCGGGCTTGCCTTCGCTCTCGATGACGCACTTGCCGTAGCGGAGGATCTTGCCCTCCGGGCACTCGGTTCCGGGCAGGGAGGTGGATTCCGTCCCGATCTCGGGCGGTTCGCTCCATGCCGCGTCCTTCTCGAGCGGGAGCTCTTCTTCCCAGGCATCGGGCTGAGCGGCACCGCCGGCGTCGGAATCACCTTCTTCGACGCAGAGGCCGGCCGAGCAGGTCAGGCCGGAGCCGCATTCGCCGCACGTCATGGCGCAGCCGTCCGAGCCGCACTCCTTGTTGGTGCAGTCCGGGATGCAGGGCTCGCCGCAGAGGCCGTCATTGCAGGCGAGGCCGATGCCGCAGCTCCCGCACGACCCGCCGCAGCCGTTGTCGCCGCATTCCTTTCCCGCACACTGCGGGACGCACCCCCCCTTGCACTTGCCCAGTGCGTCGCACTGCTTGCCCGGCGGGCAGGTCCCGCAGGTCCCTCCGCAGCCGTCGTTTCCGCACTCCTTGCCCGCGCACTGCGGCGTGCAGCTCTCGATGCACAGTCCGTTCGGAGAGCAGACGAAGCCGGGCTGACAGGAGCCGCAGGTTCCCCCGCAGCCGTCGCTTCCGCACTGCTTCCCCTGGCAGTTCGCCAGGCAGTCCTTCTGGCACTGGCCCTGAGCGTTGCAGATCGACTCCGGCGGGCAGGTTCCGCAGGTTCCGCCGCAGCCGTCCGAGCCGCACTGCTTGCCCGCGCACTGGGGCAGGCACCCCTGCTGGCACTGCCCCTGGGCGTTGCAGGTGAAGTTGGGGGGGCGGGTTCGGGA
>VGRX01000066.1 GCA_016875215.1 Deltaproteobacteria bacterium
AATGAACAGGCTTGGCAGCACTACGGTGGGGTTGGCGGTGGTCATGCTCCTCGTCGCAGGAACCGCTGCTTGCAGCAGCAAGGACTCGGACCAGGTCAAGGTGACGCTGGTCGATGCGAAGTCCGCACCCCCGCCCGCGGCCAACCAGGGAATCGTGCTGAAGCCCGGAGAAGACGCCGGGAGCTTCGGGCTCGCGGACGAGCCCGACGTCAACGCGGAGAAGCTCGCCCTCCAGGTCAAGCAGGAGAGGTTCATCCTCAGCAAGCCGGGAGAGACCATCCGTCTCTACTCCGACTGGAGCGGTATTCCGGTCGAGGAGCTCAAGCTGCTCAACGACGACAAGCTCCCGAACTTCGGCCAGAAGTACGTGCTCTCTCTGACCGCATCCGAGATCACCGATTTCGAGCGCAAGCGGCAGGAGTACTGGGGAACCCGGAAGCAGGAGATGTACGACAAGTACGACATCAAGACCAACGAGTACCAGGTCAAGAAGAACGATACGCTCGACGGGATCTCCCGGAAGTACGACGTGCCCCTCTGGTTCCTGATGGTGCACAACGATGCCGTCGACCCCTACCGCCTCTCCCCGGGGACGCGGCTCATGATCCCCCGTCTCGAACCTCGGGCCGCGGCCAAGGCCGAGGCACCTCAAGGCGGCGACGAGGCCATCTCCGAAGAGGATGCCCGCGAGGTGTTCCCCGTCATTGTGAAAAAGGGGGAGACCGTGGGGCTCTATGCCAAGTGGGGGCAGGTCGGTGTCGCAGACATCAAGCGGGCCAACAGGCACCTGAAGACCCTCGACAAGGTGCGGATCGGGGATACCATCAACCTCCCGCTCACCGCCAAGCAGTTCAAGCGCTTCCAGCAGCTCCGCCAGGAGTACCAGGCCGCCATGGAGAAGAAGGCCCCATAGCGGTCTACCGGATCGGGCTGCCGATCCTGGAGAAAGAGCCGGCCCAGACGACGTGACGAGGGGTCCCCAGAAACTCGTCGATGGGGACCATCGGACGCTGAGGTCCGCAGCCGGACTGGATTGCCCCGGTCCGCAGGTCGGGAAGGACCACGAACCACCCCGGAGGCACTTCCTCGACGATCTGGACCTCGGGGGCCTTTACCGCAGGGCCCACCACGACGTGGAAGCGATCCCGCGTCACCTCGACCGCTGCGGCCCGGTCGCCCTCCAGCGGGCGCTGAGGGAAGCACTCGTCGTCGACACAGACCGAGCGCCCCGCCAGGCGCACGCTCTGCCCCGGGACCGCGAAGATGCGGCCGAATGCGGCCGTGCCGTCCGGGCATGCGTGCAGGAGGGGCGTCCCCGGGAGGAGGCGCATGCCGTCCACGCCCGGGCTGTACCAGACCCACTCCCCGGACTCGATGAGAGGACCGCCTGACTCGCCGGCGGTCCGGGCAAGCCCGATCTCCATCGCCAGGAACGAGCCCCCTGCCCCGGGCGGAACGACCAGCACGAACAGGACAGGCAGCCACCGGCGCCGGCGCCTCGGCGCAGGAAGAGTGGCATGAACGCCCCCCCAGATGGCTGTCGTGAACGCCAGTACGGCCGCCAACGAGAGCAGCACGGCCAGCAGAGGAAGCGGGAAGATGTGCAGTCGCACGACCAGGATGCAGGCGACCGCCCAGAACAGACCGTGCACCAGGAACGCGGCAAGCAGCATCGGTGCAACTCGGTCCTTCATGCGCTCAATGGGCCCGTACGTGGACCGCGGCCGCCAGGTTGTACAGGGCGGTATCGGTGCAGACGTCCTTGTGGCAGGACAGGATGAGCACCATGGCCCGGTCGGGCTCGAGGAAGGTGAGTGCGTTGATCTGGTTGCGATAGGAGAAGAACAGGTTCGCCACGAACATGTCCTTGAGCTCCTTTGGATTGGGTTGGGTCGCGAACAACTCGTTCCACTTCTCGAGCGCCTGCCCGTACTGGTCGAAGTCGTGGACCTGCAGCGCGACGAACTGGGTCGTTCCGGGCTTGCGGTAGATGATGCTGTTGTAGGTCTCGCTCGGCGTGATGCCGGGGATTGGGCCGTAGGAGATCCACCCCTTCTCCGGAAGGTGCTGGTTCAGATCCGCGATGGAGAGCAGCTTGCTGACTGCGGTCCTTACGGGAGGCGGGGGTACGGAGGGGTTGGGGGGCAGGTTGCGCTCCGCTCCGGCAGTGTCCCCGGGAGACGGCGGGGAGGGGGCCGGATCCTCGGCCGTGCGGGCGATTCCCGGTTCAGCCGGTGGGACGGCCACTCCTGCCTCGCTGTCCGGCGCCGGGGCGGGCTCTCCTCCGGCCTCGGTCCCGACGACCGGTGCTCCCAGGCTGCCGCCCGCCGGCTCAGGAGCTCCGCTCCCGGCAGCCTCGGAAGGAACTCCTTCCGCTGCCGGCCTCTCGTTGGCCCGGGGCGTCGTCTCCTTGCCCTTGGCGCTCTTCTTCTTTTTCTTCTTCCTGGGCTTCTTCTCAGGCTCGGCGGGCTGAGCGGGGGCGACCTTTCCGGCCGCGACGTCAACTGCGGAGGATGCATCGGCAGCGACGTCCGCCCCATCCCCCTTCTTCTTGCACCCCGGGGCCGCAAGCAGCGACAGGGACACGAGCAGCACAGCAAGCCGGAAACTCATGGGCTACCTCGAGCTACCAGACGAAATCGGCGAAATCGGGTGCAGGACGCGGGATCACCTCGGTGCGCACGAGCTGGCTTTGAGCGAGGATTCCCCGGCCGGCGTCGAGCGCGGCCTCGACGTCATGCAGCAGGCCCGACACGATGTAGTACGCCTTTCCTCCGATGCCGGAGGCCAGGCGCAGCTCAAGCAACGACACGTCGGCTGCCTTGCACGCTGCATCTGCGGAGAGGAGCGTCGAGGCAACGGTGAAGGTCTCGACAATGCCGATGGAATCCACGTTGCCCGGCTTGTCGACGCGCAGCAGGGCAGCCAGCAACGCTGCGTGAGCCCCGGGAAGGAAGAGCCGATCGACCAGGGTCTCCCCGGCAGTTTCGATCCCGGTTCCAAACGACTCCTCGACCTCGGCCACCTCGCCCCAGAACACGGTGATGTAGCGGCCGGGAGAGATGGGCGTCGAGGCAACGAGACGAACGGGAGCCTTCTTCACGCAGGCATCGGAGACGACCATGCCCCGGGCGATGCTGGAGACCTCGATGAGGGCCAGGGCGGGCATGAAGGTCACAGGCAGACCCTCCGCAGTCCCTCGGGACTGCTTGGGCTCGCAGGATCACGAGCGGTCGGGGTCGCTGCCGAAGTCACCGGGCCTCCTCCGCTATACGATCCGGAAGTAGTCCTTCAGGACGCACCGCCGCTCCCGGGTGAAGTGGCGGGCGTAGGTCAGCCCTTCGCCGGTGGGGCTGGCGATGGTGAAGGACGGGTAGCCCTCCCCGCCCAGGCCGAGGCCTGCGTAGGATGGGGCATTCTTGACGAAGATGGAGCAGTCCATCAACCGCGCCATCCGGTGCATGTTGTCGATGTTGGTCGAGTGGATCACCGCGGTGTGCCGGAAGTCGTGCTCCACCCGTCTGGCCATGTCGATTCCCTCGTCCGCGCTGTTGACACGCACCAGGGGGATGACCGGCATGAGCAGCTCGTGCTGCACGAAGGGGTGCTTCTCGTCCACTTCGCACACGATGATGCGGGGGTCGCCCGATACCTCGACCCCGAGGTGCTTGAGGATGTAGGACGCGTCCTTGCCGACGTAGGCCTTGTTGGCCCCGTTCTTCTCCACCACCAGCTTCTCGAGGCGGGGGATCAGGTTGTCCCGAAGCAGGAACGCGGATGCGGCGGCGAGGTGTTGCTTGAGCTTGTCCGCGATCGACTTGACCGCGATGATCTCCTTCTCGACGACGCAGACGATGTTGTTGTCGAGGGAGGCCCCCATGACGATGGAGCGGCCGGCCCGGTCGAGATGGGCGGTCTCGTCCACCACGGCCGGGGGGTTCCCCGGGCCCGCGGCGATGAACTTCTTCTTCTTGCTCATGGCCACATCGACCACCCCGGGTCCCCCCGTCACGACGAGCAGGTTGATGCCGGGGTGCTCCATGAGCTGGTTGGCCGATGCGATCGTCGGCTCCGCCACCACGGTCAGCAGGTTCTCCGGCCCGCCCACGGAGAGGATGGCCTGGTTGAGCATGCGGATGAGGTGGTTGGAGATCTCCTTGGCCGTCGGGTGCGTGTTGAACACGACGGCGTTGCCACCGGCAATCATGCCGATCGCGTTGCAGATGATGGTCTCCGTGGCATTGGTGCACGGCGTGATGGAGCCGATGACCCCGTACGGAGCCCGCTCCATGATGGTCAGGCCGTTGTCGCCGGACCACCCCTGCGGGGAGAGGCTGTCGATGCCCGGGGTGCGCTCGAAGGCGAGGGTGTTCTTGTTGATCTTGTCGTCGACACGGCCCATTCCGGTCTCTTCGACCGTGCGCCGGGACATGTCGACCACGTTGCGCCGGCACACCTCACGGACCGCATCGATGACCTTGCCGCGCATCTCCAGGGTCTGGCAATGCATCTGCTCGAAGGCCAGGCGTGCGGCCTTGACTGCTGAATCCACGTCGCCGAACACGCCGTACTTCCCGGCCCTGGGTACCAGGATCGTGGGGCCGGCCGGGGCCGGCGCGGACCCTCGGGCCGGCGCAGGAGCTGCTGCAGGTGAAGCCGGCGCCTGCTTGAGGGCCTGCATGACCTTCTCGACGATCTCCTGGATCTTCCCCTCGTCCAGTTGCATCGGTCAACCTCTCAGTCCGCGACCGGGTCGAACTTCCCGGACCGGTCCTCTTCCCACTTGCTGTACCGGATCTGCCCCATGATGTCGAAGGTGTCGACGATGGCCATGATGGTGGCATCGACCGGCCGGTTGTTGGTGGCAACAGTCTGGCGTGCGGAGCTGCCCGACGCGTAGAGGACCACCTCGCCCATGCCCGCGCCGACCGCATCGGCCGCGACGACGAACTTCTCTGATTCCACCAGGTTGCAGTCGATCTGCTTGACCAGCAGGAACTTGAGCCCGACGAGCTCATCGTCCTTGCGGGTGGAGACCACGGTGCCCACGACTCTGCCCATCAGCATGGCATCCCCCTGCCGTCAGTGAGGCCCATCCAGTCCGGGTCCTCGAAAGGACCGTTCGGCCACCGGGGAGCGGCTAGCCCTTCGTCTTGGCAAGGTCCTCGGGACGGCGGCCCAGCGGAAGGACGGCATCGATGTTGGCATGCGGCCGCGGGATGACGTGGACCGAGACCAGCTCGCCGACGCGCTCCGCCTGGCGGGCGCCGGCCTCGACTGCGGCCTTGACCGCGGCCACGTCGCCACGAACGATGGCGGTCGTGTAACCGCCGCCGATCTTCTCGTAGTGAACGAGCTCCACCTTGGCCGCCTTGACCATCGCGTCAGACGCTTCCACCATCGCCACGAAACCCTTCGTCTCGATCATTCCAAGGGCATCAGCCATCTTCCGTATCCTCCTTGCTCTTCAATCACCAGGCGGGTCCTGCCCGCGCAGAGAGGCCGAATCTATCACGCGCACGCGGGCATTGCAAGGGACAAACCGGAGGGGGGCTCAGGAATTCCTGCTGTTTGATTTGCGCCCAACCGCGAACCGCGTTTTAGAGGGCCTACTCCCTCTGCAACTGGGCATTGAGCTGGGCGAGGCCCTTGGTGATTTCCTCGTCGTAGATGTCCCGGCGGGCTGCTGCGTCGACCCACTCGCCCAGCGTCACGTTGTTGCCCGCGATGGAGGCAAAGATGTTGAGCAGGATCCAGCGGAGCTTCTGCTGCGAGACGTAGGCCACCGGCGGGCCGTACGGGAGGCGGATCTCGACGCGGGGGCAGAGCAGGATCCCCCGTTCGGACTCGAACAGCGCAATGAGCTCCTCGGTGACAGCGACGTGCTGGAATGCCCCGACGGTCAGCACCAGGGCGCAGAGGCACGCATCATCCTGGCGGGGGAAGTACGAGGCCAGCCGCCGCACCACGGCCAGCACCCGGTCCCCGTACTCGTCGTCCGCGTCATCCGGCTTCTGCGAACGGCCGATCTGCTGCAACGCCCACAGCGTGTACAAGCGGGTCTGCCCGGGATACCGTTCGGCCTGCCGGGAGAGGGCCTCCCCGCCCTCCAGCGTCCCCAGATTGCCCAGTCCGATGGCAGCCTCCCGGAACACGTCCTCGGTGGTCGCAGGGTCGTCCACGACTTGAACGAACAGCTCGGACAGGGCCGAATCGAACAACCAGGCAGCGGCCCGTAGCACAGCGGACCGGGGGGTCGTCCCCTTCTCCCAGTGCACCGCGAGCTGCAACGACACCTCGTCCCGCATCCAGGCAACGACGTCGGGCTCCCACCGGTCCCCTATGAGGGCCCGGTCCTTGCCCAGCAGGGCCACGCTCAGGTTCATGCGGTGCCCCATGACGGCCATCGCGTTGAACGCTGCCTCGCGGACCGACTCGTCCGGATAGGAGAAGAAGGGGGGGATCATCCGGACGAAGTGCTGGACCTCCTGCGGATCCCCCATGGCCTCGACCGCGGAGAAGAACTGGTCGATCTGGTGCGGGTCATCGCTGCGGGCCATGGCCTCGAGCTGCACCGCCTTGAACTCGAACAGCGCACCCCGGGACGACCACTGCGCCAGGAACATCGCAGCCAGCGAGAAGAGCACGGCAAGCAGCGAGAAGTAGACCGTCACCGGCTGGAACACGCTGGACAGCCTGCGCACGTCCAGCCTTTCGCCGGGCTCACCCCGCTCCATGCCGTCCTGGTCCGGGAACGATGCCTTGATGGCAGCCCGGGCAGCACCGGCCCCCGCCACCAGGATGAGGGCCATCCAGCCGAGGTAGACGAAGAAGACCACCCCGCGCCCCGCCGCCTTGTCCAGGAGAAACTCCCCCAGGACGCGGGAGACGAGCGACAGGGCAGCAAAGCAGCCCAGGGCGACGAACCAGGGGGTCGACTTCCGGCTCGGCCCGGAGTTCACGGCGCTCGGCTTCCGGCTCTCTGTCATGGCGCAATCGACGCGAGTTGCTACTTGAGGAACGGCCCGAGAGATCGGGCCTGGTGGATCCAGTCCTTCAGCGAGCCTTCGTCGGGAAGGATCTCGGAGACCATGTGGGTCGCGTTGGTCTCCTTGATCCGCGGCGCCAGGGCCTCCGGCGTCTCCTTGGCCAGGTCTTCAATGGTCTTGACCCCGGACAGCCGGAACAGTCTGGCCATCTTGGGACCGATGCCCCGGACCCGAAGCAGGTCGCAGAGCTGCGCATACTCGAGGACGACCTCCTCTGCGATTCCGGTCTTCTTCGCAAGCTGCTTGCGCTGCTTCTCGGTCTTGGCCGCCTCGAGCAGCTCCTGGGTATCGGTGATCTTCTCCTTGAGGAGTGCTTCCCGCTCCTGGTCCGGGATGAACGGCACGGCCTCGAGCGGGTAGTGGCTGGCCAGCGCTGCCGGCACGAACGCTGTGAGCAGGGCCAGGGTCAAGAGCACCTGCCTGGTGAGCGGTTTCATGACTACTCCTCGTATTCGGTCTCGAAAGGCATCATGATGCTGAAGCCGAGTACGGCAGCAAGGTTGTGGCAGAACTCCGGGTCTTCCTTGGGGAAGGTGTAGTGCTTGCCGTCCGCTGTCACGTCGGCCGCGGTGTACATGTAGGCCATGTGGTCCACGACCTCGAGCGTCACGGCGATGCCGCGGTCCAGGAAGACGCGCATGCCGAGTCCGACCTTGGGAGAGAGCTTGAAGCCGCCGGCCTCTTCCTCCTGGTTGCCGAAGCGTGCCGAGGCATCCGAGTTCCAGCGTACCTGGACGGTACCGATGCCGAGGATGGCATGGAAGTCATAGGCGATGGCAACCTGGTTCCAGAGCATGAACTTGCCCGCCCCCGGAGAAAGCTCCACGCGGGCATCGGCCAGCAGCCCCAGGTGGCTGGCGGGAATCGGGAAGCTGTAGGTCTCCGTCTTGCGCTCCCGCTCGATGTCCGAGGCCAGGTTGGTCTTGATGGGGAAGGCCCAGCCGACGTTGGCGCCGGCTGCCAGCCAATCCAGGAAATGGTAACTGTACCCCAGGCCGATGATGAAGTTGTGGAAGTAGCGATCGTTGATGGTCCACGCCAGATTGGGCCTCAGCTCGCTGCGCCCGGTTCGCCAGGTGATCTTGCGGCGTACCATGGGGGCGCCGGACATGTCTTCCGCAAACACGGGGGCCAGCGTGGTGAGCCCCACGACCAGGGCCAGGAGTGCGAGTAGCCGCCTCATTTGCCACCCTCGTAGGTGAAGGAGAAGGGAATGAAGAATGCCACTCCGGCCCGGACCATCCAGTTCTGCAACGCGGTGTAGCCCTGGGCCTCGCTCTGACTCGCCGCCTTGTACGTGAAATCCTCCCAGTAGATGGAATCCAGCACCTCGCCGGTGATGGCAATCCCTCTGCCGATGAAGAACCGGAATCCGAGGCCGGCCTCGATCGTCGGGGAAATCGGAGTCAGCACTGTGTGGGTGATTCCGCCCCCCAGGAAGATCGAGGCATCCCAGTACGGCATGAAGTTGTGGCTGAACTTCCCGAAAACGGGCGTCACCGCGACGCGGACGGTTCCGCCGTAACCCACTTCCGAGCGCTCCGGGAAGACGCCAAACCGCTCCTCGATCTCCTGCTTGAGTGCCGTCGGAGAGGAGAGGAACTGAGTGAACTGCGCACCGACGGACCACTGCTCATTGATGTGGTAGTCGACCGCGCCGCCGCCGCCCCAGTTGAAGACCATGCGGGGGGTCAGCGAGACCGCTCCGAAGGCCTGCAACTGGACCCGATTCGTCTTCATCACCGGCTTGAGCTGGAAGACCTTGATGTTCTTGTGGTACTCCTGTTCCAGCTCCTGCTGCGCCAGGGCGGGCAGCGGAACCAGGAGCAGGAGCACTACGGCGAGCTTGCAGAGAGACCTCGTCATATCATCCCCCGCACACGATGAAGCTACTCTAGACTATCCGATACACCCGCGCAAGCAATTTCCTTCCCTTCTCCGCCGGGTCATGCCGGTGCGGACAGACCTCTGAATCGGCGACGGCTCATTCCCCCGAGGAATCGAACAGGCCGTCGACGAAATCCTTGCCGGAAAACGGCTGGAGGTCCTCCACCTTCTCGCCGACACCGACGAAGCGGACCGGAATCTGCAGCGAGTCGCTGATGCCGATCACGACGCCTCCCTTGGCCGTGCCGTCCAGCTTGGTGAGCACGATGCCGGTGATCCCGACCTCGCCGCCGAAGATGGCAGCCTGGTGGATAGCGTTCTGCCCGGTGGTCGCGTCCAGGACGAGCAGGGTCTGATGCGGCGAGCCCGGACATGCCTTGCCGCAGACCTTGACTATCTTCTTGAGCTCCTCGACCAGGTTCTTCGCCGTGTGGAGCCGGCCCGCGGTATCGATGATGACGACATCCATTCCGTCCGCGATCCCTTTCCGTATGCCGTCGAACGCGACGGACGCGGGATCCTGGTTGTCCGTACCCCGGTGGAAGTCGGCCCGGCTGCGCTGCGCCCAGACCGCGAGCTGTTCGACCGCGGCGGCCCGGAAGGTGTCCGCAGCCACGAGCAGGACCTTGCGACCCGCCCGGACATGGCGGGCGGCGAGCTTGCCGATGGTCGTGGTCTTGCCTGTTCCGTTCACGCCGACGACCGCTATCACGAGAGGCTTCGTCTCCTGTGGCTCCGTCTGTTCGTCCGGGGCTCTCTCCAGGATCGCCTCCACTTCCTGCTTGAGCGCGGCAAACACCTGTCTCTCGTCCTTCAGCTCGTTGCGGGAGAGCTTGTCTCGAATGGAGGCCAGGAGCTTCTGTGCCGTCTTCACACCGATGTCGGCCGTCAGCAGCACCTCCTCCAGGCGCTGCTCCACGTTCTCGTCCAGCTCCTTGCGGAACAGGCCGGCAAGGCGGGAGACGAACCCTTGCGTGCGGGTCTTCTCGAGCCCATCCCGAATGGTCCGACCGGCCGGAAGGAGGTCTTCCGGCCTGAGGGGTGCGGGGGGCTCGGGTTCCGGCTCGGGCTCGGGCTCAGGTTCGGGTTCCCGCTCGCGCTCAGGTTCCGGCCTGGGAGCCTGCCGCCTGCGTCCCTTGCGGTCCCGCTCCGTCTCCAGCTCCTCCACGACGACTTCCTCGACCGGCCTGCGTGTCGGAGCGGCCGAACCCCTTCGCCGGGACCAGAACACGAAGCCGACGCCCACGCCGATGATGGCAAGAACGATCACGAGGAACAGGAGATCCCCCTGCCCTGCATCCTTTGCTGCCAGAAGAAGAAGCGACCTCATCCGCACGCACCTCCGCGACTCAGCGGCGCTTCCATACCACACCCGGTGCGATAGGGAAAGACTCCGCCGCGTGAGAATGACTGGAGAAGCACCCGACAGGAAACACTACTTGCAGATACCGCAGCTCAGGCTCGTGACCTCCGCCACGCAAAGCCCATCCCACGAGTTGCTGCAGCAGAACCCGTCCGTCTTGCACACGCAGGCCTCGATGGTCTCGTCGTCGCAGCCCGGGTTTCCGTGGATCGAGCAGCAGCTCCCGTTGCAGGAACCGCACGTGTCCGCGGCCGCGGCGCACAGCCCGTCCCAGTTGTTGTTGCAGCAGAACGGGTCCTTATCGCACACACACTTGGCCACGGCCGGATCCTTGCAGCCCTTCCCCGCGTGCGCAACGCAGCATGAGTTGGGCGAGCAGGCGCCGCAATCGCCCGGGCAGGTCGCACAATTCTCGCCCGGGTCGCACTTGCCGTTCCCGCAGGCATCGCACTTTCCGCACATCTGACATGCGTTGGCACAGCAGTCGCCGGCGGCAACACACGCGTCATCGCAGTAGCAATTGCCGCCGCTCCCGTTGCACTGGCACTTCGAGCAGGAGTTGGGGTCGTCCGGGCAGTCTTTCGGGCAGGTGCAGGAGTCCTCGCCGAGGTTCGCCTGGCACTGGCCGTTGCCGCAGCACTGGCCGCAGTCGCCGGGGCAGGTCTGGCAGTTCTCGACGCCGTTGCACTTCCCGTCGCCACAGACCGGAGCCGCCACGCACTTGCCGCACGCAAGCGAGTCCACTTCGCTCACGCAGATGCCGTCCCACGCGGTCTCACAGCAGAACGAGTCGGTCTTGCACACGCAGGCCTCGATGGTCTCGTCGTCGCAGCCCGGGTTGTTGTGGGTCTTGCAGCAGTCACCGTTGCACGAGCCGCACGTGTCCGCGGCCGCAGCGCACAGCCCGTCCCACATCGTCGTGCAGCAGAACGGGTCCTTGCTGCACACGCACTTGGTCACGGCCGGGTCCTTGCATCCCTTCTGGTCGTGGGCAACGCAGCACCCCTTGGTCGAGCACGCACCGCAATCCTTCGGGCAGTTCTCGCAATGCTCGCCGGTCTCGCACTGCCCATTGCCGCAGGCCGCTGGGCACACGCCGCAGTCCTGCGGGCAGTTCTTGCAGTCCTCGCCCGCCTCGCACTTCTGGTTCCCGCACTGCACGGTCTGGCAGGCGCCGCACTTCAGGCTCGTCACCTCGCTGACGCAGATGCCGTCCCACGCGGTCTCGCAGCAGAACGGATCCTGCGCACACACGCAGGCCTCGACGGTCTCGTCGTCGCAGCCCGGATTGTTGTGGATCTTGCAGCAGTCGCCGTTGCACGAGCCGCACGTGTCCGCGGCCGCAGCGCACAGACCGTCCCAGTTGTTGGTGCAGCAGAACGGGTCCTTGCTGCACACGCACTTGGTCACGGCCGGGTCCTTGCACCCCTTCTGGTCGTGCGCAACGCAGCACCCCTTGGTTGAGCACGCACCGCAATCCTTCGGGCAGTTCTCGCAATGCTCGCCCGGATCGCACTTGCCGTCGCCGCACGCGGCCGGGCACACGCCGCAGTCCTGCGGGCAGTTCTTGCAGTCCTCGCCCGCCTCGCACTTCTGGTTCCCGCACTGCACGGTCTGGCAGACGCCGCACTTCAGGCTCGTCACCTCGTTGACGCAGATGCCGTCCCACGCGGTCTCGCAGCAGAACGGATCCTGCGCACACACGCAGGCCTCGACGGTCTCGTCGTCGCAGCCCGGGTTGTTGTGCTCCTTGCAGCAGTCGCCGTTGCACGAGCCGCACTGGTCCGCCTCGGAAGCGCACAGCCCGTCCCAGTTGTTGGTGCAGCAGTACGGGTCCATGGCGCACACGCACTTGGTCACGGCCGGGTCCTTGCACCCCTTCTGGTCGTGCGCAACGCAGCAGCTCTTGCCCGAGCACTCGCCGCAGTCCTGGGCGCAGTTGTTGCACATCTCGTCCGCTTCGCACTTCCCGTCGCCGC
The DNA here is from genome assembly GCA_016875215.1 of Deltaproteobacteria bacterium. Taxonomy (GTDB): domain Bacteria; phylum Myxococcota_A; class UBA9042; order CAIXZC01; family CAIXZC01; genus CAITUV01. Next base: position 12,279 of record VGRX01000066.1, read on the forward strand.
AGGCAACCGGACACTCGCCGCAATCCTGCGGGCAGTTCTTGCAGTCCTCACCCGCCTCGCACTTCTGGTTGCCGCAGAGGACCACCACGCCGCAATCGCCGCACTGGAGGGACGTCACCTCGTCGACGCAGAGCGAATCCCACTCCACCTGGCAGCAGTACGCGTCCTGAGCGCAGACACAGGCGGTCACGGCCTCGTCGTCGCAGCCTGTTCCGGCATGCACTTCGCAACAGGGCCCCGCCACGCACGGCCCGCAATCCTTCTCGCAGGTGACGCACGTCTCGGTGTCGTCGCAGACCCCGTCACCGCATGTGACCGGAGCTTCGCACAGCCCGCAACCGAAGTCCTCGACCTCGGAGACGCAGAGCGCATCCCACGCCGTCTCGCAGCAGAACGGGTCCTTTGCGCACACGCAGGCGCTTATCCCCGGGTCATCGCATCCGGGGGCATCGTGAGGCTCACAGCAGGCACCGGCAACGCAGGGGCCGCAATCGTCCGGGCAGCTCTCGCACGTCTCCGCCGGGTCGCAGACCGTGTCGCCGCACACCGGCTCGATGCTGCCGCAGACTCCGCATCCGAACCCTTCCACCTCGCCGACGCAGACGTCATCCCAGGCCGTCTCGCAGCAGTAGGCATCCTGGGCGCATACGCACTTCTGGATTGCTTCGTCCGCACACCCCGGACCTTCGTGGGGCGCACAACAATCGGATACCGGGCAGTCGCCGCAGTCGGCGGGACAGCTCTCGCACGTCTCCTGGCCGTCACAGACCTGGTCGCCGCAGTTGCCGCACACGAACTCGCCCCCCGTGCACACGCCGTCCACGCACAGATCGCCCGTGGTGCACTCGTCTCCGTCGCTGCACGGAATGCCGTCGGAGGTCTCGGATACGCAGCCGGCCCCCGGCTGGCAGGTATCCACGGTGCAGGGGTTGCCGTCGTCGCACTTCTTCAGCGTGCCCGCGCACTGGCCGTTCTGGCACTTGTCCATGTCCGTGCAGGTATCGTTGTCGCTGCATGCCGTCCCGTTGCCCATGGGCTGCTTCTGGCACACGCCGGACTGCGGGTTGCACTTGTTGACCTCGCAAGGGCCGACGCCGACCTGCGGGCAAGTCACGACCGTCGCAGGATCTACCGAGCAAAGGCCGGACATGCACTTGAGCGTGCCGTTGCAGAGGTTTCCGTCCTCGAAGTCGTCGCAATCGGCGTCTTCCTGGCAGCCGCACATGTTCTCGCCGCCCTTGCAGGCCCCATCGAGACATTGATCGCCCACGGTGCAGGTGTTGCCATCGGAGCATGCCCCGGTCACCGGAGTCTGGACGCATTCGCCCGAATCGGGGGCGCATGTGTTCTTCATGCAGTCCGTGTCCAGGCTGACGTCGCACTTGACCTCGTCGACCACGGTGACCGAGCATTGACCCGCGACGCAGGCCGCCACCTCGAGCTTGCAGAGGTTGACCGGCCCGGCGACCAGGCAGTCCGCGTCGCTTTCACACGGGCATCCTCCCGGAGTCGCGGTGCACATCCCGTTCGAGCAGACGTCCCCCTGCGTGCACGGATTCCCGTCGTCGCACGGCAGTTGGTTGGCAGCGAACATGCAGCCCGCGGCCGGATCGCAGCTGTCGTCGGTGCACACGTTGCCGTCATCACATACCTCGAGGATCCCCCCGCCGCACTGACCGCTCAGGCAGAAGGTATCCGAGGTGCACACGTTGGAATCGTCGCAGGGAGAGTAGTCCTTCACGGTCCCGACGATGCAGACCTGCTGGACCGAGTCGCAAAGTGCGATCTCGCACACACCGAGCCCTTCGAGCAGGCCCACGCAATCCTGGTTGGTCTGGCACGGCTGGCCGAAGACCTCGGCTTCCCCCTCGGGCACGTCGACCTCGCCGAACGACACGTCCCCCCCCGTAGTCTCAGGAAGCCCCGTTCCATCTTCCCCCGTCGTCGTGCCGCTGGAGCACGCCGAACACATCGCCACCACCACTGCGGCCAGGACACCAGAGACCTTCATCGTCGACAACATCGTAGCCCCTCCTTGGTGAGATCCGACCCCGGAGCGCCCATTGACGATTCCTGGGGCAGATGCTCCGCTAGATACTGATTGCGTTCGCATAAGTCAAGCGCATATGTACGCCCACGGGCAGGCTCATCGCCTTCTCAACGCCGTTGATGGTGGACTCGGGGGGCGGCGACTGCCCGGCTACTCGACGCGGCGAACCGCGTGGCGCAGGAGCACCATGCGGTCCCCGGCCGGGGATTCCAGGATCACCTCGTAGCGCCCGAGGAACACCACCCTGCCGCGCAGCTGATCCCCCTCGACGCTCTCCCAGCGGATGGCCCGGCCGGCTTCCATGGCGGCGAAATACGTCGCGGCCTTCACGTCGACCCGGTGCTTTACGAAACGGAGGTGATCGGGAGCGAGCGGCTCCTCCCCTCCCCCCCAGGCCACGTGCTTGAGCACCTGTTTCTTGCGGGACGCATCGAAGTAGAACTTGACGTCGTGCTTGTGCAGCAGAAGCTCATCCCCCTCGGCCGGCTTCAGGCGCACGTCGAACTTCTGGTCCTCGAGCACGGTGCCGTAGACGATCTTCCTGCCGACGGTTGCAACGCCCACCGGCGTCCCGCTGGCAGCGAAGGCGCCGAAGTGGCACTTCATGTACTCGTCGGCGTGCTTCAGTTGGGCGAGTCGTGTGTGGGCCAGGGCCTGCTCCAGCGGCATCGTGCCGTCGATCACCCGGTTGCCGAGCCCCTTGAGCAGCTTCCCTTCCCGGGTCAGCGACTCGAGCCGGTCCCGCAGTTGCAGCGCCTGCACGGTCTGGGCCATGGTCGCTGTCCCCTGGACGACCCGGATGGCGGCCGACAGCGGGATTCCGGACTTCTGTGCGAGGCTCCTGGCCTCCTGGAGCCTGGCTGGCGAAAGCCGCGGGTTGGGCCCGGCGCCGCCGCCGTCCTTCCCCTTGCCCCGGCCTCCCTTGCGAGCCGGTGGGCGCCCGGTCCCTGCCCCCTCCTCCGTTCGAGCGCCGCTCTTGTCTCTGGCATCCGTCGTTTTTTCCGTCATTGCCGCTCCCTTGTCCATGACTATGGCAGTGGAGGATCGAAAAGTCGAGCAAACCTACACCCGCCCCCGGTAGAATCCAATGTTCATCAGCAGCCCGACGCCCACCATCACGGAGAGCAGCGAGGAGCCTCCGTACGACATGAAGGGGAGCGTGATTCCGACCACGGGCAGCAAGCCGGTCACCATGCCCACGTTCATCACGGTCTGCCAGAACATGTACGCTGTCACCCCGACCGCAACCAGCACCCCGAAGCGGTCGCGGGCGTTCCTCGCCACGTACGCTCCCCAGAGCAGCAGGCCCGCAAACAGGAGCAGCAGCACCAGGCACCCCAGGAATCCGTGCTCCTCCGCATAGGTGGCCAGGATGAAGTCGGTCTGCATCTCGGGCAGGTACTTCAGCCGCGTCTTGGACGCCTGGAAGCTCCCCTTGCCGAGAAACCCGCCGGCGCCGATGGCCCACAGCGCCTGCTCCGGCTGGAGCGTCTTGTCCAGCAGCTTCTTGGCCTCCGGATCCCACTTGAACTGGTCCGGATCGAGCCACAGACGCACCCGGTCCTTCTGGTACTCCTGGATGATCCCGAACTTCCAGCTCAGTGGGAAGACGAGCAGCACGATTCCCAGGAGGAGGGCCACCGTCTTGAACTTCACCCCCTCGTACAGGATCATGGTGGCCGCGATGAACAGGATGCACAGCGTCGTCCCCAGGTCCGGCTCCAGGAGCACCAGCACGGCCGGGCCGAGCACGACAAGGAACACCTTCCACAGGCTCTTGATCGTGTGGTACTCGGGGCGGTGCATCTCCCGAAGCAGCCGTCCCAGGATGAGCACCATCGCGATCTTCAGCAGCTCCGACGGCTGGATGTTCATGCCCGCAATCTCGACCCACCGCTTCGAGGAATTGACCTCCTTTCCCCAGAACAGGCAGACCACCAGCAGAATCAACACCACGATGTACGCCGGCCAGGCCAGCCGCTCGAAGATCTTGAGGTCCAAAGCCGCCACCACCACCGCGACGATGACCGACAGCAGGTACCAGATCACCTGCCGCTGGTGGTAGATGTCACCGGAGTAGTAGTCCGCGTTGCGCAGGTTGATCAGCGAGATCACGCAGATGAGCAGGATGACCGGGATCACGGCCAGGCTCCAGTTGAAGCGACGCTCGGCCAGTCTGCTTCCCATCCCCTACTCCGGTACCAGGTTGCGCGAGAACAGCTTGTAGACCACCTTCGAGACAATCGGAGCGGCCACGGCGCCGCCGAACCCGCCGTGCTCGACCACGCAGGCCACCACGATGCGCGGGTGGCGCGCGGGTGCGAACGCTACGAACCAGGCGTGGTCCTCTTCCAGCCAGCGGGCCACGTACGGATCGACCCCTTTCTTCACCTGCTTGGCCTCCGCAGTCCCGGTCTTTCCTCCCACCCGGATGCTCTCCAGGCGGACGGCGTGCGCAGTCCCGTCTTCCGAGTCCACCGCTTCGAGCATCGCGGCCTTGAGGAAGTCCAGGTACTCGATCGGGATTCCGAGCGACTCGCCCGTCTGCCGGCGGAGCGACCGCACGACGTTGCCGTTGGCGTCCTCGATCCGATCCACGAGGAAGGGGTGGAGGACGTAGCCGCCGTTGACCACCTCACCCAGGAGCATGGCCATCTGCAGCGGCGTGGCGCGGATGTCCTTCTGGCCGACCGCCGTGGACAGGGTGAAGCCGGGCTGGAACCCGCCCTTGGAGTGGCGCTCGTGCCACTCGCGGGAGGGCACGAGCCCCGAGTCCTCCCCCACCTCGACGCCCGTCTTGCGGCCGAGTCCGAGCAGGGTCGCGTACTGTTCCAGCCGATCCATCCCGAGCCATTCGCCCAGGCGGTAGAAGTACACGTCGCACGAGACCACCAGTGCGCGCCGCAGCTCCAGGTCGCCGTGTCCGTACTTGTTGTAGCAGCCGAATCGATGCCCGGAATAGTCGTAGTAGCCCGGGCAGTTGATCTTCGTCTCGGGTGTAATCACCCCCTCGTTGAGCGCCGCCAGCGCGGTCAGCACCTTGAAGGTCGATGCCGGCGGAAACGCGGTGGTGGCCTTGTTGATCATCGGATAGAAGGGGTTCTCGTCGTACTCCTTCTTGCGCTCCCGGGTGAGCCGGCCGGCCCAGTCGTTGGGGTCGAAGGTGGGCGTCGAGTACATGCCGATCACCTCTCCCGTGTTCGCCTCCAGGACCACCAGGCCGGCGGAGTGCACCTTGGACAGGGCGTCCCTGAGGACCTTCTGCACCTCGACGTCCAGGGTCAGCACGACGTTGTTCCCGGAAACGGCCGGCTCGTACTTCAGGCTGGCCAGCGTGGGGACTTCCCCCTCCAGCATCATCTCGCGGCCCTTGCTGTCGCGGAACGAGACCACCTCCCCGGCCCTGCCGCGCAGCACCTCCTCCATGGTCCGCTCGACGCCCCGGCGG
>VGRX01000067.1 GCA_016875215.1 Deltaproteobacteria bacterium
CAAGGAGATGGAGCTGCGCGTCAAAGGCATCCGCGAGACGATCAAAGCCATGGAGGAGATGAAGAAACTGGAGGCCGAGAGACCCCCGGAGCCCGAACAGCCCCCCGAGCCCGAGAAGGCCCCCGAGCCCGAGAAAACCCCCGAGCCCGAGAAGACCCCCGAGGCTTCGGCATCCAGCGAGCCGGCCAAGTCGGATTCGCCTGCTGCGAATCCGACCGAGCCGGCAGAGGTTAAAGAGCCGGCCAAGTCGGATTCGCCTGCTGCGAATCCGACCGAGCCGGCAGAAGTTAAAAAAGGGGACGGTGAGTAATGGGAACCGGCTCCGGCGCATGGTGTCAGTGCCCGGCTTTTCGGGGGTTGCGCCCTGGCGATACGGCGATTGTGGTGCGCTGGGGGATATTGGGCTATACTGAGGCCGCATTGGGAGGAAGACCATGAAGAGGCTTCTGATCTTGGTCGCTGTGGCGGTGGCGTTCTCCGTTGCGTTGCCGGGCCTTGCCCAGGCAAAGGACAAGAAGAAGAAGGGGGCCGCCGAGACGGTCTTCAACTTCGAGGAGGACGAGGTGACGGTGAGCTTCCTCAAGCCGGAAATGGGTTTCGTCGGCGTCATCGAGCAGGAGAAGATTGCAAGCCTGATCAAGATCCGACAGGACTTTGTGGACGAGATCGTGCGGTCGGCTGAGGACCTCTAGTCCGGAGATGGGGATAGCGTCATGACCCAAAGCAAAGTGGAAGTCACCGTCGTTGTCCGGGATGCCGCCGGGAAGGAAAAGCCGTACACCTTCACGAAGAGCGGATTCCTGATCGGTCGTGCCGTCTCCTGCGATGTGCCGTTGGAAGAGACTGCGGCAGGGAAGGAGCATGCGCGCATAGAGGTCTCGCCGGAAGGTGCGGTGCGTCTGCGCGATCTTGGGACGAGCACCGGGACATACCTGCACGGGAACCGGATCTCGGAGAGCATACTGCTGTCGGACGGGGACGAGCTCAAGGTTGGCGACACGACCCTGTTGATCCGCGTCAAGAAGGCAGCGGAAGCACCGGCTCCGCGGGCTGCGGCTCGGGAAGGGGCGAAGTGGAAGGCCTACGAGCTGGCCCACAAGCCTGTCCTCAACATCGCGCAGATGTGGGGGGATGCGGTCATCGCGGTCAACCGGTTCGGGAAGTCTTCCAAGCATGTCATCCACAGCATCGTGTTTGTGCTGTCCTTGCTGCTGGTGGAGTTCTGGTTCACCTGGGAGTACTACGCTTCGTTGCGCGGCTTCTACCTTGCCGGCAAGATGGCGGACTACGGCCCGGCACTGATGGCCGTGATTTTGTGCTTTCTGATCACGGACATCCTGATCTTCATCATGGTCAAGGATCTGTTCCTCTGGCCGCGTGAGTCGCAGTTCAAGTCGGTCCGTGTCGGACGGTCGGACAAGGCGGACTTCTTCGTGCCGGAAGAGCTGCTGGGCAAGAAGGACTACAACCTGATCGTCTCGTACCGGAACAAGCCGGCGCTGAATCTCGAGAGCGATGCGGTACGCGGCCGGATCATGATGGAAGGCCAGATCCTGCCGGTGGAGGAGATCAAGAAGACCTCCTTCATGCGGGAGAAGTACCTCCTGCCGCTCGACTACAAGACGCGGGCACGGCTGGAGATCGGGCACATCACGTTCATTCTGGGCCTGGATCCATCGCTTCGTGAGCCTCGCGGGGGGTTGGTTGGCGAGATCAACGTCCCCTTCCTGTCCAGCTTCGGCCTTGCGTTTTTTCTGAATGCGCTCTTTCTCCTGGCCCTCATGGCTGCCCCCCGAACGGAGCGTGTAGTGAAGCTGGCCTCCTCGCACTCCCGTTCGTTCAAGACCCTGATCAAGGCGGAGAAGCGGAAGAAGGAGGACGACGACAAGAAGAAGGTCGACCTCGAGAAGGAGAAGAAGAAGGAGGAGAAGAAGGAGGAAGAGAAGAAGGAGGAGGACAATCCGCTCAAGGACGAGGAGGAGAAGGATCCCCTCCTCGAGGAGAAGGTCGAGGAGAAGCGGGTCGTCACGAAGAAGCTGACGTTCACCCCGGCCGAGAAGAAGTCGCTGCTCAGCGATCTCAAGACCAAGACCGAGAAGAAGAAGCTCTCTTCCATGAGCACTCCCGTCTCCAAGGATAAGGTGCGGCAGACGGGAGCCCTGGCGGCCCTCAACAATGCCGGAATGAAGGTAGTGGGGTCAAATTTCGGTGCCGGCGGCATGGACATCGACTCCTCCTTCCAGCCGGTGGGTGACTTGGCCATCAGCGGCCTTGGTGCCGGCGGCATGGAGCTCGGCGGTTCTGCGGACAGCGACCCGTTCGACCTTTCCGCCGTGGCCGGTTCCGGGATCGGGCTGGACGGCGAGGGGGGAGCCACCGCAGGCGGCTTCTCCGGCACCGTCGGAGCTGACGGAGCGGCCATGAGGGGGGACAACCTCATTTCGGGAAAGGAATTCGAGGAGCTCGACAAGAAGAGGGTTTCGAGCTCGGTCAAGAACCCGACGTTCAAGGACAAAGCAGTCAAGATCACCCCCGCGGCCAACTTCGACATGTCGGGGGGCGGCAAGCTCGACCGGGAGGTCGTCAAGAACTACATCCGAAAGCAGCTCGCCAAGATCCGGTGGTGCTACCAGAAGGCCTTCCAGAAGAACCCGGAGTTGGAAGGGAAGCTCACGGTTTCCTTCGTCATCTCTCCGACCGGCTCGGTCATGTCGGCCAAGGTGATCAACTCGTCCCTGGGCGACAAGGAGCTGGAAGGGTGCGTCGAACAGAAGATCATGACGTGGAAGTTCCCTGCCCCGCAAGGCGGTGGGGTCGTGAAGGTCAACTACCCCTTCGTCCTCAGGAAGCAGTAATCGAGGCGGCTACAGAGTCGGGGTCCAGTTGCCGGTCAGGTAGAGCACGGCTAGGATGATCCCTGCGCCGAGGCCGACGCCGAGGATTGCGAAGAGCAGATAGCGCCCCCAGCCGGCCTCCTTCTCCTCCTTGACCTTGAAGGTGAAGCCGACTCCGGTGGAGGGGGGGGGCGAGGGACGGCGGCTCTGGCCGGGGGGCACGTCCTCGCCGTTCGGTTCCGCAGCGTCAGGGGCGTCAGTGGCTTTGTGCGGTGTCGAAGGGGGGAGGTCGGAATCGCCGAGACTGATCAACAGTATGAAGGCCTTGACCGGATCGCCGAGCTTCTCGAACTCACGGACGAACCGGGCAAAATCGACCCATCGCTCACCATCGGGCGAGACGTGCAGCTCCTTGTAGGTGGCGAGCTTCTTCTTCCACCCCAGGAGCGCCTCCGGGTCGGTGAACTTGAACGTCAGGCCGGACGGAGTCTTGAGCTGCCAGGAGGCGACGCGAGGCTGGACCGGCAGCTGCAGGGAAGGCCCCCGGGGGGTCTCATCACGGAGCAGGACTCCGGCCGAAGGCTCCCGGCTGCCGGGCAGTCGGATCGGCTCCAGGGGAGTCGGCTCGTCCGCCGCATCCACGTCGCAGGCAACGTCGCCATCCCCCACTTGAGGGACGGGCCGGAGCTGCATCACGTCGGCAGGAATCTCCACCCGGTCGGTGTGCTCCTCCTCGTCGAGCGACAAGTCTTTGCCGTCCGAGCCGGCCGAGTCCCACGCAAGCTCCCGGGAGACATTCTTGTCGGACGGGGAGGAGGGATTCTCGAGTCTCGGCAGGGGTTGCGAGGGATTGCACACCGCGGCGTCGACTTCCGAATCATCGGTCTGGACGTACCCGCACATGGGGCAGACCACCTTGCCCCCGCGGGCCGCCACCTCATCGGCCGGCGATACGAACTCCTTCCAGCAACTGATGCAGATGAACTGCTCCCTCATTGCCCGCGGGCGACCCTCCACACAAGACGCGCATCAGGGTAGCACTCCCGGGGGCGTACTGCAACCGCGAAAGCAGCCGGGGGCCGAGGCCAGCCCCTTCTCCGCAGGCGATCCGTTTTTCTGTGGACAGAAGATGTCCGATCGGCATATCATTCTTCCCCGGTGGTTTTGTGGCTTTCGAAGAACGCGACAAGGGACAACATGGACACCAACCCGCCCGTGGTCAAGGGAGTCACTGTCAAGCAGGATCCGCCGAAGGCGGACGGTTCGTCGGGTCCGCCGGCCATCTGGATCTGCCGCGTTTATCCGCTCGGTTCCCGCTCCGGGTGGCCACTGCCGTTCATCAAGGTGGGGGAGCAGATCGTCGTCGGACGGGAGCCGGTGGGGACGGAGAGCTGGGTGGTGGATGACGGGGCCGTCTCGCGCAACCACTTCTCGGTGGCCCATGACCGGGGACGGTGGCGTGTGGATGATCTCAGGAGCTCGAACGGTACGTTCGTCAACGGCCGGCAGGTCCAGTCCTCCTGGGTGGTGCCGCAGGATGTCATCCGGGCCGGCAACTCCCTGTTCGTGCTGACGTTGCAGCCCCCGGTCGATCTGCGGGCGTACCGGCAGTACAAGGTGGTTGGGTTGAGCAATGCTGTGGCCCAGCTCCTGGCGGATCTGACGATGGCAGCCCGGGATTTCGGCAACGTGCTGCTGCTGGGCGAAACCGGTACCGGGAAGGACCTGCTGGCTCATACTCTCCATCTCATGAGCGGAAGGCGGGGGAAGTACATCCCGGTCAACTGTGCAGCCGTCCCCGAGACGCTCATGGAGAGCACGCTGTTCGGCTCGGTGAAGGGGGCGTACACCGGTGCAGACACGGCCCAGGCCGGCGTGTTTGCCGAGGCTCACGGCGGAACCGTCCTGCTCGACGAGATCGGAGAGGTGCCCCCACGCCTGCAGGTCAAGCTGCTGAGGGCCGTGGAGGAGCACAAGATCATTCCGGTCGGCGGAGCCCAGGAGCAGGCGGTTGACGTGAAGATCCTGGCGGCCACGAACAACTTCGATGCCCTCCGCGACTCCCGCTCAGGTTTCCGTTCTGACCTTCTCGGCCGGTTGGAGGACCACGTGCTGTTCGTTCCGCCTCTGCGCCACCGCCGGGAGGACATCCTGGCGCTTGCGTGCTGGGGGCTGGACAGCGAAGGCCCGGACAACGGGGAATTCCACGTCTCGCTGCAGCTCGCCGAGGAGTTGCTGCTGCACCCCTGGCCCCGCAACGTTCGGCAGCTCGTCAAGGCGGTGCGCACTGCAAGAAGGAACCCCGGGGTTCCACTCAGAACCGTCGAGGAGATGGCGGAGTGCGCGGCCGGTGCGCCGGAGCCCTTCGCTGCCGACCAGCCGTGCCAGCCGTTGCCGCCCCCTCCGCAAGCCGCCTCGGACGACGCACAGTCCCCCCTTTCCCCGCCGCGGCCCGTTGCGGACGACGTCCAACCTGCGGGCACGGGCGCTGTGGAGGCAACCCCGGAGATACGGGTGCGACGGACCGGACCTCCCCCCTGCGACGAGTTCATCGAGGTCCATTCCCGGACCGCCGGAAACGTCTCGGCCATGGCCCGGCACTTCAATTGCGATCGCCGGCAGATCTACCGCTGGCTGGACCATTTCGGCCTGCGCAGCCCGATACCGGCGGACGAGGACGGGTGAGAACCCCTCATCGCCCATGCCACGCCGCCACGGACGACAAGTGGAGCGGACGATCCGGACCAGGGATCTCTAAGGACAAATGACCTTGAAGAGCCCGAGATCCAGTTCCGCTCTGCCCTGCGGACAGGGGTCGGGAAACAGGGCCAGATCGGGCACTCCAGGGACCGTGCGGGTCAGCACCGGCTCCAACGCACACCGACCTGCGAGCACATCCCGGTCGCCACACCCTGCGTATCTGCCGACCAGGAGAAACACGTCTTCTCCCCGAAGTTGCTCCGGATGCTCCACAGCCTCGTGCAGCGGCATCCAGGAGGACGAGGGGAGGCGGTCGGCAAGGACCGCCGCAGCAGAGGACTCGGGGGTGAACTCGTCGTCCCCCCGCGAAGCTGCCGGCACGAGAACCAGCGCATTGTCCGGCAACCTGGATACGGCTTCTGTCATGAACCGATACTCGTTCTGCGTATCGGCCTCGGTCCACAGCAGGGGAAGCTGGGGAAGGCAGGTGAGCATCAGCACGACGGGGATCGCCATACACCACAGGCTTGTTGACTGTCGGTCATCCATCATGGTCGATGGTCGATGGTCGACGAAGTACCGCCGTAGCCTGGTGCGAAGGCCGATGGTCGCCGATTCGGCGGCCAATCCTTGCCGGCTCTGGCACGGCGGATCTGCCGGACGATCGACGAACATGCTGAGGCGGTGCGGGCTCCGCCGGTCTTGCTGTGGCGATGGCGGGAGCGACGCGGGCACGGGCCTTCGACGGGCAAACAAGGGCACGGCCGACAGAAGCAGCCACGGGAGCAGCATGACCGCATAGCGGGCCGACCCGAAGACCAGGTTCTTCTCCACTCCCTGTACGGTCCAGAGCGCCAGCAGGAGCAGGACGCAGACGGGAGCGGCCGAGAGGCTGGTCGAAGCGGGCGCGTTCTCCCCCCTCCGTTCTCCGGGGGGACGCTGTCCTGCCTCCTGCCGTGACGCGCCCGAGCAGGTCTCCTGTGGCTGGACACTCGCCCGGCCGACCAGCAGGACCACTCCGCCGGCCGCGGCCAGCGGCAGCAGGAGAGGAGAGAACAAGCGCGGGTCCAGGAGATCCGAGAGCAGGTCGGCCGCATGCGACGGCAGCAACCCCGCTGGGGTGGAGGGCATGGGCAGCCTCAGGAAGAGACTCAGGAACACGGCCTCCGTTGCCAGCGCCGACAGCAAGGCCCCCCCCTGGGCAACCCGAGAGAGGATCCCCTCCGTGTACCCCGGCGACGAATCGGCCTCCGCACCAGTACCGGGCTCTCTGGCGCACGGGCGCTCAGGGGGTCCCCCGGTGCGCCGAACCAGGTGCAGGCACATGGGCAACAGGAGCGGCGGTACCAGGAAGACCCCCTCGGGGCGCCACGCAGCCAGCAGGAATGCGAGGCACGGCACGGCCACGGCGGGCAGCGGCTCTCTGTGCGCACGCAGGACCTGACCGAACAGAAGGAGACTGACGAACGTGAAACCCACGGTCTCGGCCGAGCTCCCGGACACCCGGAGGAACACGGGGTTGAACGCCAGCAACGGAACCGCCAGGAAGGCTTCCCGGCGGGCAGACACCGATACCAGGATGTCGAAGAGGGCCGGCAGGGCCAGCGCGGCCAGAAAGGCGTTGAGCAGGAAGGCTGCATCGAGTGCGGACGGAAGGACCGTCTGCAACGGCCTCAGGAACAGCGGCTGGGCCGCGTAGGCAAGCCCGCCAAGATCCAGGGCATGGGGCGGCAGGAGCCTTCCGTATTCCGCGAAGTTGATCGGTGCGGCCGGAACCACCAGAAAGCGCACCAGGAAACAGCCGGCAACCGACAGGACCAGCCAAGAGGCCGTTCGGCTTCGGACTCGTCGGAGCCGAGCAACCACTGCAGATTGCAGATCACGAATTGCAGATGGCGGGTCCAATGACGGAGGCATGCATCGGGAACGGTCGCCTGGCCCTGCCTGGACGTCCATCTGCAACAGGCTCCCGGCCCGCCGCAGGACGCCCCACAGCCAGAAGGGCAGGAACAGCCACAGCGCCATCGTCAGGAGGGAAAGACCTCCGTACACGGCCGGCAGAAGGCGTGGCGGAGGCAGCGCGCCGGGGGGCTCCGCTGCACGGAGTCCCAGTGTGCGGCCCAGCTCGGAGAAGGACTCGGAGGACAGCTCGAGGATTTGTGGGCAGGCGTCCGCGGACGAGGACACGGCAGCCAGGCAGCTTCGGCGGTCCGCAGCATCCTCGACGGCCTCGCACAGGCTCGGATCGTGGCGGGCCACGGCCAGGAGAAGGCGCGCCGGATCTCCGGCCGGACGAGCAGCTTCCCGCAAATGACCTCCGGCTTCGGCTGACAGCCCATCCAAGGAGCCCACCTGCGAACCGCCCGTGGCAAGACGAAGCTGCTCGCAGACCTCCCGGGCCGTCGTGTCTGCAATCTCCTGGCACGGCCTCGTTCCGACCAGAGCCCGGCACAGGACGGCGGACCCGGCCGGAGACGACGGGCAGAAGTCAGGCGAGCCCGATGCCACCGCCTTTCGAATGGAGGCATCGGCCTGGCAGTCGGCCCGGTCGTCTCCTTCGGGGAGCCGGTCGCATGCGTCCGGGCGGCCGGCAAGGGCCGCACAGCGCGGCTCGGGAAGAAGGCATCCCAAACGAGTGCTCACACATCGGTTCGACCCGTACGACCCGTCGCTTCCCTCCCGGCTCGGGGCGACCGGGGCAGGGGACCGGGCGGGGAAGTGGTCCCCTCCGCAGGTGGAGGTGCAGGCAGCAACGACTTCGTCCAGGTGCGCCTCGGCCCTGTCGGCGTCCGCACCGGCCATTCGGGCCCCCGCGATCAACTCCCGGGCCGCCTCCCGGCACGACCGGCTGCACGTCGGGCGACCGTCGCACGAGATGGACAAGGCCAGAACTGCCATCAAGACGGAAGCGGCCCGGCCGTGGAGCCGAGCTGCCATTGCCGATTCCGGACAGCAAACTGCAGATTGCAAACCCAGAGACATGGCTGGGAAGCGGAAGCACATGGCCGCGACTCTACACCGCACCTCCAGGAGTGACAAGGGGCCATGCGCCTAGCACATCTGGCGCTTTTCCTTGCATGTGCCGGGCATTCCGGGGATAGTAGACGGGCGGACTTGCTGGAGGTGTACCCCATGCGTCTCGTTCAATTGCTTGGGAGGCTGACCGTGGTTGCTTCGCCGTTGCGCCGGCGCCTGCCGGACGTCTGGCGGGATTCGTCCCTGCTCACTCGGTCGACGTACCTCCCGGGACGTCTCGGTCAGTCGCTCCGGGCGCGCTCGCCATCCGCCTCGGCAAGTGCCAGCTCACTTGGAAGGACGGTTTCGCTCAGCCTGCTTGTGGTGGCGGCATTGGCTCTGGCGGCCTCGAGTTGCCGGAAGGACCCTCCCCCGGCCAAGCAGGCAGGGGAGAAGCCGGCCGGGGAGGCGAAGCCGGCAGCCGAGCAGCCGTTGCCTGTCGAGGCGCCTGCGGTGCCGGCCTCTACCGAGGTTCCCAAGCCAGAGGTCGAGGCGGTTCCCCCGGTGCCGGAGAATCCGGAGGGCAGGCCTTCTGACGAGGCCATGTCTCCGGGCAAGATGGACCCTGAGACCTGCGCCGAGCGGGTAGCAATGGAGGAAGCCAGGATCAAGCGAGAGGTGCTGCCACAGCTTCGAGCGGACCAGGAAGCCCAGGATCGGGTTGCCGGGTGGGTGGAGAGCACCCACAAGCTGCTTGGTGACGAACAGACTGCCGCAGATCGCAAGGCAGCCGAGAGCTTCTGGAAGGAGTACAAGGAATGCGTGGACGGGCTGAACAAGCCTGTCGTGGAGCGTGACCCGGAGTGCGTTGCCTACGTAACGGCGGATTCCACGGCTTGCGACCGGGTGTCCGACCCCAAGATGCGGGCCAACTGCCTGGACATGATTCGGATCAAGCCGTACCACCAGTTCCTCAAGGACTGGGCAGACAAGGGGTTCGACAGGGCTTCGTGCTGGAGGATACCGAAGTTCGAGACCGAGCGACAGCCGCTGGAGCCGTTTCTGTGCCTGGCCGTGGCCAGCGGGACAACGTGCGATGGCGGGGCGCTTGCCGAGGCCAGCGTGGCGGAAGAGGTGGAGTTCTGCAAGCGTGTCGTGGGGTTGCTCCGGCAGCAGGGGGAATGCGGCAGCTACGCTCCCGACACGATGGAGTGCAAGGCCCTCAAGGCCATCCAGTCCCCGGACAGGGCGGCGGCCTGCATGGCTCTGAGTGCGGAACCGGGGTCCCCCATGCGTCCCGAAGCCTGTCCGTTCCTCGCCAAGATGGAGGAGAACGACTGCAACATGATTCCGATGCTGATCAGGAAGGCCAAGGGGGACAAGCCTGAAACGCATCCGACCGAGGTATGCGAGGTGGTCCGGGCCCTCAAGAGCGGGGTGAAGAGTTGTGACGGCCTGTTCGCTTCCAACTCCAACCCATGCGGGCTCCTGGTGATGCTCCAGGCCGCGGTTTCCGGGGACCGGACGCTGTGCGCTTCGCTTGAGGAGCAGCGATTCAAAGACCGCTGCCGGTCGTTCCTGTCGACCCGGCTCGACGATTGCGAAGAGCGGAGCTCCAAGGAGTGGGGAACCGGCCAGCGGGATGACGGGCCGTGCCGCAAGATGCGCTGGGAGAAGACAATCCTGCCGGCCTCGGAAGGCCGCACCGAGCTGAGGCTCACGTTCATGAACGAGTTCGATTCGCCCGCGACCTGCAGCGTGTTGGTGCAGGTGGCCGGCAAGGAATCGACCACGACCCAGAAGCTGTCCGTGGCGGTCGGAGGGGCGAAGAAGGCGGTCAAGAGCCTCTTCTTCGTCGCCGAGGAGGGATCGACCTACGAGGCTACTCCGGAGTGCACCTGGGACAGGTCGAAGGAATCCCCTCCCCCCGCCCGGTAGGGACTCCCCCCACTCAGTGAATCATGCCGTTGATCTCGTAGCCGGTGACCGACCAGGTCTTCCCGGTATCCACGTCGATGAAGGTGATGCGGCCGTTCTGGTGGTCCTGGGCTACGGCCACCTTGCGGGCGAGTGGGATGTAGACCATGGCCACGGGTTCCGAGGCAATCGGGATCGGAGTGGAGATGTAGGTGGTCAGGTCGACGTCCTGTACCGAGTGGGTGACGCCGTAGGCTCCGCCGTACGGGTCCGGCGTGAGCACGTACGCGGCCAGGTCCCCCTCCTGCTCGTCCGCGACGAAGAGGTGCTGGCTGTAGCGGTGTTCGGTCTGGATCAGCTTCCGGTAGCCTGACTCGATGTTGAAGAGGGTGAACCCCTCGGTGGTGGCGATGGTCTTCTCGACGCTGCTGGCATTGGAAGGATAGCCTTCGGTCTGGTGGAAGACGATGGCGGTAGTGCCTTTCCTGGAGACCGAGACGTTCACGACCCCCTTCTGGACGGGCCAGGACTTCCACGGGTAGTCGGGATGGGTCAGGTCCATCACGGCAAGGGCCTTGACCATGCCGACCGTGGTGTACAACACGGCCCGGGTCCCGTCGCTGGTCACGACGGCGGCGCCGGCCTGGCTCCCCTCGATATCGATGGGAACGAGGGCATCGTCTTCGACCGCGAGGAGCTTCTTCAAGTCCAGGACGTAGGCGAGATGCTGCTCCCTCAAGATGATCAACACCTTGTCGATGCCGGGGATGAGATCCACGTCGGTGGGCAGCCCCTCGACCTCGGTCATGACGATCGACTCGGTATCGAGGTCCACGACCGAGACGACCGGCTTGGCCAGGTTGCGCACCACGGCATAGTCTCCGTCCTCCGTGATGAGGACCTCCCGCATCTCGGGGTCGTCGAGCGGGTCTTGGGACACCGGGATGATCGGGGTGATCACGCCGTCCTTGACCTTGTCGAGCAAGAGTACGGAGATGCCGTCGTCCGTGACCAGGTAGGCAATCGGCTTGTCCTTGTGGAAGTAGACATCTGTGATGTGGAAGCCCGTCGAGACCATTCGGGCCTGGTCGTCGCCGTCCTTGAGGACGATGACGGAGACCGTCTGGAAGTCGCCGACCGGGTCACCCTTCTCCGCTGCCAGGTCGTTGTAGTAGACGATC
This sequence comes from Deltaproteobacteria bacterium, assembly GCA_016875215.1. Classification (GTDB taxonomy): domain Bacteria; phylum Myxococcota_A; class UBA9042; order CAIXZC01; family CAIXZC01; genus CAITUV01. The sequence continues at coordinate 11,588 of VGRX01000067.1, forward strand.
GCGTACTTGCCGTCCGGCGACACGGTGATGAGGTTGACATAGGGCAGCACGTCGAGCGTGGTGACGTCGTCCTTGCCGTTCTTGGTGCGCACGATGGAGAGGTCCTGGGTACCGTAGTTGATCACGAGTGCGGTGTCGGAGCCGGGCACAGTGGCCACGATGGTGGGCTGGCCGCCGACCGGTATGATGTCGATCTGCGGCGGGTCGTCCGCACTGATACGGACCAGCGAATCCCGGTCCGTGGCCGCGATGTACACGTAGTTCTGGCTGGCCTGCGGGGCCTTGAGGTTGAGGATCAGCTCCTCTTCGGGCGGGGGAGGCGGACCGTAGTCCGCAGACAATGCGATTTCTTCTGCCGGTGCGGAAGCGGCATCCCCCTCGTATCCGCCCCAGCCGGCACTGCCCCGGTCGTACTCGACCGCAGCACCGGTGTCCATGCCGCCGGCACCGCAGCCGCCACCGGCAAGGGTGATTGCCAGGGGCAGGAGCACCAGCAGCCGGGAGAGCATCGTTTCGGCGTGAACCGTTTTCATCTCGTCACCTCCTAGAACATGAAGCGGAAGTCGGCCGCGATGAAGAAGCCGGACAGCGAGAGGTCGCCCAGGTCCAGTTGCCCCGGGATCAGCGTGTCGTCCCCCTCGGTGTCCTGCTCACCTTCCTGCGCCAGCCCGCTCAGTGGGATGGCCTGCCGGAGCGCGTACCCGCACTCGACGGACATCCCGAGGGTGAAATCCTTGAAGAAGCCGCTGCGCCCCCCCGTGCCGTGGAAGACCCGCCGGGGAAGGAACAGCTCGACACCGCCCGAGAACTTGCCGCCGAACTTCCCGTCCGCAATCCCGGAATCCCGTGAGACTCCGGTCTCGGACGTGAGATCGATGTCCACGTCCGCAACGGTGTAGGTGCCGATGGCAGCGATGTAGGGCCGGACACCGTCAACGATGGTATACCCCTTGCGCAGGCCGAGCTGCGGCTCGACCATGGAAAGCGACGCGAAGTAGTTGCCGGAGGAAGACTCTGATTGGTGCTCGTAGAAGTACTCCGACGCGTCTCCGGAGGCCAGGCCGATACGGACGAACAACTCGTCCCAGACCTCCATCTCCGCTGCGATGGTGCCGGTGGTCATCCAGTCGGTTTTCGAGAAGTAGTCGAACCCGCCGTCTCGGGTCAGCACCGTCTCGAAACCGCCGGTCAGATGGATCTCGAGGAAGTCCTCCTCGGCCAGGGCCGGGAGGGGAGCTGCCAGGGCGAGGGCAAGCAGAATCGTGGAGAGGATGGTTCGCATGGGTTCCTCCTAGCGGTCCAGGCCGAACAGGACGGGGAGCGCGATCTCCACAGCGTCCGCGGCGACCTTGAAGTCGTCGGGGGCCACGACGATGCCGTTGGCGTCCCAGGCGAACAGGAGTCCCTTGTCATCGACCAGTCGCAACGTCCCCGGGGTTACCACGTGCTTGATGTCGATGCTGGCAGCCGAGAAGTCGGTGACGTTGAAGCGCACCAGGCGGCCAGACTGGGAGAGCGCATACAGGATCGTCCCGCTCAGGTCGAACACCTCGGAGAACAGGTTCGGTATGCCGCCCAGGGAGATCACCTCTCCTGAGGACACGGTGACCATCGACATGGGGGACGGCCCGCCCGAGTGCATCACCAGGAACCGGTCCTTGTCGACCATGTAGACCCGCCGAACCGGCGCCGGCAGATTGAACAGGTGGAAGGCCTTGCTCTTCTTCTCCGCCAGGCGATCGAGCTCGACGAAGTAGTAGCTGTAGGAATCGCCGCCGCTGTTGAAGAGGAAGGCGAACTGTTCCTCCTTGCCATCCTCGCCGGGCATCCGGAAGATGTTCACATCCTGTGCAGTGAAATCGATCGGATACAGGAGGACGTCCGATGTCTCCGGGCGGACGATCGCAACGGTCCGGGTGCCCGGACAGAGCACCAGGACGGTGAGAGCATTGTCCGCATCCATGAACGTCCTGAAGAGGGAGGCCCCTTGTGCGGTGGGAAACACGTTGAGCGAGACGCCGGCGCCCTTCCCCTCGGCTGCCTCCACGTCGATGTCGAGAACATACAGGTCCGGGCTGGCCTGGGCCAGGAAGAGTGCGGTGAGGTGCCCCGTTCCGGCCACGAACTGGAGCGGATAGGGGATCACCTGGCTGTCCGAGTCGGGCGCCTTGAGCGGAATCGCGGTGGGCGGCACCTTGGGGTTCTTGACATCCACGAGGGACAAGAACGAATTCCAGCGGACGAAAGCGAACTGTCGGCCCCCGGACGGAGCCGGGACGACATCGGCCACCTCGACCCCCAGCGGCGCCCCGCCGTAGGTCGGCAGCGTGAAGCGGGTGACGGCATCCTTCGCCTTGGTAAGGTCGATGAATGCCACGTCCCCCTTGCTGAACAGGACTGCGGAGTCGCCCGCCTGGGCATTCTCGCTGAACCAGGCCGCCAGCATCGGAGGGTCCTGCCGGATCAGGAAGCGGTCAAACGGCGTCTCGAGGTCGTATTCGGTGACCTTGCCGTCCGAAGGCTTGACGAGCAGGATCGTGCCCGTCCCCGGGACCCGCATCAGCAGCGACTCCGCAGACGTCAACGTGCCGATGACCGTGGCTCCGGCAGCGAGCGGGATGCGATCGACCGCCGGCGTGGGATCCTTCTTGTCCACGCTGAGGACGACCAGCTCGTCCCAATTCCCGTCCAGGTAGACCACCTGGTTCGAGACGATGTACGGTCCCTGCGGGCCAACCCAGGACTCGAACTGTTCCGGCCGATCCCCGCAGGCAGAGGCGAGACCGGCCAGCAGCAGGACAGGCAGCAACCGCTTGTTCCTCATGGAAGAGCACCTCCTCAACTTGAAAGAACCCCTCATCTCGTCCATCCGGGCGAACACCTTTCATGGCCTCACTTGGCGAAGCAGTTTCGATCAGCCTCACTTGGCTCGCAGTGTACGGAGTCGGTGACGGGTTTGCAACAGTGGCGCACTCCCCCTGTGTTCTGTAACTCGGATAGTGACCCAACACCATCGGAGTTGCGTCGCTTTTCGCGCCGTAACTCGGGTAGTGACCCAACACCATTGGAGTTGCGTCGCTTTTCACGACGTAACTCGGGTAGTGACCCAACACCATTGGAGTTGCGTCGCTTTTCGCGCCGTAACTCGGGTAGTGACCCAACACCATTGGAGTTGCGTCGCTTTTCGCGTCGTAGGGATCCCTACAGTCCGGCGAATCCCACGGGAGTGCCGGTTCCGTCCGCGCCCCCGCCCTTCTCGATGTCCGGGAGGTTGTTGGGAGCCGGGTTGACCCAGACGGAATCGTCCTCGAGCGGCACGGTCGTCATGTCGGGCCGCTCGTAGGAATCGGTGCCACCTCCGTCCAGGAAGATGCCGATGCACGGGAACGTCTCGAAGACCGGGTACTTGGCGTAGTCACCTGCGTTGGCATGTCCGAACGTGTTGTTGGCCGAGGACCACCAGGTATCGTTTCCCTGCTCGTCCACGAGGAAGCCGAGCCCGTCTGCGTTGCCGGCACCGACCGCAAGGCTGGGAGCACGGTAGTCGTCGCTGCCGGAGTGGTCGTGCAGGATCCCCAACGACCAGTCATGGCCAAGGCCGACGCTGGCGTTGAGCAGGGGGATAGCGGGGTCCGGGTTGTAGAGATCGTCTCCGCCCCCCTCGACGAGGATGCCCGTAGCGTAGTGGGCGGCAGCCCCCTGGACGTACCAGCGGCCCGAGTAGGAATCGCTGCCGGACTGGTCTGCAAGAACGCCTGTTCCGAACCAGTAGCCCCCTCCCTGGCCGAAGATGTCCGCCTGGTACACGTCGTCGCCCGCCTGGTCCACCAGGATGCCGAACCCACCCGACATGAAGATGCCGTCGGTCATGTCCGCCCGGCGACCGAAGCCGAATCCCTGCGACATGGAAGTATTGGATTTTCCGGGGTTCTGCGGGTTGTAGTACAGCGGATAACCGCCCAGTGCCGGGTCGCCGAGCCGTGCGGTGTAGCCATCGTTGCCCGCCTGGTCCAGGAGGATTCCGATTCCGTAGGCGTAGGCGAACCCCTGCACGCACTGGAAAGCCGTGTAGAGGTCATCGCCGCCGTCGTCGATCAGGATGCCGATTCCGAAGATCCCGGCCCCCTGTGACACCGCTTCGGCATCGTAGAGATCATCGCCGCCGCCGTCGTAGAGGACGCCGACTCCCAGCACACCGAAACCCTGCGACAGGCGGAGCGATGCGTAGCGGTCCTTGTCCTTCCCCAGGTCGTAGAGCATGCCGACGCCCAGCCGTCCGCTGCCCTGGCGGTTGCGGTCCGAGAGAGAGAACGGACCGTTGTCCTCGTTGGGTGGCTTCTTGGGCTTGTAGCGGCCGTCCACGTCCTCGGGGAGGAGGAGCGGGTCGGGCGCAGGTGCGGCCTCGACGTAGCCGTAGTCGTCCTCGCCGGCAAGGTCGATGTGGATCGAGACGGGATTGTCGAGCGTGGCATTGGCCCCGGCCGGAATGCGATAGAGGTCGTTGCCGCCGGTATCGATAAGCAGTGCTATCTTGGCGGTTCCGAGCTCGTCTGCATCCCAGGTGGTGTCGCCGTTGTCCCCGACGAGGATGAGGCCGGCGGGGGTGTCGATCTTCACGGAGAACCCGGCGTATGCGGCGCTGGTCCCGAGCTGTCCCTTGTCGACTGCCCCCTGGACGGTCTCGGCAAGCACGATGGCGGCGGAGCCGATCAACCCGACGTCGAACTTCCCCAGGAGGGCCTCCTGGACGTCCTTGTTGGTGGCGGGAAGCCCCATCTTGCTCTTGGGAATGGCCACGAATCCGTGGGTCAGGTCGAAGAGGTACTTCTCGAGCTCGCCGTCGTCGAGCTTGGCGGATGCGGACTTGCGGGCCTTCAGCGCGCCGGTCATGGCCGCGACGATGTCGGTGAACGCGGGTTCCAGCTCCTTGGGAAGGGGAGCCAGTGCAGCTGCCAGCTTGTTCGAATCCGGGGTCCCGCCCGCTGCCAGGATGAAGGAGGCCACGGCATCAGCCGGGCCGCCAGGGGCTTCGGCAGGGAGGAACGAGTAGTCCTCGGTGCGTTCCAGGAGCGTCATGCTCTTGCGGACGGCCTCGACGACACGAGCGGGGCCCTTCTTCTCGACCAGGACCGCCACGTCGCCGGAGGCAGCAGGCAGCGCGGCCTCGGGGAAGTCGTGCAGGTCGTGGAAGTGGCGAAGGCGCCACGGATCGTGCGACAGTGCGTAGGGGAACAGCATGAGCCAGTCCCGGCGGAACATGGCCTTGCAGCGGGGCAGTTCCAGGGCCTCCAGGACCTGGTCGTAGAGCGAGCCGTTCGATACCAGGCACTGGCACTGGGGCGGAATGCAGCTCTTGCTGCCGGCGAGGTCCTCGCACACGTGGCCCGCGGGGCAGTCTCCGTCGAGATTGCACGACTTGGCGCAGAAGGGGCGAAGCCCCTGGGCGAACGGGGGCTTCACGCAGGCCTTGCTGCCCTCGCAGTCCCCCTCGTCACGGCATGGCGAGCCGTTGCCGGATGCATCGCCCGGAACGACGCCGCACCCCTCGGGTCCCCCCTCCCAGGCGGCCCGGCAGACCTTGGCCGGCTGGCAGGGGTCGTTGGTCGGCAGGCAGCGCCGGAATGCCCCCGTGCAGTCGGCATCGGTGTCGCACGCCCGTGTACAGTAGCCGGGCTGCCAGTCGGTCGAGGTGCAGACCGGATGCTCGTTCTTGCACAGGCCGGCAAGACCGTTCTCCAGCCCGTTGCAGTCGACGCCGAGCAGGGCGGTCCGGCAATCACCCGATGACGGGACGCACATCGACTTGCCACTCACGTCCGCGCAATAGAAGCCGAACGGGCACGACGGAGGAACGCCGGTACACGGAGTGGCGCAGAAGAACTGGTTGATGTTCTGGAACTGGAGGCACATGTTGCCGTCGCCGCAGGCTTCGGGACCGTCGCAGTCCAGCTCGCAGAGCCGGGCGTGGGGACCGGGGGGCGGGGCGGGACAGGGGGCCTGGACGTCCGACCCGTCCGACCCGTCCGACCCGTCCGA
>VGRX01000068.1 GCA_016875215.1 Deltaproteobacteria bacterium
CCCCCAGGAGGCCATCACGAACGCAGCGTCTCCTTGCAGGGACAGCCTCCGGGCGGCGCCCCGATTCGTCTCGGCCACCTGCTTCACCCACCGGGCGAACAGATGCGGGGGTTGGACGTCGACGACCCCCTGGAAGCGGGCTCCCTCCAGGTCGAAGACAAGCGACCCCTGCGGCTTCGGCTCGCCAGGCGGCAGGCCGATTGCAAAGCAGGGAATCCGGCCGACCGACCCCTCCGAGAAGACCGTGTCGAACCAGCAGTCCCTTCTCACCGCACTGGGGAGCACGCTGAAGAGCCCTTCCAGCAGCTCGAACATCGCCGCCGGATTGCCCACGAAGGCCAGCGGTCTCCGCTCTTCCGAAAGGGCCCTGGCCTGACATGCGAGGAGGAGCAGCGGGAGGAACTCCCGGGGATCGAAGTCCGTCGACGACCCGCCAGCCGCCGCGTCAGGGACCTCGACCTTGGCCGGCTCGATCGAGCCCGACCGTAGGTCCCCCACGGAGAGCGCCTGTTCCACCGTGTCCAGAAACGGGAAGCGGCGGAACACTCGGAACGGGTTGTTGCCGAGCTGCCCGAAGTCTCTGGCCGAGAATGCCAGGGCATGGGCGAGATACCGACCGCCGCGGCCGAATCTGTCCGTGCCTTCGCACGCCACGACCCGGGCCACCACGAACCGCGCATCGCCCCGCCCGAAGAACACGTGCTTGTCGACCTGCCTCGAGCCCGGGACGTAGAAGAGGCGCTCTTCGATGCGGTACATGTCTTCGGCCGTGAAGCCGCCCTGTGTGAGCAGGATGGTCTGGAATCCTCGCTTCCCGGCGGGAGACTGCTCCGCCTCGACGTTCGCGAAGATGAGCTGGTCGGCCCGTACGGAATCCATGTCTCCCCCCTCAGTCCCTCTTGACGACGCGAAAGCCGAACAGGCGAAGGCCGTTCACCGTGATCAGCTCGACCGACTCGTCGAGCGGGTTGTACGTGGTGGAATGGAACTCATCTCTCGGCTTCCCGACGCCCTGGAAGTCGTGCGGACCCGTGCGACATCGCAGGCCCTTCCGGCTGCTGCCGACCTTCACCCATTCGAGCACTCCTCCCCGCATCAGGGAAAGGTCGGCCCACGTATCGAGTCCGTGCCGAGCGTGCAGCCTCTCGAGGATCGCCGCTGCCTCCGTGCCCACGGGAAGACCCGCTGTGCGAAGCCGAAACGCCCCTGCTGCCTGCAGGCCGACGCAGGCGGCACGCCACTCTTCGATGCGGGGAAGGTCGAACGACGGCCCCAGCCACCGGGCGAACCCGAGCGCCTCCTCGGGCCGGATTCCGGTCAGGATGAGCCGCTCCCGGTCCTCGTACCGGAAATCACGCCAGGAGGCCCTGGGGTTGAGCGCAAGGAGGCGCTCGTACCACTCGTTTCCATACGTGTCCGCGGGGAGCCCGTCCCCGGCATCGCCCTTGACCCGTTGCGGCTCCCCCAGGAACTGCTCGAACTGGACCTTCATGACCGGCAGCAACGAGATCTGCACGCCGAGACCGGCGATCTCGACGAGCGGAAAGCCCGTGCGGTCACGAAAGACCGCGGGAGTCGCCTGCGTTCTCACCTGTGCGCCCCCCAATGGCGCGCCACGAGTGCCACGACGAGGTAGATGACGGCCGAGACCCCCGCCCACAGCAGCCACGGATAGTCTCCTCCAGCCTTCAGTCCCGCGACGCCGCCGACCACGGTCAGACCGAGCAGCAGTGGCAGCGTGCCCCCCGTCGACACGAGGAGATTCTCCCGCCCCGCCACCAGCGTGGACAGGAGCACGGCCACAGCGGAAGCCAGGGTGCCCGCCTTTCCGCCCTCGACGAGCCCCACCGCGCCCACTCCCAGCACTTCCGGCCAGACCCCAGCAAGGGACACCCGCTGGCCTGCGAGCTCCAACACCGCCCCGCCTCCCCAGACCAGGAATCCGGCCCCGGCCAGCAGAAGCGGGAACCAGATACCGCCCTGCCGCATGGCGTCCCTCATCGTGCGGTTCCCCGCACCGAGAAACGCCTCCACTCCGGCCACGATGCCCCAGGCTGCAGCGCCGTATGCCGCACCGGCGACCCCGGTCGGCCCCATCGTCGTCAGCACCGAGGGAATCGGCTCCCACATCAGGCTGCAACGCGCAGCGAATCGAATCGCAGCCCAGAGAACGGCCGTAATCACCGCCCCCTCGACCGCTCCGAGGATGCCGGAGAGAAGCGCCCGACCGACCCGGCCAAGCACCCCGAACAGACGCTTCCGCTGCGCAGCGATCCGGGCCTGCCGGCGCTCCTCTTCCTCCCGGGCGTTCTTCGCCTGGGCCTTTTCGAGGGCCTGCTCCCGCTCACGCCGCTTCCTCGCCGTCTCCTCCCGAGCCAGCTCGGTCTGCCGCGCCCAGGCCAGCAGAACGGGAGCCAGCACTCCCCGCGGCACGGCGGACACGTCGAGCTGATCCTTGTTGGGCTCCCCCCCGAGGGCCGACGTCACGAGGAAGTCCACGCCGGCGAACTCCCGACCGGCCCTGCGGACGAAGTTCGTCAGGCCGGGGTACCCCTCCAGCCAGTGGCCGATCGCCCGCGAGAGCTTCAGAAGCTCCTCGTCCCCCGTCGGGTCTCGGTCCAGTGCCGCTTCGAGCTCGGGGGGAAGCGCCCCGCTGCTTCCCAGCCTGCGAAGCCGATCCCCCTTGGCCAGAACGAAGAGGAGCCGCTGTTGCTTTGGGTCCCCCCCCAGCTTGAACATCGCTTCCAGGTAGACCGTGAGCATGTTCTCGAGCTGGAGGGGACCGTCGACGTCCTCGAGACTGGCCAGCCACACCACGACGGGGCTGCGCACCACGTACCCCCCGAACTTGATCAGCTGTCCGACCTGCCCGAATACCTCACCGCCGGTATCGTAGATGAGCAGGTGGCACTGAGAGAGTTGGGGAACACCTTCCAGCCTGACGATGGTCGGCTTGGGGAACCCTTTCATCGAACGTTTCGGCAACAGCCCCTTCTCGAGGCTGCCCAGCTTCTCGCGAAGCACGACCATTCCGCTCTCGTCCAGCGGGCTGAAGCAGAACGACTTCCATTCCTTCTGGATCAGGGCCAACTTCCGGAACAGAGCCGCCAGGAAACAGGTCTTGCCGTGCCCCGTCAGCCCGATGAGACTCAGGACAATGGGAGGATAGGCCGCATAGTCGCGGACATAGCGCAGGGGAATCGTGTCCTTGCACGAGGGGCACGCGGGGTCCCCCGTTCCACCCATTCCAGCCGCCTTCCCCAGGTCCACCTCGCTGAGGCAATTGGGACAGAGCACCATGTGTTTCGCTCCGAGAACGAGATGCTATTCCACTTCTACTGCACGGCAGATAGCTGTTCAAGCGGAAACGTGCTGGAACCCCGCCGCCTGCCCTTCACGCCATGTAGTCGTCACGGATCCGGTCGGGGCTGGTGGCCAGGTTCCTCAGCTTCTCGATCCGGGGACCGGTCTTGGCCCCAAGGTACTTCTCGATCACGGCCCGCAGCTCGACGAGCGGCCCTTCGACCTGGCGGGGAAGGACGGGAAGGCCCTCGTCCCGGGCCATCCGCAGCACGGCCTCGGGCTCGACGTGGCTGAGCAACCGCAACACCCCCACCGTCCGCACGGGGGTTTCCCCCGGCAAGGGCGCTTCCGTCACGGGCCCGGCGGCCGGCGTGCCGGGGACGGGGATCTCCTCCATCTCAGGTATCGATGTCAGCCGCCCCTGGGTGACGGCCGGCAGGAGGACCCCCATGGCCCGATCTTCGAGCGTGTGGCCGATTGCAATGCTGCGGGCCCCGCACCGCCCTGCGGCCCCAAGCAGGACTTCCCGGTGGGGAATGGCCTCGAAGTGGCCGGCCGCCGGTGCGGCCCCTTCTGCGACGGCGAGCTCGAGCCCCATCCTGCGGCAGGCTTCGGAAAGGAGCGGCTCCACCTGCTCGGGCGGTCCGTAGACGCCGTCCGGGACATGGAACGGAATAAGCTCCAGGTCGATCGGGGTCTTGCGCTGCCGGGTGACCAGCGCCAACAGCATGGCCAGGCTGGCGTGCCCGCCCGAGAGTGCGACCAGCACGCGGTCCCCGTGGTGGAACATGCGGTTCTCGACCGCCACCCACCCGAGGCGCTTCATGACGAAGAACGTGGAATCCAACAGCTTCATGCCCATGTCGCGAATGCTCCTTGGATGGCAGGCCCACCGACCTGCCGAGGTCCACACGGCCCATGCCTTCCCTGTTCCGGCGGCACGCCCCTCCTATTCCTTCACCAGGAACAGCGAGACCTTCCACGGTCCGTGCACGCCGATCACAACGGTCTTCTCGATGTCCGCGGTCCTGCTGGGCCCGCTGACCAGGATGCAGGCCTCGTCCGGAAACCACGCCGGCCGACCCGAGAGCCAGCCCTCCAGATCCGGGACGAGCTGCCGGACGGCCGCCACACAGAAGTGCACGCCCCCAAGCAGCGACAGCCCCAGAGTGCTCCGCTCGATTCCGTTCAGCACCAGCGTCCCGGTCTGGGCGATGACTGCCTCGCAGGTCGTGATTCCCACGTCGGCCGCGGCGATCTCGTCCAGTCCGGCCCCGGGCCCGAGCACGCAAAGGTCGGGCACCCGGCCGGCAAGCGCCTGCACAAGCCCGAGCCGGTCGAACAGCTCGCACGACTGCACGGCCACCCGACGCGCCTGCCTGGAGTAAAGATGGTTGGCCAGCGTATCCAGCAGGGAGTCCCACCCCGGCAGGATGTGGTACCCCACCTCCTGGTTCTCGAAACGTTCCCTGGCCAGCGCAAGAAGTGCCTCCGGGTCACTCCCCGGCTCTGTGGCGTAAGCGATGCGCGTGCGACCGACGGTTGCCTCGTCAGCGGCCTTGTAGGCCGTCGCCAGGCGCTCCAGGATCTCCTCCCGGGGGTCGTCGCTGCGACGCTGACGCGGCTTCTGCTCACGCGTCACGGCGCCCTCCCTGGTCCCGTTCCCCGAGCTCCGATGGAAGCTCACGGCGCTTCCGGAACCGTTTGCGGAAGAGCTCCGCAGCAGGCCGCGGCGCCGCCCGGGTCCCTGACCATCCCAACGATGCCTCGAGCTGCCTCGTCCGCTCCGGGAACCAGGCCCCTGCCAACCGGTGCCCCAGGTGGGACAGCCGGTACCGGAGCCGCCCCCCCATGGCCGCACCGAACCACTTCAGGAAACGGCGCTCCTTCCTGACGGCATCCGCGGGCCGGTAGGGGTGCGACAGCCCTCTGGCCAGCACGATCAGCCGATCCAGCGGAATGCCGACCGGGCACGCTTCGGTGCAGGCGCCGCACAGCGAGCACAGGTTCGAGATCTCTCCTCGGACCTCGCTCGGCCCCAGGAACGGCGCCAGGACGATCCCGATGGGCCCGGGATACGTCCACCCATAGGCATGCCCCCCCACCCGCTCGTACACCGGGCAGGCGTTCAGGCACGCACCGCACCGGATGCACCTCAGGCAATCCCGCATTGGCCCTGCTCCGAATGCATCCGTGCGCCCGTTGTCGACGATCACGAGATAACGCTCCTGCCCCGGGAACGGGCGAGGAGGCAGCAGCGAGACGTAGCACGTCGCGCGCTGCCCCATGGCGGAACGGGCCAGCACGGAGAGCAGCGTGCCCGCGTCCTGAAGGCTCGCCACCACCTTCTCGAGCCCCATGACCGCCACGTGGACCGGTGCGAGCGTGTACCCCATGCGGCAGTTTCCCTCGTTCTCCACCAGGACGAGGTGGCCCGTCTCCGCCACGGCCATATTGATGCCGGAAACCGCCATCTGGGCATCGAAGAACACGGGCCGCAACGCCTTGGCCACGCTACGGCTGAGCTTCTCGGGGTCTGTGGACAGCTCGATTCCGGAACGCTCGTGGAGGATCCGGCCGACTTCGGCAGCGCTCAGGTGCAGGCAGGGGGCCGTGATGTGCGACGGCCGCTGGTGCGCGAGCTGCACCACCCGCTCCCCCAGGTCCGATTGGATGACGGCCGTCCCCGCTGCCTTGAGCGCGGCATCGAGCCCGATCTCCTCGGCGACCATCGACTTGGACATCACGCAGCGCAGCACCGATCGCTGCCGGGCGATGTCCACGACCTTGCGACACGCTTCGGCCGCGTCGCGCGCCCACAGCACGTGGGTCCCCTCCCCGACGAGCCGGCTCTCCAACTGCGGCAGGAGCTCCCGGAGGCGCTGCACCGCCTGGTAGCGCACCCTCGATGCTGCGTCCACCGCGTCCCCAAAAGAGGCCAGCTCGGCCAGTGCCCCTTCCCGCTTGTCCCGCACGATGCCGAGCGACCGCGCAAGAGCCTCCTGCAAGGCCCTGTCCGCCAGCTTCTCCCGCACCGTGTCCCGCAGATCCGTCATCCCGTTCCCTTCCCCTGAACCACCATCTCGGGCCACCTGCGGCGTTGCTCCGTCGCCGCCTCACTGCGACGTGACCTAGGCCACGCCTCATTCGGCTGGCTCGGTCGCGCCTTCTTCTCTCTACTGCAACTGGCACCAATCTGGTGGCCAGGGATCCCCCACACAGGCAGGCTCATCGCCCTCTGGACGCCGTTGATGGTGGATTCGGGCTTCGCCCCCACACTCACCACGTTTCCCCCTCGCCGGCGGCCTTTGCCCCAGCCCCTCAGCCCACCTCCAGCCCATCTCCGGTAAAGAGCTGTGCGTAGTGCACCACCTGCACCCGGGACGAGAGCCCGTCCCCCTCCACGATGCCCCCGAGGTGCAGTGCGCAACCGGCGTCGGCCAGCGCAATGTACCGGGGCTCGAGCCGCAGCATCGCCTGGAGCCGGGCTCTGCCCAGCGCGACCGACAGCTCCGGGAGCTTCACAGAGAACACGCCGCCGAACCCGCAGCACTGCAACGCCTGCGGGGATTCCACGATCTCCGCACCGACGAGCCGGCCCAGAAGCGCGGCCAGCGGTCCCGCCCCGTGCACGTGCCGCAGGTGGTGGCAGGAGTGGTGCACCACCACCCGCGCATCCAAGCGGGCGGTCACCCGGTCCGCCAGCCCCCGGTGGACCAGGAACTCGGCAAGCTCGAACACCCGGCCGCGCAGGCTGCTCCACCGCTCGGCATCCTCGCCGGACAGGTCGAGCAGTCCGTATGCATCCCGCATCATGGCCACGCACGACCCCGACGGAACCACCACCGGCAGCTCGTGGTCTGCCAGCTTCAGCATGCGCAGCGCCATCTTCCGGGCCAGATCCGGGTGCCCGGCGTTGACCGCAGGCTGCCCGCAGCAGGTCTGCCGCGAATCGCAGACCACCTGAGCCCCGACTGATTCCAGGAGACGCGCTACGGCCATGCCCGCATCGGGCAGGAATCGGTCCATCAGGCAGGGGACGAACAGGGCCACCTTCATGGCCAGGAAGTCTAGACAAGCTTGACGGAATTGACAAGATACGTTAGGGGCATGGGGCTTGAGCCACGGCCCGGGACGGACGTGACGCACGTGCAGGCTCAGGCACGAGGCACCCGTCCGGCCGGAGCCCCCGGAGGTCCGCATGAGGTCGAACACGCTCCTTGCCGCCTGTATGCTCCTGGCGGCGATCCTGTCTGCCGGATGCCCTTCCCGCACCGTGCATCCGGACGGCACTGCCACCGCAGACCCGGCGACGGGCACGCCCACGGGTGGCCCGGAGGGCAGCGCCGCCGGACCCCGTCTGCAGACCGACGATCCCCCTGCGGTGCTGCCTCCGCCCGAGACCGGGGACGCCCCCCTCTCCATCCCTGTGGACCTGGATGCCGTGACAGTTCCCGAAAAACTCGAGCACGACGGCGGCTTCCTCCGCCTCGATTTCCCGCAGGCCGCCCGCCTGTCGAGGGATCGCGACCTCCCTCTGTTCCTCTACGTCGCGACCGAGTGGTGCGGCCCGTGCAAGGAGCTCGAGAGCAAGGTCTTTCCCGACCCCTTCTTCCAGCAATACGCACGCACCGTCATCGCCATCGAGGTCGACGCCATGTCCGATGCGGGAAAGCCGGTCGCATCGCTGTACAACATCCACTCGTACCCCACCATGGTCGTCTGCAGGCCCGGCGGAGCGGAGATCGAGCGGTTCTTCGGCTACAGCCCCACCGAGGAATTCGTCGCCACCATCAAGGACTACGTCCAGGGAATCCACACCGCAACCTGGTACCGGGAGGAAGCGCTCAGGCACCCCGAAGACCTGAAGCTGGCCTTCGACGCCGGCCGCGAGCTCGCCATCCGGAAGCGGGGGCGCGAAGCGCTGGTCTTCCTCGAGAAGGTGTGGCGGCTCGACAAGGAGAACAGGACCGGACAGGTCCCCCGGGCCCTGCTCCTCCTCGGACAGACCGTCTACCTCGACCAGTTCAAGGACCGGGACAAGGCCCTGCCGATCCTGGAAGACCTGTCCCGCCGCTTCCCCGAGACCTACCACGGGACCGAGGCGACTTACATGATCGCCCGGATCTACGTGGAGAGGCGGGAGCGCGACAAGGCCCGCACCGTCCTGCTCGAGCAGGTCCGCATCAACCCGCAGGATGCCATCCAGTACTTCCGGTTCGGCATGTTCTGCCTTCAGTACGGAGAGTTCTTCGCCGAAGGGATTGCCAAGGTCAAGGAGGGGATCGAGAAGCACCCCGACCTCGGGTACCTCCGCAAAACCCTGGCTGACCTCCAGTTCCGAAACCACGAGTACGAGGCCGCGGTGGAATCCATGGAGCAGGCGTGCACGAAGCCGGATGCATCGGATTCCTACAAGAGCCTCCTCGAGACCTACAGGAACGCGCTCCGCAAGATGAGGGAGAAGCAATGAACGACCAGAGTGCCCGGATCGCGCTCCGCATGACGCTGGCCGACCTCGTCACCCGGAATCGGCGCCGCGGGGGGGCCGAGGTGGTCAACGCCATCCTGGATCATCCCCGCTCAGTAGAGCTGATCCAGGCCCTGGCGCCGGAGGAGCTGTTCACACTGCTCACGAGCATCGGCCGGGAAGACTGCACCGACCTCGTCGTCCACGCCACCGAGGAGCAGTTCCAGGGGCTCGTCGACCTCGACTCGTGGAAGGGAAACGCCTTCTGCCCGGAGCGCTTCGAACGCCTGTATGCCATCCTGCGTACCGGTGAGGATGACACGGTCGAGAGCTTCCTCGATGCGCTCGACGACGAACGCATCGGGCTCTACCTGCTGAGGCGGGTGCGCATCGTGCAGCGGGATTTCACGCCGGAGCAGGAGGATGCGTTCACCGACGACCTCGAGGTGCTGCGATCGCCGGACGACCAGTTCTTCCTCGTCTTTCCAGCAGGGGATCCCAACGTGGCCGCTGTGCGCGACCTGGTCGAACGGCTCTACGCCCGCGACCACCTCGATGCGGCCGACCTGCTGCGGCACGTGGCCACCGAAGACCCGGAGACGCTCGAACTCGAGTTCGCACGGTTCCGCACGTCCAGGGTTCGGGCCATGGGCTTTCCGGACGACGAGGAAGTGCGCAGCCTCATGGCCTATTACAACCCGGTCTCGGCTAAGCGATCGATCCGGAAGCGGATCGACGGGCTGCAGCCGCTCAAGCCTGCGGCAGCGGTGCCGCTGCTCCCTGCCTTGTATGGCTTCGGGCCGGAGAGGATCCCGTTCCTCAAGCAGGTGATTGGGACCGTGGAGGACGACCGCACCCTCTCGCTGCTGGCCGAAGGGCTGGCGTGGCTGGCCAATGCCCAGATCGTCCTGGCAACCGGAGGGGACCTCGCAGACGAGGGGGGGCAGCGGGCCGGCGTCGAACGGGCCGCATCGCTCGTGACCCTCGGCCTCGAATACGTCAGCGACTCCGATGTGCCTCTCGCGGCCCGGGTCCTTGCCAGGGTACGGGCCCGGACCCTCTTTCGCATCGGCCATTCCCTGCTCATCCCGCTGCGCCAGAAGGCACGGGAGCTGCTGGCGTCCTGCGGTGCAGAGCACGGCTTCCAGCTCTTCGACCCGCCGCTGGACGACGTCGTGCGGGGCGGGGCGCAGGAGATTCCGCAGCGTGCTCTCGCTCTCGGGTCAGACCAGGAAGGCCTCGGGGAATTCCGCTCCGTGGCCGAGCTCCGCCGCGCCCGCCAGGCGCTGGTGCAGGGCAAGGAGATCGCCCGGTTCGTGACAACGGCCCTCGACCTGTCCTTCGAAACGCTCGCCCTGGCGGTACCCGAAGAACGCCGGACGGCCGTGACTCACACCACGCTGATGGCCACGGCCCTGGTCAACGGCCTGCTCGGGAACGAGCGGCTCCTGGCCCCGGTCGCCTCCTCCGCGCTGCCCGGCCTGCTCGACCTGATCCTGCCCGCTGCCGACAACGGAGAACGGGCGCTCAACCCCCGCCTCCGAGAGGCCATCTCGCACTTCTCCAACGTCGAAGGGAACCGCTTCGTCGCAGCTCTCTTCGATCTCTCGCTGCGCAAGCTCGAAGACCTGTTCCGTCGCTTCCCGGCGGGAATCGTCCCCGACCCCAAGCTGGTCGCCCCGGTCCTGCTGCTGAAATGAACCGGTGACACTTCCTTCCGCCTCCGGTGTTGCAGGGGACGAAGGGACGATCCGGCCGACCGGGACACCCCCGGGTAACCGATTCGAAACGGAGGTGCCAAGATGAAAAAGAAACTGGCGGGCTTCATCCTCACAACGACGTTGCTTTCGGGCGGCTTCTCGGCGTGCAGCATCCAGGCCATCGAGGGATGTGATTCGTGGGTCGAGTGCGACGGACACCAGTGCGAGTGGTGCCAGGGCTGGGACTGCCACCCGTTCTACTGCAACGTCGACGCCGACTGCCCCCCGGGCTACGAGTGCAACAGCATGGCCTCGTGCGAATGCGACGACTGGGATTGCGACGAGTACGACCGGTGGACCCAGCCCGGAACGCCGGCCCCCCGGGAGTGCGACGAGGAACCCTGCCCCCAGATCGTGCCCGAGGACCCCGAGGACCCCGGCGACCGGGACGACCTGGACGACCCGGACGACCCGGACGATCCGGACGATCCGCCGCTCCCTCCGATCCCCGACTGCGTGGATGCCAACGACTGCGGCTGGCAGGAAAGCTGCATCGACGGTACCTGCGTCGCCAACGAGCCTCCGCCGCCGGACGACCCGCCTGCCGACGGGTGCATCTTCAACTCCGAGTGCGGCCCGGACGGGCTGTGCATCGACACGAAGTGCTACTTCCCCTGCGATGCGGACGAAACCTGCCCCGCGGACCAGGCCTGCGTGGACGGGAAGTGCTTCCCGGCACCGGTCCAGGAGCCGGCGTGCGTGTACGGCTTCGAGTGCCCGTTCGAGGCGTTGTGCGTGAACGGGCAGTGCATTCCGGTGTGCTGCGAAGACACGGATTGCGGCCAGGGGGAGGTCTGCATGAACGGGGTCTGCACCGCGGACACGTCCCCCAAGCCGCAGTGCACGTCCGCTGCCGAGTGCGAGGCGGGTTTCGACTGCGTCAACGGCCAGTGCGCCATGCCGTGCGGCCAATGTGACGAGGGGTTCTACTGCCAGTTCGGGTACTGCCAGCCGATCCCGGGCTGCGTCTCCTCCGAGGACTGCCCCGACGGCTACGACTGCATCGATGGAACCTGCTGCACCATCGAGAAGGCCCAGGACAACGATCCCTGCAAATAGGCCCCGGCTCAGGGGCAGGCCCCGATCGTCCGCTCTCCTCGTCGTCCGTGCCGGCGTGTCCGGCTGCAGGCCCGATCAACTTGACAATCCTCCCTTTGCTCGGTACCTTCCGCCCGCGATTCACGTAGCGAGGGGAGGTACATCGTGCGTAGCTTCTGCCTGACGGTACTGGTCTTTCTGACGTCGACTGCATTGTGGTTCCAGGTCGGATGCGATGGTGGCGGTGGCGGTGGCGGGGAGGAGGACAAGAAGGACACGGCCGCCGTGGAGGACATCGTTGCCGAGGACGGCAGCGACGTCTGCAAACCCGACTGCGCGGGCAGGGTCTGCGGCGGTGACGGGTGCGGCGGAAGCTGCGGGCATTGCTACTCGGTGGAAGGTGCGGTCAACGACGCGCTCTGCACGGACCAGGGGCAGTGCCTGGCATGCCTTCCCGACTGCACCGGGAGAGTATGCGGAAACGACGGGTGCGGCGGAAGCTGCGGCCACTGCTTCACCCTCGAAGGCGCTATCGATGATGCGCTGTGCACGGCCGAAGGAGCCTGCGTCCAGTGCGTGCCCGACTGCGCGGGCAAGGTCTGCGGGGACAACGGGTGCGGCGGGACATGCGGCCAGTGCACCGGCGGCGCGGTCTGCGCAGGCGGCAAGTGCATCCAGGATACGGGGCTGTGCGATGCCGGCAGGATCTGCACGCCCTACAGTGACGACGGCAGCATGGGATGCCTCGTGGACGGCGAGATCCCGGCGGGCAACAAGACCCAGTGCCACCTGGAGGACGGAGGCTGTGCGGGGAACCAGGCCTGCCTCTACACCGATGACTCCCAGACCAGCTCCGTCTGCGTCGAGAACTGCGGAGAATGCCCGGCCGGACTGACCTGCGGCGACGTCACCGGGGACGGATACCTCGGGTGCATGCAGGCCGGCGCCATCCCAGGCAACGCACAGAAGGACTGTCACAAGGCGGGGATCGGCTGCCCGGGCAACGCCACCTGCTTCTACACCAGCGCGGACTACTCCACGTCGGTCTGCATCCAGAACTGCTCGGCCTGCCACGAGGGAAGCTGCCCGGAAGGGATGGTGTGCAACGGGGTGTTCTGCGAGGACGCCCCCTGCACCCAGGATTCCTGTGCAACGGGCGAGGTCTGCATGGGAGGCATCTGCATCCCGGATGCGGGGCCGGGCCCGGGGACGTTCACAGGCAACGAGGCCGCATGCAACCTCCCGCCGCTATCCTGCACCGGGAGCGAGGCCTGGTGCGGTGAGCTCATCCAGTTCGCCCCGGTCGAAGGATACGGGTACACCGACTACCCGGAAAACGGTGAGACGTGGGCCAACCAGTACCGGAGCTGGCTGCGCCGCGATGCCGTCATGGCCATCCAGTACGCGGCCGCTCGGGTCGCGTGCCTTGCCAAGGACTGGGAGTTCGGCAACGGCGGCCCCATCGGCCTCATCGACATGAGCGAGAAGAACGGCGACATCCCCGGTACCTCCGTCGGCTCGCCCGGACATCCCAAGGGCACGCACGTCGATGGCTTCGACATCGACGTCGCCTACTACCAGAACGGTACCGCGGACAACCGGGCCCGCCCCGTCTGCGACCACTACGAGAACGGCGTCGAGGCCTACCACTGCACCAAGCCGCCGCACCTCCTCGACCCCTGGCGCCAGGCCCTGTTCATCGGCTCCCTCTTCGAGCACCCCCTGCTCCGTGTCATCGGCTGCGACGGAAAGGTCGGCCCGATCGTCGATGCTACGATCGACACCCTGTGCGATGGCGGCTGGATCAAGTCCGCCGCATGCAAGAAGAACAAGCTGACCTACGAATCGACCGACATGGAGTACGGCTGGTACTACTTCCACCACCACCACATCCACGTGAGCTTCGACCAGGGCAGCTACCGGGATGCCTGTCTCGTGCCGGGCTGCTACGACATGCCGCTGCGGCACTTCCTGTTCCGCCACGGGCTGGCCTCGTTCCCGGGCGACCCTGCCCTGAAGCCGCCGCACCTGGTCCCCGTGCATGCCGTGCGCTGAGCACGCAGGCCAGCCCCGCACGCCATCCCAGGAGGCTGCAGGCCATGCCACGAATCCCCGATGAACCGCTCTCGGGCCCGCACGGCCGGGTCACCATCCACCGGGGCGACAACCTCCCGGTGCTCGAATCGATGGCCGACGCATCGGTGGACCTGGTCTACGTCGACCCGCCGTTCAACACCGGGGAAAGACAGACGCGTACCTCGCTCGCCACGGTACAGGACGACTCCGGAGACCGTTGCGGCTTCAAGGGACGGCGCTACCGTACCGTCCGCCTCGGCACTTCTTCGTACGAGGACTCCTTTGACGACTACATGGCATTCCTCGGCCCGAGGCTCGTGGAAGCTCACCGGGTGCTCAAACCCACCGGCAGTCTCTTCCTCCACCTCGATTCCCGCGAGGTTCACTACGCGAAGGTCGCGCTTGATTCCATCTTCGGCCGCGACAGCTTCATGAACGAGATCATCTGGGCCTACGACTACGGAGCCCGCACGAAGAAGCGCTGGTCGGCCAAGCACGACAACATCCTCTGGTACGCCCGCGACCCGAAACGCTACTGCTTCAACTACGATGCCATCGATCGCATCCCCTACATGGCGCCGGGGCTGGTCGGGCCGGACAAAGCCGCCCGGGGCAAGACTCCGACCGATACCTGGTGGCACACGATCGTCAGCCCAACCGGGAAGGAGAAGACCGGCTACCCCACGCAGAAACCGCTCGGAATCCTGCGGCGCATCGTGAAGGTCCATTCCAACCCGGGGGACCTCCTGCTCGACTTCTTCGCAGGCAGCGGCACGCTCGGCGAGGCCGGTGCCGAACTGGGACGCGACGTGATCCTGATCGACTCCAACCCCGACGCGATCGCGGTCATGATGAAGCGGCTCGAGCGCTTCCGCCCTACGCTGAAGTAGCGAGCGTTCCTGCTGGCCGGGATTGCGGAACTGCTCATGATTGCAGGCAGAATCCGCATGACCAGGGCGACCCGGCCCTTCGCACTGCGCCGGCGCTATTCCTCGAGCAGATCGGCGTCCGGCTCACCGGCCCCGTTGGCATCCGGCTCCGGAGAAACGACCTGAGAACCCACCTCGCAGGCCTTGGGAAGGAACTTCGCCTGGAGGCCGAGCCCTTCGTTGAGGGGCACTACGGTCTGGTCCACGATGAACTTGCAGCTCGGCGCCGTGTCGGAACCGCCGGTGGTGAGCCCCTGGTCAACGACCTTCTGGAAGTTCTCACGGGTCTTCTCGATGCCTCCCGCACACGATTCCTCGGTCAGGTACTCGGGGCACTCGTTCTCCTTGATCGCCTGGTACTGCTCGATGGCCTTGCCCAGCACCGCCTCGTTCACGTTGCACACCTGGAGCACTTCGTCCGGGAAGCTGAACAGGTCGACGCTGCCGCACTCCCCCTTGACGAACTTGCAGCATGCGACGGCCTTGGTGCAGTTCGGAAGCGCTGGCTCGTTGAGCTTGCCCAGGTCCGCGTCCTTGCATCCCGCGGCCTGCTCCACGAGCTGGTCGGTGGCCTCCTTGAGCTCCTCACATCCCGCAGCCAGCGAGATCCCGATCCCCACAAGCAGCACGACGATCACTCTCTTCATCGCGAACCTCCCTTCGCATCGTTTCCAATGCCGGCACAATGGCGCACGGGGCCGATTCTGTCAAGTGTGAGAAGTATGGACCTCCCTGATTCCGCGCTCGTTCTTCCGCACGTCTCCATGTGCGGGAACAGTGTGGCGTACGGAATGGGTCTCTGCGATTTGCCGCCGCCCCCGAAAGCGACCAGCGCTATCGAACCCGAGCCCGTTGTCTGCGGGCACTGAGATGCCTGGACCAGGTCTCGTCGAACTTGATGAAGTCGCTCGGCTGGCACGCGAGGTGAGGGTTGTCGTCCCACGACGCCAACAGAGACTGCACTTCGCTCTTCTCCACCAAGCCGAATTCGTGCAGATGGATTGCCAAGTCAAACATGTCCACAGCCTCAAGGCCGTTTCCCCTGGCCAGTTGCCTGGCATGGACGTCCTGCGAGACAAACAACGGCCTGGAACCCTTGGGAAGCCCGTTCGCCCAGGCGATGCTCTCTGCCTCCCCCTTGTCGGCCCCCTTGTTCTGCAATTCCCTGAAGAGTCGGTACGCTGGCGTCCTGGCCTTGACGTCTTGCACGAGGACTGCTCCAGACTCCTGGAACTCTCCCAGCTCACTCTGCAGGTCGTTGAGCTCGTGGTGCGCCACGTACCCGGCCAGAACGATGCTCACCTCGCCCGGCATGCGGAGCAGCACCTTCAGGAGACCCCACTTGCGCAAGCACAGATAAGCATCAGCATCTATCAGGAGTTGCACCGCTGCCCTACCTCGCGGGAGAGTGGCGCATCCAGGCCAAACCGGTAGAGGACCTGCTCGACATCGTGGGCAGGAGTGACCCCCAGCAGACGAGCGAAATGGTCCCGCAAGAGGCCGCCGCGTGAGTAGAGTTGAGACGCGAGGTTCGCCACGAGGGTGCGGCGTTCCGCCGGGACGTCCTCCAAGGGGAACTCAAGAACGTCGCGGGGAGCCTCGGCCCCTTCCCACTGCGCAGTGATAGCCGAGATTCCGAGCAGCGGAACGTCCTCCGGCGGGACTTGCTTGTCAGCCGCGTTCTGGAGATAGAGGCGCGCAGCCTCAAGATGGACCCCATAGTCGCGAGTCAGGAACTCCAGGGCCTTCACTGCGCCATATCGCTTGGCAAACGACCGCACGACCTTCTCAGGGCAGAGCAACCTGACAGCGAAACTGTTGGCACACTGCTCACGCTCCAACGCCTTTTCGGAGAGAAAACCAGACAAGGTGGCCAACGGCTCCTTGCGGTTCCAGTCCACGAGCAGGTGGCACAACTCGTGCGCGATGCTGAAGCGACGGACGCAGGGATTCGTATTCTTGCCGTCGAGATTCAACACGATGACAAGCCCACGCCTTCGGTCGGCGAAGGTCAGCCCGGCGAGCCCGCCGTCTCCGAGATGACCATGGAGAACCGACACCTCCGGGAACGCGTCCCGAACAAGGTCACGAACAGACCGTATCGGCTGGTCACCCAGACGTAGGTGTGCGCGCAGCCTCTCCGCGTAGTGCTTACCCACCGCCCAGGGACGTGTCTCCGCCGTTCGAGGTGGAAGAAGGGTCCACTTGAACGGCTCAGGGGCAACACCGATTCGCCGCCTCAAGTCGGCCAAATCGACAGCAGCGTTCGACACTGCCACAATCCGCGACTTCGTTGCGTCCGATACTTCCCTGAACTCATCGAGACTGGCCATGACCTCAATGCCGTCACCCGGCTGCAGGGCTATCGGCTCCTCGGCCAGCACCTCGGGGGCAAGTCCGTACAGAGCGCTCAAGACTTCCAGTTCGCTGACCGTCGGTGCGTCGCGCCCTTCCTCGATGTCTCGAAGCCTGTCGAGCGGGATGTTTCCGAGACGAGAAACAGCGTCTCGCTGGTACCCGAGCAGTTTCTCCCGGAGTTCCCTCAAGTTGGCAAATCTTCTTGTGCGCACATCTCCCCCGCAATCGAGCAGGCAATTGGCGTAGCCGTCTCAGTTGAGGGGCACGTATCGACCGCCACCTCCACGCCGCCCTCGACCCACCAGCCCCCGTTCCCCAACTTGGCCGCCCCCGAGATGGTAGTGCCCCCA
>VGRX01000069.1 GCA_016875215.1 Deltaproteobacteria bacterium
CCCCGAGCCCGATGGCAACCGCGCGGACGGCAACCGTGGGGACAACAACCGCACCGAAGGGGACCGGCCCCAGGGTGAGGGGCGTCGGCGGCGCCGCCGCCACCGCAAGCCCCGCACCGGCCAGGATGGGGGCAATACCCCCCAGGGCAACAACGAGCCGCCGGCCGGAGACGGCCAGGATATCGGCTGACCCCCGGCCCCAGCCCCTCCCCGGGTGCGGATCCGTTCGGCAGGGACGGACCAATCGCTCTGCGGGACAACGGAAAGAACGTCGCTCCCTGTTTGCGCTCCCTGTTTGCCTCTTGACTGCCCCGGCGACGCATGCTTTACTCCGTGCCTCGACGGCCGGAACCGGCCGCGGCGATTCGATCCGGAGGAGAAACATGGCTGACCTTCGCGACCTCGAAGTGAAAGTGGCGGAGATCATCATCAACGAGCTCAAGCTCGAGGATGTCACTTCGGAGACCTTCGACACCAACCTGGACCTCGTCAACGAGCTGGGAATCGACAGCATGGACCTCACGACCGTCGTGCTCGTGCTCCAGGACGAGTTCGGAGTTACCATCAACGAAGACGACTATCCGCAGCTCAAGAACGTCCGCGCCATCGCAGAATACGTCCAGAAGGCCCGAGGCTGAGGCCCCGGAACGTCCGTTCCGGGGAGGCCCCCTTCCCCTCGGTTGTCGTCATGTGAAACGAATTCGCCCACGGTGACGGGAGGGCTGAGCGGCCTACTCCAGCATCTCCTCGAAGTGGTACCACTGCTCGGGATGCTCCCGGGCAGCGGCTTCGAGCAGGGCAGCGTAGTCGCGGGCAGCCTTCTCGATCACAGCGGCCCGCTCGC
The DNA here is from genome assembly GCA_016875215.1 of Deltaproteobacteria bacterium. GTDB lineage: Bacteria > Myxococcota_A > UBA9042 > CAIXZC01 > CAIXZC01 > CAITUV01. The sequence continues at coordinate 845 of VGRX01000069.1, forward strand.
TCCGGCGGGCCGGGGGCAGATGCACGGGGGGGCTGCAGCGGATGGCGTATCGCTTCCGACCGGTGCGGAACGCAAAGAAGAAGAAGAGGGGGACGTTGGCAACCAGGGCGAGCCGGTAGGGAGTGGCGGGCAGGCGGATGACCCCGCCGAGGAACGGTACCTGCACCACGTCCTCGACGCCGGGCCAGAGGCGGTCGCCGGTCATGGATACCAGCCCGCCCGCCTTGAGGTGCCGCAACCCTTCCAACGCGACCATCGGGTCGGCCCCCTTGCGCTCCACCGCCACCACGGCCACGTCGGACTGCTGCACCTCCTGCTTCTGCACCCCTTCGACCGCCTCGTCCGGACGCCTTCCCATGAACAGCATCACGTCGAGCCCCCGCCTCGCCAGCAGCCGGACTGCTATCTCCCATGAGCCCGCGTGAGACATGACCATGATCCCGCCGCGGGCAGACCCGAGATGCTCGAACCCGCTGGACTCATAGGGAATCGTACCGCCGCGGTCGAGGAGGAGACGCTCGGCAAACAGCGCGGCAAACGAGTGGTACTGGTGCCAGGCGAGCCGCAGACGCCCCCACGGCCCCACGGCCGGAAACAGCGCACGATAGAACCGCAGGCTGTTGGCCAGCCGCCTGGGGAAGATCACGAACCAGCACGACGACACGAGCCACGCAAGCAGGGCCATCGCCCGGATTCCCAACGCCCTGAACAACCTGTAGAACCAGCCTTCCAAGAAGATCCCCTTCGGACGCCCCGCGGCCCCGCCCCAACCTCTACCCCACGCGCGGCCCCGGCGGCAGCGTGCCGACCCGCGCGACGAACCAGGTCTCTTCCCGGCCGGGCCTCGTCGGCTCCACGAGCTCCACAGCAAACCCGCACTGGCGCAACAGGTCCGTCACCTGGGCCGGAGAACGGAAGTACGCGGCCCATCCGAGGGCTCGGACCCGAAGCCGCTCGAGCATCCGCTCCCACGGAAAGCGCTTGCGCGTGGGCACGGTGACCCGCATGACCAGCGTCCCACCGTCGTTCAGCCGGCCCCGCAGGTCGGCCAGCATGCGGGTGAGCTCGTCGGTGTGCAGGTAGTGCGCCATGTCCAGCAGCAGCGCAGTATCGACCTTGTCCGGAAGTCCGGAGAGCCCCGGAGCCCTCTCCTCCACCACCCGTCCCCGGCTGCCGAACACGCGGCGCGCGACCCTTGCCCGCTCCGGGTCCGGCTCGACTCCGAAGAAGCGAAGCCGGGGGAAGAGGGTCATCAGGTACGCCCCGGGCACGCCGTAACCGCAGCCGATGTCCAGGACCGCACCGTCCGGAGGCACGAAGTCCTTGAGCCTGGAAAACATCGGGTCCAGGGCGAGCTTGAAGCGTGCGAACTGCCGGGGGTACGGCTCGAGCCGGACGTAGCGCAGCAGGATTGCCCTGCGGTGCTCCCGACTGCCCGCCTCGAGGGAGGTCTCCGGCCACCCCGGGTCCGCGAACACGCCGCGAAGCACCGGGGGGAGGATCGCGAAGGCCCCGACCAACGACGCCGCGATTCCGAGCAACCCGATCAGCCCGCCGCTGCGAAGCAGACCGTGCTGAGAGACCGCCATGGCTCCGAATCCGAGCATGGTGGTCGCCGCCGCCAGGAAGACGGCGCTCCGCACCGGCCCCAGCGAAGGGTGACGTTCGTCGAGGTAGCGTTGGTGCGCACGGACGAAGAGCAGGGAATAGTCGACCCCCATTCCGAGCACGACGACCGCCAGAAGCAGCCCCGGCACGTCCAGCGGCCTGTCCATGAGGTGCAACGCCCCCAGCGTGCAGGCCAGGGCAAAGCCTATCGGCACCAGCACGAGCAGGACGAGGACGTAGTCGAAGAAGAAGAACAGGAGGAGGAGGAGCACAGCGGCCCCGCACATCAGCAGGAGACGGGTGAACGTGTCGACCAGCATGCCTGCGAGCCGGGTGCTGAACAGGCTCGGATCGAGCATCCGGAATCCGGCCCGTGCGACGCGGCCGTGAAACGCCGCTGCGTCGAAGCCGGGTTTCGGCACGACAGGGCAGAGCGCGACCTCGGCAGAGCCGCTTCCCCGGCCGAGCAGCACGCCGGTCAGCCGGGCAGTGGCCTGCGTCATCTCGGGTGGCTCGGGCATGGCCCGCTCGATCTGTTCGACGAACGCGTCGAACCCGGAGGGATCCAGTCCCCCCTCAACGGCAGCGGCCGACAGTGCGGAGGCGACCTCCTTGGTCCTCTCCGACGTCCAGAAGCCCTTCCACGCTGCGAAGTTCCTCTCCGAGGCATCGACCCCGGGGAGCAGGAGCGACGGCGAGAACCCCTCGTCGAGCACGCCGGCCCGCGCCTCTTCCTCGATGAACAGGGCCAGCCGATCGGCCTCCCGGCGGAGCGCCTCCAGGTCCTCTCCCTCGATGAGCACCCAGGTCCGGTTGAGGACGTCACCCCAGTTCTCCTTGACCAGTTTCTCTGCTGCCAGGGTCTCGGGCTTCACCGTGTTCATGTCGTTGAGGTCGGTGCGGAACTCCGGCCGGGCGTTGAGCCCGAAGAACACTCCGGCCAGCAGAGCAGCCATGGCGGCGGCGCGCCCCCCGCCAAGCGCGAGTCGGGCAGTCAGCCCCTCGATCTCGACCAGCGGCCTGCGCCGGGCAGCGGCAACCTGCGGAAACCAGATCGGGAAGGCGAAGTGGACAAAGAGGAACGAGCACCCGACCCCGAGCGCGGCGAACAGCCCGAGCTGCTCGAGCACCGGAAAGCCGGACAGCAGCAGCGACAGGAACGCACCGACGGTCGTGAGCACCGTCAGCAGGCCGACGCTGCGCACCTCGTGGGAGGCCTGGGCTCCCGAGGCCGCCCGGTCCCGGTCGAGGAACAGGAAGTACGCTATCCCGTGGTCCACCGTGATCGAGACGATGGCGCCGCCGAATCCCAGGGCGAGCACGGAGATGCTGGGGCGCAACAGGGAGTAGAAGAAGAGCCCGAGCAGAGTCCCGCTCACAGCGGGGATCAGCGCCAGCAGTCCGAACAGCGGCCTCGGGAAGCAGAGCAGCAGGAGCAGCGCGATTCCGGCGGACGCGAGCCAGACCGCCCGGTTCGTGTCCGAGCGGGCATACTCCTCGTTGTCGAGTGCGGCCCGATAGGCCCCGACCGGCGTGACCGTGAGGCCCGGCACATCGTTCTCCAGGGCTCCCTTGGCCTCGTTGACCACGGCATCGATGCTCCGGGCGACCGCAATGTCCGTTGCCCTGCCGGACGGCTCCGCCAGGAGGAGCAGCCGGCGTCCGTCCGTGCTCAGCAGGTGCCCCCGGTGGAGGCGGGCCTCCTTGCCCGGAAGCAGCGCGGCCAGCCGGGCGAGCACCCGATTCCGGAGCCCGAGCGGATCGGCCAGCATCAACTCCGCCTGCCCGACGCCGTCCAGGCCGGACAGGGAGCGGACGACCTCTTCGACGGCCCCTCGGACTCTCTCCGGCCGCAGCAGCGGAAGCACCTCCCGCTCGAGCTGAGCGGCGCTGAAAAGCACCGGAAGGTGGTCGGAAACCTGGCCCATGAGCGTCGGAAAGGCCAGGGTCTCAGCCCCCTGTCCGACCGTGGTGAAAAGCCCGCTGCCGATGAGCCGGCTGGCCAGCGCGTCGCCGGCAAGTGCCAGCTCCTCCACCCCGACCTCGGCGCCATTCGCCGCAACCTCCACGGCCACCCGGTCCATGGCGGGATGCCGCGAGAGCACGTACCGGGCATCCGAGATCACCGGATCGCCGCCGGGCAGTACCGCCAGCAGGTCGGTCTGGAGCGTGAGGCGGCGGTATCCCTGGACTGCGAGCGCAGCCACAACCGCCACCATGAGCCCGGCCAGCAGCCAGCGCCTGGCAGTTCCCGTCCCCCCCATCGGCCCCTACCTCCCCACGGCGAGCTTCCGCAGGATCGCCCTCGGCAGCAGGAGCCGCAGCGCAATCAGGCGGAAGAACGTCACGGAATTCCGGCAGAAATCGACGAAGGGCCGGAAGTGGGAGATCCGCTGGCGCCCCGGCTGGTACACCACCGAGATGGGCACATCGAGGACCGGGATCCCAGCCCAGCCGGCCAGTGCGAGCAGCTCCACCTCGTAGTTGAAACGATGCGACCGGGTTCTCAGCGAGAGCGTCTCGGGCAGAGGATAGGCCCGGTACCCGCACTGCGAATCGGCCACCCTCCCTCCCCCTGACAACCGGACCCAGAAATTCGAGAACGAACGGCCGAACCGGCTGGTCCAGGGCACGTGTCCTTCCTCCATCCCCTGCCTCAGCCCGATCACGATTGGACGGGTCCCCGCGGGCACGGCGGCCAGCAGCCGCACCGCCTCCAGCGGCTCGTGCTGCCCGTCGGCATCGAGCGTGATCGCATATCGAGCGACCTTCGCAGCGTGGGTGAGCCCGGTCCTGAGGGCAGCCCCCTTGCCCAGGTTCCGCTCGTGGCGGATCACCTGCAGAGCAGGGTAGCGCTCCAGGAGCACCCGGATCCCGTCGGTGCTTCCGTCATCCACGACGATGACCGGCACTCCGAGCGCCAGAGAGCGCTCCAGGACCGGCCCGAGCCGCGTGGCATGATTGTATGTGGGAATCACGATGACAGCCCCGTCCAGCACCGACTTGTCCAGCGGCTCCTTCTCGATGACGTGCTTTCGCCAGACCAGTGCGTAGAGATCCTCGATGGCCGTGACCCGCGCCAGCTCCTCTCGGGCGAACTCGATGTCGAAATGCCCCTCCAGCGAGGCCACGGAATCGAGCAGGTCGATGCTGTCGAAGCCGGCCAGGTCGAGACGCCCCTTGCCGCGCGCTGCGGAAGGGTCCACGCCCAGCGAGCGGGCGATGACCCGGTCCACCTCGGCGCTCACCTCGGTCTGGGTGGGACGCACCGGCCTCTGTCCGGGGCTGCCCGGGGCCGGCGTGCTGCCGTCGAGGGCACCGTTCCGGCTGTCGGTGGGGCGATCCATGTCTCGTCCTACCAGGGGATGAAACGGTACAGCTTGGCAAACATCTCGTAGACTTCGACGAAGTTCTGGAAGTCCTGCGTCGAGCGCATGTGGGCCCGCTTGTTGACCATCACCCAGCTCATGTGTGCGGCACCGTCCTTGCAGGTCGTGCAGTCCCGCGTGGCCGACGTGCAGCACCGGTGCGTGGTCTTCAGGTCCGCTCCCCACCGGATGAATCGGATCAGCCGCTTGGGCTGCGGGGTGCGATGGTCCATGTGCTCGGTCACCGACGGGCATTCCAGCCACCCCCACTTGCGCCCCAGCATCTCGCCGGTGCAGATCACCTGGTGGTAGTACTTGCTGGAGATGACCGTGTCCGGGTAGCGGTCGAGCAGGTCGTCCATCTCCCCGCGCACGTCCGCGAGCTGGGAGTCGTTCCAGTGGAACCCCTCCGCCCCCTCGTCGTTCGACAGGAGCTGGAAGTGCACCTTGAGCCCGTTGTCCCGGATGCGGCGCACCACGCGCTCGATCCGGCCGATCTGCTTCGGCGTCAGGGTGTACAGGTAGTAGGTGTAGGCATCGCCGCTGTAGTTGTTCAGCGAGAGGCTGAACACGTCTCGGCCGCGCAGCACCTTCTCGTCCTCGCTGTCCCCCCAGAGCGAGATGCCCACCATCATGTCCGGAAACCGATCCCGAGGGACCTTGATGATTCCGTTGGTCGCGCAGTAAGTCGGGACGCGCTTGTAAAAGGCCTCCACCCGGTCGAGGAACAGGGTCGGCTCGCCGCCGATGAGGATCGCCAGGTTCACCCCGCGCTCCACCTCCCGGTCGACAAAGTCCTCCCACTTCCTCACGTCCTTCTCCTCGCCGTCCTGCAGCTTGTGCTCGTCGGAAGAGAAGAAGAAGCAACCCTTGCAGCGCAGGTTGCACTTGTTCGTGAGGTCGTAGATCGAGCTGCGGATGTTGAGCTGGGAGACGCGGGTGTACCGCTCGTACCAGGCGTCATCCAGCAGGGAACGCACCGTGATCATGCAAGCTCCTTCGAACTCAGAGAGACTCTGCAGGCTGCCCGGGAGGCGGAACCAGCCGGGGGCACAGATTCGGCCCCTTCTCGTACCCCGAAACCCACACCGCCAAGTAGGTATCCACGTAATCGAGCCACCCCCGGAAGGTCTCGGGGTCCTTTGCGTGGCGATGAAGCCGGGCCGTGACGACAGCGCTGCCCGACGCATAGTGCCGGCAGTCGGGGCAATCGGTATCAGGGACGCAGCAGGCCACGTCGCGGTCCCACGTCAGATCGGTCCTGTACTGGCGGAACGACCGCCCCAGTCCCAACCACTCGGACGGATTGCAGCGCGGGTAGGAGCAGGAGAACAGGTCGTGAAGCCCCAGCCGATGCGTGTGCGCCACCGCACTGTACGGCGAGAACAGGACGTTCTCGGGATACTGGCGCAAGACCTCCATCATCGTCCGCCGCGTCTCCCGCAGCGAAGCCAGGTCGTGACGAAGGGGACCGATGTACCCCACCGGCGACGAGAACATGTTGAACGTCACCTTGGCCCCGGCAGGTCCGAGCACTTCCATGACCGCGTGGATCTCGTGGATGTTCTCGCGGGTGAAGGTGTAGACGAACACGGCCCGGGGATCCCCCTCGTAGGCCTTGAGCTGCCGCCCGAGCAGGTTCCGGTACTTGCGGACCCGCTCGCTGGTCTCATCGTTGCCCCAGACTGAAATATGGATCTTGTACCCCACCGAATCGGAAATGCGGATCGTCCCGTTGGTCGCGATGGCCCCCAGCGGGATTTCCTGGTAGCACACCTGGAGCAGCTCGGGTACCAGCGCCGGCTCGGCACCGGCCAGCACTACGAAGGTGATCCCACGCTCCTTCTCGGCCCGCATCAACTCCCGCCAGGCCTCCGGATCCCGGTTCTCCCGCGCAAACTGCTTCTCCCCTTCGTAGTAGTAGCACCCCTCGCAACGCAGGTTGCAGCGGTTGCTCATGTCGTACGTGGATTCCCGAAGGAAGAAGTACCTCCGAACCCTCTCCCATCGCTCCCGGACGGTCGGATCAGAGAGCAGACCGGAAAAGGACTGCCGTCCCTGGGAATCCCCCTCCACCTTGCGCTCGACAGCCATCCCCTGCTCCTCGCCACGTGCGCGTCGCCACGTGCGCGCCCGCCCGCTGCCGGACCCGCTCCCTCGCACCCGGGCAGACGACACGTTTGCGCATTAGACTACAAGGGCTGACTCGTGGCAAGGCTTTTCGACGCCCGCGGTCGGCGAGGTCGCTCTTGAACAGCAGCTTTCAATCCCGGTTGTGCCGCGGCCGGATTTCGGTGTACAGTGCCCGCAGACGCCGGTTCGAGCGGGACTGCCGTCTCGCAAGAACCCCGTGACCACAGGAGACTCAATGCTTCGCTACCTCCTTCCGGCCACCCTCCTGCTGCTCCCGACAGCAGCAATGCCATGCACCAACTTCCTGGTCACCAGGACCGCGGCTGCAGACGGATCGACCATGATCACCTATGCTGCGGACTCGCACGAGCTCTACGGTGACCTCGGCTACATCCCCGCCGGGCTCCATCGCCCCGGCCAGACCGTGGATGTCATCGAGTGGGACACCAACCGCTTCATCGGCAGGATCCCCCAGGTCGAGCAGACCTTTGCCGTGGTCGGCAACATGAACGAGCACCAGGTCTCCATCGGCGAGACCACCTTCACCGGCAGAGAAGAGCTGGCAGACCCCAAGGGGGGCATGGACTACGGCAGCCTCATGTTCATCGCGCTCCAGCGTGCCCGGACGGCCCGGGAGGCCGTGCAGATCATGGGCGAGCTCGTCGCGGCCCACGGCTACTGCAGCACCGGGGAGGCCTTCTCCATCGCGGACCCCAACGAGGTCTGGTTCACGGTCATGATCGGGAAGGGACCGGGCAACAAGGGGGCCGTCTGGGTCGCACAGCGGGTTCCTGACGGTTACGTCTCCGCACACGCGAACTACGCCCGCGTCGGCCGCTTCCCGCTCGACGATCCCAAGAACTGCCTGTACTCGCCCGATGTGATTTCCTTTGCCCGGGACAAGGGTTACTTCACGGGAAGCGACGAGGAGTTCCACTTCGCCGACGCCTATCACCCGATCACCTGGTTCGATGCCCGGGTGTGCGAGGCTCGGGTCTGGAGCTTCTTCCGCAGCGTGGCCCCCTCACAGAACATCCCGGCCGACTTCATGAGCGAGGACCGCAAGGATGTCCAGCTTCCCCTGTGGATTAAGCCCGACCGCAAGCTCACCGTGCACGACCTGTTCCGAGCCATGCGCGACCACTTCGAGGGGACCCCCTATGACCTGACCCACGGAGTCGGGGCGGGGCCGTTCCATCTCCCCTACCGCTGGCGGCCTCTCGAGTGGGAGATCGATGGCGTCAAGTACTTCAACGAGCGCTCCACCAGCACGCAGCAGACCGGGTTCTCGTTCATCGCACAGATGCGCTCGTCCCTGCCCGACCCGATCGGCGGCGTCCTCTGGTTCGGCGTCGACGACGCGTCCTCGACGGTCTACATCCCCATGTATGCCGGGATCACCGAGGCTCCCTACAACTTCCGCAAGGGCACCGGCACGTTCACGCAGTTCTCCTGGGACTCGGCGTTCTGGGTGTTCAACTTCGTCTCGAACTGGGCCTACACGCGCTACTGCGACATCATCCTCGACATCCGGCCCGTCCAGTGGGAGTTCGAAGGGTCCTTTCTGGCGCGGCAGGCGGACGTCGAGAAGGCTGCCGTGGCCCTCTACCGCCAGGCACCGGAGCTGGCCCGGGAGTACCTGACCCGGTACAGCGCAGAGCAGTCCGCCAAGGTCGTGGAACGCTGGCGCCGGCTCGGAGTCGAGCTGTTCGTCAAGTACATGGACGGGAACGTGCGTGACTCCCAGGGCAAGGTGACCCACCCTCCCCTTCCCGAGGACTGGTACCGCCGAATCATCAAGGAGGATGGCGAGCAGTTCCGGGTCCGCAAGTTCCCCGGCGAACCGGAGCCGAAAAAGTAGCTGGGGTCCCTCCGTGCCACTCATTCCACGAGCCATCAGGGCCCGAATCGCCAGGACCCGCTTCGCCCGGGAGGCAATCGCACAGAAGGCCGACCTGAGCGCGTTCCGCGACAAGCCCACCCTGAAGCTCGTCACCGGCCTCGTCGTCCTGGCGCTCAGCTTCCTCCTCGGCTGGCCGGCCGTGGCCGGATTCGGTATCGCCGCCATCTACTTCCGCGAGCCGCTCATCGTGGCCATCGGAGGACCGGCCGTCTACGGGTTCTCGTGGCTGCTATGGGCCCTGTCGATGTTCTTGCTCGGTGCCGAGAGCTACAAGTACGGCCGGATCTTCCTCCGGTGGGCGGTGAGAAGGCTCGTGGAGGGGGCTACCCGATCGTGACGGTGCCGAGGCTTCTCCAGAGATACCAGGTGGCGACCGTGCGAAGCGGTGCCCAGCGGTCGCCGGCAGCAGCGACCTGTGCGGGCGACAGGAGCTCGACGGCCCCCAGCATCCTCGTCACCGCCTTGCGGATTCCCAGGTCGGAAGGCGGGAACACGTCGGGCAGACCCAGGTGGAAGATCGCGAACATCTGCACGGTCCAGGGGCCGAAGGGGGGCCGATCCCCTTCACCTCGGTCAGGGCGGCCGATACCTCCCCGCAGGGCAGAGAGGCGAACCCGTCGAGGTCCAGCCGCCCGTCGTCCACCCGCTCGGCCAGAGCCAGCAGAGTGGCGGTCTTGCTGCCGGACAGTCCGGCCTCACGGAGGCAGCGTTCGCCGGTGCGGAGAACCGACTGCGGGGTCACCTCACCGCGGAGCACGCCCCTCACCTTTCGGAAGATGGCCGCGGCCGCGCAGCCGGCAAGCTGCTGGTAGCAGACTGCCTCGACGAGCGCCTCGAACGGCCTGCCGGGCGCCTCCTGCTGCAAACGTCCCGAGCCCACCGCTTCGATGACCTTGGCAAGCCGCCGGTCCCGGCTCGCAAGCGAGCAGACCGCAACTTCCCAGGCGTGCGGATCGAAGAGCGACGCGTCGAGGGCACACTCGGACGGCAGCGGCAGCAGGATCCCCTCCGCTGCAAGCAGCCTGGCCTTCGTGGACAGCCCGTGAGCCCCGGAGAACCCGGTGAGCCTGCCCCCTCGTCCCACGACCCGATGGCACGGAACAACGAGCGGCCAGCGGTTGGTCGCCATGGCCCGGGCCACGGCCCGTGCCCCGCCGGGGAGTCCGACGCGGTCGGCCAGCTCCCCGTAAGTCACGGTAGCCCCGGCCGGGACCGTCCGAAGCTCCTCGTAGACCCTGCGTGCGAGCTCCCCGGTCCCCGTGTAGTCCAGGAGGACATCGGACAGGTCCTTCGGGTATCCGTCCATGAGCCGCCGGACCCGCTCGGCCAGGTCGGCCACGGCGTAAGGGACCGCCATGACGCCGTGGGCATCGGACAACGCCAGCTCCCCCTGCTTCAGCAACCGGATCTCACGGATTCCATCGGGACCGTACCGGATGGAGAACGGACAGATGGGGCCCTGCTCGACCACGATTCCGGAATCTGCACCCATGTCACCCTCCATCGGGTCGGACCGGAGGTCGCAGAAACCCGCATTCGGTCCGGCGACCCTCCTGCTCCGCCCTTCGGGCTGAAGAGGCCAGGTCGACCATCGGACTCCGCCCATCGGGCTGAGAAGGCCAGGTCGACCATCCACCATTTGTCGCGTGAATCGGCTGTGCGGGCAAGCCTCCGGCAGGTTGCTACCGCACTTCCCGCATCCACCGGTTGCAGAACGGGCAGGGGACTTTGCGGTCGCCGTGGGCCCGCTTCTTCTCGATCTTGACGCCGCACTTCTGGCACTCGAGGTAGACTCGCGGGCGCTGCTGCTGACGTCCCGGCTCGGGCTGGCCGGCCTTCTTCCGGCTCGAGCCCCAGCTCTCCACCGGGCTGCCGAACTGCCAGTAGGGATCATCGGGCGGCAGGCCGGACGGGTCGGTGCGGCGGTCGCCCCGGGTCTGCCCCCAGTACTCGGGAGGAGTCCCGAACTGCCAGTAGGGGTCCTCCTGGGACAACGGCTGCTCACGACGTCCCCGGCCCTCGTGCGGGCCACCGGGTCCCCGGCGGCCGCCGCGACCGCGGTTGCGGTCCCGGTCCGGAGCACGGGGCCTGGGCTCCCGCTCGTTGCCGGGCTCGGGCCGATCCGCAGCATCGTCGGCAGCTTCTGCCGGGGCAGCCGAGCCCTGCTCTGAATCGGCCTCGGCCGGAGGAACGGCCTGAGCCGCGTCGGGGCCGACGTCCGAAGCTCCGCTCTGCTCGTCGCCGGCAGCCTGCTGCTCGTCGACCGCGGGCAACCCCGGCTCCTCCTCCACCACCTCCGGCGGAGGAGCCAGCAGCGATGCCTTGAGCGCCTCCGCTTCCTCCACATCCAGGGATGTCATGTGGCCACGGGCCGGGATCCCGATCTCGTTGGCACGGGCCACCACGACCTTCGACTCCACGCCGAGCTCCGCTGCCAGCTCGTGAATCCGGATTCTCGCCATGAGGTCCTACTCCACGGTCACAGACCAGTCATCGATGTGCACGGTTGCTGTACCCTTCCATCCCTCGGCCACGTCGTACAAACGCACGAAGGAACGGACGAACGCCGATCCCGCCGGAGCCGCCTTGGAATACATCAGCTCGACCCAGGTTGCACCGTCCACCGAGTAGCCGCTCGAGTACTCCTTGGCGATGGAGACCTTGTTCGCATCGAAGAACTCCAGGCAGAGCCGGAAGCGGCCCGCAGGATCGTTGTCGAGCCCCCACAGCTTGAAGGTCACGTTCTTCCCCTCGGTCGCTGGCTTGTAGAACCCGGCCACGAGATCCTGGTTGTCCGGAGAAGTCCAGGCAAGCTCGCACCCGTTGTTGCCCGTGTGCTTCTGCGCCGCGGTCCACTTGGCCGTGAAGGCTGCGGTGGCCTTGATGAAGTCAGCGGGGGGATCGTTCTCGGCAGTCTCCTCGAAGCCCCAGTTCGAGTCGTCCATGACCGGCTCGACCTTGCAACCCGAGATGTCGACGTTGATGATGTCCATCGCCAGGAACGACTGGAGCCGGTAGTCGACGTTGTACTGGGTGACTACGCCGGAGGCCAGGTCGAACTTGGCCCCCTCGCACAGCGTGCCCGGCGCATCGGCACGGAACAGGACCTTGGCCGCGGTCCCATAGGAGACGGTGAGGTTGCTTCCCTTGATGGTGTCGACCTTGAAGCCGATCCCCTTGATGACCCGGCTCTCCAGCTCCTCGGAGGGAAGGGTGCCTGAGGAGACGTTCAGCTTCATCGGCTCCACGTCGGCATTGCCGGTCACGACCGGAGCGTCGGTGGCGATGGCCTCCTGCTGGTTCTTGTAGTTGCCGTACTCCTTCACGTGGACGTCGATGACCTGGCCGACGACCGGAGTCGAGTAGGCCCAGGTGTCACCGACGTAGATCTCGACGGCCCCGCTGGCATCCTGCACGAAATAGCCCTTGGCGAAAAAACAGGTCACGGTGACACCCTTGAGGGTCACGTCGACCTTGCCTTCGGCACAGCCCTTCAGGTTCGCCACGTTGCCGCTGGGCTGGCAGGGGCCGACCTGGTCGGGCACGCACTTGCCCTCTTCACAGTGGGTTCCGGCCGCGCAGGGAGGGTCACAATCGAGCGGGCACTTGCCGCAGTCCCCTTCACAGGTCTCGCAGTTCTCGGTTCCATTGCAGGTCCCGTCGCCGCACTCGGGCGGGCAGACGCCGCAGTCGTCCGGGCAGGTCGTGCACGTCTCGGTCCCGTCGCAAGATCCGTTGCCGCAACCGGGCGGGCACTGGCCGCAATCCTGCGGACAGGTGGTGCACGTCTCGGTCCCGTTGCACTTCCCGTCCGGGCAGGCCGGGGCGCACTCGCCGCAATCCTGGGCGCAGGTGGAGCAGGACTCCTCGCCCTCGCACTGGCCGTCGCCGCACACCGCCGCGTCGGGAACACACTGCCCGTCCTCGCAGTGGAACCCTGCGACGCAGACCGGGCTGCACACGTTCTCGTCCACTTCCTCGGGAGGAACCTGCACGTCGTCCTCAGCCGTATCCGGCACGAACAGGTCCTCGCCCGGCTCGCTCTCCGTCCCGCCGCCGCACGAGAACAACATCGCCATCGCAACCATGCACGCCAGCGAAACCAGCTTCTTCATCTCGGAACCTCCTTGAAAAGGTCTAGGAAACGCAGCGCTGTATACACGTTCTGCCGCCGTTGTCAACCCCTGCCATCGTCCCCGGATCGTCCGCTCCCCTTGCTTGCTTCCGGCAGCCCGGCGCTCCGGGGCCGACCGCCTCATCCGTTCGGGCAGAACTTGTAGAAGACGCTCTCCTTGGGGGCGCAGTAGACGCACTGGAGCCACCACGGGTCGTACGACATGCAGCACTCGCACCCGCCGAAGTACATCGAGCCGATCGGGCACATGTACGCCATCGCACACTGGCACAGGGACTTGCACCACTTGTAGTCGGACGGGCAGCTCTTCTGCTGGCACGTGGACATCGGCTTGAACCGCAGCATCACGATGCCCAGGGGGTTCCCGAACGTGTCGCACAGGCGGGCGTCGTTGCACGGTGCGACATCGGACTCCGACGGAACCCGGCTCACGACCAGCACGAATCGTTCGTCCTCGAGCTTGGCGGCCGTGAGCGGCCCATAGATGTACTTGTTGTATGGGATGCGTAGCGACAACCGGTTGCGGAGCGTGTCGCCAGGGTCCCCCCCTTTGGGAGAATTGCCCCATCCCTGGTCCAACCCACCCTGGAGGATCAGCCCTCCCTCGCCATCCTCGCCGCCGGTCATCTTGATGAGGTTGCCGGTGGCGGCATCGATCTGCATGATGCGGGCCTGGACCTTCTGTGAGGCCATCGTCATCCGGAACACCACGTCGATGGAGAAGGAAGCGCTCAGCTCCTGCTCCATCTTGAGGTAGAGCGAGTTCGCGTTCGTCTTGACCGCCTGCACCGTGATCACACCGTTCATCGGTGCCAGCCAGACGGGGTTGGTGTAGGCATCGTACGTGCCCGGACAGGCATCTCCAATCTGCACGTGCGCCATGACAGCGACGGGCTGGGAGAGCGTAGCGGTCGGATCTTCCTGCGTGTAGCCGACCGGGATCACGTAGTCCTTGTAGCTCCCGTTGCACTCGAACCCTTCCAGCAGGATCGTCTTGGGCTCCTCGCTGGTGCTGCCCTGGCCGGAAACGAGCAACTCGGCCTTCTTCACGTTGCCGCCCCCCAGGTCCGCGATGTTGGTGCAACGCAACCTGGCGATGACCCGCTGCGATGCCTTCTCCGAGTAGAGGACCGGGACCAGTGCGGTGCGCATCCCGTCCCGGAAGCCGTCTCCCCCCATCCTGCCATCGGCATCCTCGAACTTGTCCTCCTTGTCGTGCCAGGTGATGGAACCGGTTTCCTGATCGTAGCTGCCCCGGCTCTCCGGGTCGATGAGGAGCTCGAGGATCGGCCCGTCCGTCGCGGTCGACCGACCATGCTTCAGGTCCTCGAGCGTCCCTCCGAAGACGTAGGTGTTCGGGCGCCCCATGGCATTGTCCGAGACACCGGAGAGCCCCAGCTTGGTCGTAAGCCCGAGCGCCTTGGTGGCGCAGATGTCGGTCCCGTAGCCGAAGTCGCCATGTGCGTCAGACCCGGCGACGTGGAACACCTTGCGGATGAACCAGATCCGGGGCTTCTCGTCATCCTTGAAGAAGTAGTTGGCCCCGTCGCGGGCAAGGGTCAGGAGGTTCACCGCCGCTTCCTTGACCGAAGCCCGATAGCCGTCGCAATGGGGCGTCCAGGTCTTCCACTTCTTGCCGGGCTTGTCCATCACCGCACCCGGGTACGGGTTGATGTCGCGCAGCGTCCCGGTGAACAGTCCGGACGACACCTCCTGCGCCACCCGGGTGTTCCAGAGCTGGTAGCCGCGGACCACGAAATCCCCCTTGTCCCCCGCATTCTCCTTCGCAGTCAGGTAGTCCCGGTTGTTCTTGTCCAGGGTGAGTGGACTCCACGGTGGCGACTTCAAGGAGAACATGTGTCGAAGCGCGGAATCGCTCCACTTGAAGCCTCCGGCAAGCGGGTGGGCCGGGAAGATGAACCCCTGCGGATCGTCGGGGTTCCCGCCGATGCACTGCTCGCCCGATCCATCCCCCTCGCAGTCGCTGGCCTGCCCGGGGTTGCACGCGATCCGCCGGATCAGGTTGTCGTACGACGGAGTGCACAGTCCGCCGGCCCAGCCTGCGGCCCCGAGCCACCCCCACGAGCCGTTCACGTGCTTGGACATGTAGGTGAGGATGTGCCGGCCCAGGGCCGTGTCCAGGGGCTCGAGCGTATCGCCGTCCGTCGTGACCTCTTCTCCGGCAGTCTGGCCGAAGATACTCCGGTAGATGTCCATTTCCGCACTGTTGGTCGCCGCGGGGGCGTTCCCCCATTCCCAGAAGCTCGTCGGCCCGGCCTCGGGTGCATCCAGGTCATCGAAGAAGGTGTTGTGGTCCGTCGTGATGATCTTGCCCGAGACGTTCTCCAGCTTCGGGGAATCCAGCACGCCGATGGAGGCCAGGTGAGCAGTCATCATCCAGAGCGGCCCGCCGTAGGCCTTCGACGGCCCCAGCAGCTCCCCTTTTCGGTACCACTCGGCGATGGTGTGATAGTGAGCATCGAAGTAGTGGTCTGCAGCATCGAACTTCGGGAGCATGCCGCTCCCGTCCTCCACGCCCAACATCCTCCTGGTGTAGCCCTCGACCCAGGTCTGCACCTGCAGCTTGAGGTAGTTGAACTTCACCTCCAGGTAGTAGCCGCACATCCCCGGGTCGGGCAGTCCTGCGCACGACTTCACCAGCCCCGCCTTGGGAATCCAGAGGACACGATGCGCACCGTCATCCGGAGAAAGCGTCCACACGACGTCGCCCCCCGGGACCTCCTGGCCGAACTCGTCCCAGGATGTTGCCCCGGCCGGCAGGAACAGCGGCGCGATGTGGTACCAATCCAGGTAGATCACGTTGCCCTGTCCCGACAGCGGGCCGTTGGGATTGCGAATCACCACGTTCTTCATGAGAATGGGAGTCCACGCCATCTTCTTGCCCCACCCCGGCTTGATGTCCTGCAGCCAGGTGACGCGAGCATAGAACACGAGCACCGGAATGGAATCGAGGATGGACCGCCACGGAGCATCCGCGATGAGGTTCTCACCCGGAAGCTGCATGTACGCCTGTTGCGCCCACGTGCCCGATGAATCGAAGGTGAAACGAAGCACGGCAAACGTCTCCGACAGGTCGGCCTGGCCTGCAGCCGGCTCGAGCTCCAGGTCCACCTGGTGGCGGTTCTCCATGACCGCATCGATCCCATCGAGAACCGCCTCGACCGACACCCTCTCTCCCGGAGCCAGTGCGGGGATCTGGACGTCCACCCCCTTGCCCTCAGGCCAGAGCGTTGCGTTCAGAAACCTCGCCGGCTCCGGCACGTTGCC
>VGRX01000070.1 GCA_016875215.1 Deltaproteobacteria bacterium
GACCGAGATTTCGATGTGCGCAGGGCCGTCCGGCGCTGCCGATACGACCAGGCGGACCTCGACGTCCTTGTCCAGGGCAGCCACCGCATTCTTGAGCACACCCAGTGCCATGCCCCCGGCAAAGCCCAGCTCCTCGGACAGCACCACGCGATCGAGCAGCCGTTTGAGCGATACGGAGGCAAGTGCCCGCTCCTCACCCGACAGTGCCAGATCGAGCACCGGCTTGTCCTTCTTCCAGTCCGGGACGAACATCCGGTCGGCCAGCTTCCGCAGGATCTCGGAGTTGGCCGCGACGTAGCACGTCCCGTCCCGGTAGAACCAGGCCAGCCGTTCCTTGCCGAGCTTCTGCCCGGCGGACTTGCGCAGTGCCCGGTACACGGTCTCGCCGGTGCGCAGCGTCAGGTCGTTCAGCTTGAAGTACTTGGTGGCGAAGATGTGTGCGAACCGCTTGTCCAGCATCTTGCGGTCCGTCGGCTGGATCAGCCATACGACCTCGTCGAAGGGAGACTCGGGGTTCACGTCACCGGCGAATGCGATGCCCACCACGCCGCTGGCAAGCCCCAGCATCTGGCTGTTCCATGTGTCGTCCAGCAGCGAGGTCAGCTTGAGCTCTGGCAGCACCTGGGCCTTGTCGAGCCAGTGCTCCTGGAGCTTCTCCGCCCGGTCCTCCACCGAGTCGATGGAAGTGAACGCCACGCCGGGCACGTCGGCCGGAAGGCGCACCGGCCGAGCGGCCCCACCGAACAGGCCTGCGACGTCACCGAGCAGCTCGCTGTGCCGGCCGGTCAACACGAGCCGGATGGCATCCTCCTCGTCCGACAGCGACAACGCGAGCGTACCCAGCGTGCGGGCCTGCTCCGGGACCACGGCCCACAGGAGCGGGACCCCCACGGCCTGTTCCAGCATCCGGAGCACCTCGGGAATGGAGAGGGAGAGGCGCACCCCGGGCGTCCCGGACGCGGCAGCCGCACGAGACAGGAATCCATCCACCACCGCGGCCTCGGGCAAGACCGACCGTCCCGCGACGCACAGGGTGCCCTGCGAACGAAGGAGGCAGGAAACCCCTGACCCTGCTGCATCTGCCGGTGCCCCGAGGGCCCCTCCCGCGTGGTCGGGGCTGTGTGATCCCTGGACCTTCGGCCACACCGTCCCCAGCAGTCCTTGCCATCGGTCGGCGTCGAGCTGCCCGCCGCCGCCCGCAGCGGGGGTGATCAGGAACAGCCCCTCGAGTTGTTCGAGCCGAGGTGTCGCGGTCTCGGGATCGAGGCCTACGGAGACCTTGACGATCTCACCGTACAGTGCCGCCGGGGGTGCGCTCGCCAGCGCGGTCTCGAGCCACGCAGGCACGCCCTCGGGCAGGAGCAGGGGAAGCAGCATTCGCACCCGTCCCACCAGCTTCTCCGGCTTGTTCGCACTGAGCACGACGATCGGGGGGGCCTCAGTCGGTCCGGCCACCAAAGTCGTCTCCGGCACCGGCGCCTTCTCCGCCAGCGACGTCAGCGATACCCTGGCATCATCGGCACAGGAGACCACACCGACGCATGCAGAAGCGAGAAGCAGAGCGGACAGTACGGGCCTCATGGGTTACCGCCACGTTTCGGGCACCAGGATACCATGCCGGACCGCGAAGTCGGAAGCTTCTTGATAGCCTGCGTCGTGATGGCGCAGCACTCCGGCCAGCGGGTCCGAGTCCAGCACCCGAGCCAGCCGGGTTGCCGCGGCCTGCGTTCCGTCGGCCACCACGACCATCCCTGCGTGCAGCGAGTACCCGATCCCCACGCCGCCGCCATGGTGGAACGACACCCACGTGGCCCCGTTGGCGGTGTTCATCATCAGGTTGAGAAGCGGCCAGTCCGCGATGGCATCGCTGCCGTCCTTCATCCCTTCGGTCTCGCGGTTGGGCGACGCGACCGAGCCGCAGTCCAGGTGGTCGCGGCCGATCACGAGCGGCGCCTTCACCCGGCCGGTGCGGACCAGCTCATTGAACGCGAGCCCGGCCTTGCGGCGCTCGCCGTACCCGAGCCAGCAGATTCGGGCGGGCAGCCCCTGGAACGCGACCCGCTCCTGCGCCATGCGGATCCAGCGGCCCAGCGCCTCGTTCCCGGGGAACAGCTCGAGGATGCAACGGTCGGTCTCGTGGATGTCGGCCGGGTCTCCGGACAGTGCGGCCCACCGGAACGGCCCCTTGCCCTCGCAGAAGAGCGGCCGGACGTACGCAGGAACGAAGCCGGGGAAGGCGAACGCATCCTCGACCCCTTCGAGAAAGGCCTGCTGCCTCAGGTTGTTGCCATAGTCGAAGACGTGGCTCCCGCGGGTTTTGAGAGCCAGCATGGCCCGTACGTGGACCGCCATGGAGGCCATCGCCATCTTCCGATAGCGCTCCGGGTCCGACTTGCGCAGCGCAAGAGCCTGGGCGTAAGGAAGTCCGTGCGGCACGTATCCCGATACCGGGTCATGCGCGGACGTCTGGTCCGTGACCAGGTCGGGGACCACCGCCCGGGACACGATCTCGGGCAGCACATCCGCACAGTTGCCGAGCAGGCCGATGGAGAGCGCCGTCCTCCGCTCGCAGGCCTTCCGGGCCCAGGCAAGCGCCTCGTCCAGCGATGCGGTCCACCGGTCCAGGTAGCGTGTCTCGATCCGACGTCTCAAGCGGGTCTCGTCCACCTCGATTGCGAGGCAGACGCCGTTGTTCATGGTCACGGCGAGCGGCTGCGCACCGCCCATTCCGCCCAGCCCGCCGGTCAGTACCAGCCGCCCGGCCAGGTCGCTCCCGAAGTGCGTGCGGCCCGCTGCCGCCAGGGTCTCGTACGTGCCCTGGAGGATCCCCTGTGTTCCGATGTAGATCCAGCTTCCGGCCGTCATCTGGCCGTACATGATCAGGCCCAGCCGTTCGAGTGCCCAGAACTTCTCCCACGTGGCCCAGGCCGGTACCAGGTTCGAGTTCGCGATCATGACCCGGGGCGCGTCCGCATGGGTCCTTGCAATGCCGACCGGCTTTCCGGACTGCACCAGCAGCGTCTGGTCATCCTCCAGCACGGTCAGTGCCTTGAGGATCGACAGGAAGGCCTCCCGGCTGCGGGCCGCCCTTCCGGTTCCGCCGTAGACGATGAGCTCTTCAGGCTGCTCCGCCACCTCGGGGTCGAGGTTGTTGAGGAGCATCCGGTACGCTGCCTCCTGCAGCCAGCCCTTGCAGGTCAGGGCCGTTCCGCCCGGCTTCTTCCACCCGTCCAGCATGGTTCAGCTCCCTCACATCTTGTATTTGCCGAAGACATCGTCATTGAGGTTGGAAAGGTCGTCCGGTGACGGGGTCGACCCCTCCGGGGCCTGGCTGATCTTCTCGAACACCCGCTCGTGCACCGTGATCTCGGCGCCGGTGCGCAGGGCCAGTGCGATCGAATCGGACGGCCTGGCATCGATGGTGAGCGGCCGGCCGGCCCGTTTGCGCCGGACGTACATCAGGGCATAGAAGGTATCGCTGATGAGGTCGGTGACCTCGACCTTCTCGAGCGTAGCGTCGAGCTGCTTGAGCAGCGCTGCCATGAGGTCGTGGGTCATCGGCCTGGGAAACTCCACCCCTTCCAGGGTTGCTGCGATCGCGCTGGCCTCGACCAGCCCGATCACGATGGGCAGGACCCGTTTGCCCGACTCGTCCTTGAGCACCACGATCGGTGCGTGGCTCTTCTCGTCCAGGGCCAGTCCGGCGACTTTCATCACGATAGGCATGCTCGACCTCCTACGTCAGCGGCTCACCCGCCAGGCTGTGGGGGAGTGCAGCCGTGATCCGGACGGGCACCATTCGGCCCCGCCATTCCTCCACAGAACCCGGGACGTCGAAATTGACGACGTAGTTCGTTCCGGTCCGGCCGGTGGCCTGACCGGGGCTCGTGCTGCGCACGGAACTCCCTTCCACGAGCACCGGCTCGATGCGGCCCACGTGCGCCCCCATGGCCCGGGCCATTCCACTGTACAGCACGGCCTGGAGTTTTTCCAGGCGCTCGGCCTTGACCGCGTCGGGCACGTCATCCGCCAGCAGGGCCGCCTTCGTCCCGGGACGGGGGCTGTACTTGAACGAGAACGCGCTGCCGAACTCGAGATCCCTGGCAGCCCGCAGGGTGGCCTCGAACTCCTCGTCCGTCTCCCCCGGGAAACCGACGATGAGGTCCGTGGACAGGTGGATCCCGGGGCAGATCGCCCGCAGCCGTTCGATCCGCCCCCGATAATGGTTCAGATCGTACCGCCGGTTCATCCGCGCCAGCACGCTGTCCGATCCGCTCTGGAGCGGCAGGTGGAAGTACGGTGCCAGGTTGGGAAGCTCTGCAAAGCAGCATACCAGGTCATCCGTGCAATCGGCCGGGTGCGATGTCGTGAACCGCAGGCGGGCCACCCCCTCGATGGCGGACACGCGGCGCAGCAGGTCCGAGAACCGCGGCCATCCCTCCCTGTCCATTCCATACCGGTTCACGTTCTGCCCCAGAAGGAAGATCTCCCTGACCCCGGAGTCGACGAGCGCCCGTACCTCGCTCTCCACCGCGTCCGCAGGCTTCGAGGATTCCCGGCCCCGGGTGTAGGGCACGATGCAGTAGGAGCAGAACTGGTTGCACCCCTTCATCACCGTCACGAAAGCGGAAACGCGGTTGCCGACGAGCGCTGCCCCCTGGGAGAACAACCCATCCGGGTCGGACAGGAAGCGGGTGGCCACCACCTGGCCCCCTGTCCGCTCCGCCTGCTCCACCAGCTCAGCGATCGAGGGGACCTGGTCCGGTCCGAGCACGATGTCCACGTACGGGACACGCCGGGCCAGCTCCTCCTGCTCCTGCTGGGCTACGCAGCCGGCCACGGCCAGCAGCACCCCGGGCCTGGAGCGCTTGTGACGCTTCAGCCTCCCCAGCAGGCTGAACACCTTGGCTGCTGCCTTTTCCCGAACGCTGCACGTGTTGAGGATGATGAGATCCGCATCCTCGTCCGAAAGAGTGGATTGGAACCCCAGCGGCGCCAGGTTGCAGAGCATGTGCTCCGAATCGTAGACGTTCATCTGGCAGCCGAAGGTGTGGATCCGGACTTTGCGTACCCCAATCATGCCGGCCCTTATACCAGCGCTCTCGCGCCGGAACAAGCCTTTGCTCGGTTTCGTGCTTGAACGCATCGTGCCCCTGGTGTAAGGTAGCTTCCGGAGTGGAAGGAGGCATCCATGCAGTGTCCGCATTGCGGTAGGGAATCCGATCCTCTTTTCAAGTTCTGTCTTCATTGCGGGAAGGAGCTCGGAGGGCGCAAGGCAGCCAAGGCGGAACCGGCCCCGGCCGAAGCCAAGGCCGAGGCCGAAGCTGCACCGGCCCCGAAAGCTGCACCGGCCCCGAAGGCTGCACCGGCCCCGAAGGCCGCACCAGCCCCGAAGGCTGTGCCCGCGGTCGTTGCCGGCGCACCGGAATCGGCAGCGGACGTCGGCAGCGTGCGCTGCCCCCGGTGCCGAGCCAAGATCGCGGTGGACACCACGGTCTGCCGCCTCTGTGGATTCCGGCTCGGCCAGGCGCAGCCCGCACCCGAGCGGGGGGCCGGAGAGGCCGGCTCCGTGACGACCCAGGTCACGGGGCGCAAGGCAGGGGTCGGGTACCTCATCTCGGTCAGCTCGGTCGACGGGCGGGAAACCGTCCGCGTCCAGCTCAAGGCCGGCCGGAATACGCTCGGCCGAGGTGGCTGCGACATCCGTTTCCCCGAAGACGATCTGCTTGCACCTCAGCATCTTGCCCTGGAGGTGACCGAGAAGGATGCTCAGCTCCTCCCGGACGATACGCGCAACGGCACCTACCTGCGAATGAACGACCAGATCCTCCTCAATCATGGAGATCTGTTCCGCATTGGCCAGCAGCTCTTGCGCTACGAGGATCTGTCCGAAGTCGAGCCCGTCGTGGCCCCGATGCAAGAGGGCACCCAGGTGCTCGGATCCCCGAGCGGCCCGAAGGCATGGGGCCGCCTGACCCAGGTGGTCGGAGAGACCGTGGACGGCAACTCGTTCCTCCTGGCCAGCGAGAACGTCTTTCTCGGCCGCGAGCGGGGCAACATCACGTTCCCCGGCGATCGGTACATCTCCGGAACGCACGCTGTCCTGACCCGCAAGGCCGACGGAACCTGGCTGAGGGATGTCGGCTCCAGCAATGGCACGTACGTCCGGGTGGCGGGTCCGACACCGCTCCCCTCGGGACAGTTCTTCCTCGCAGGCCGCCAGCTCTTCAAGCTCCAGCTCGGCCAGTAGCCTGGTCTTTCCGCTCGCCGGAGGTGCTGTCGATGAGAATAGCGTTTTCGATCCCCTTTGCCACGTTCCTTCCATTGCTTCTCGCATGCTCGGGCGGCACCGACGACAAGTCGGAACTGCCGCGGGCTCAGGACGTGATTGCCGACCTTGCTGCCGATGTCGTTCCGGATGCCCCGCCGCCACCTGACGGGACCGTGGAATCGGACTCGATCGAGGAGATCCCCCCTTTCGACGGCTTCGTGTTTCCGCCGGGTGACGACCTCTTCCGGGTCGGCATCGCAGTGGTCGAGACGCCCGCGCCGATCGGCATACCGACCGCGGGCTACGGGCAGAGCTACAAGAAGGACGACACCCACAGCCCGTTCACCGTCTCGTTCATCGCGACCACGCAGCAGCAGTCGCCCATCCTGGCCAAGGCCGCCTACCTGTCGCGGGGGGAGGACGAGCTCGTCGTCGTGCGCCTGGACAAGATCGGGACGACCGCCAAGCTTCTCGACGAGCTCACACGCCGGCTCGACAAGGCCACCGGGCGCAAGTGGGACGGCAAGGTCATCCTGGCCTCCAACCACACCCACCTCGGCCCCGGCCGGCTCTGGGAAGACCCTGTCGGCGAGTTCGCCAACTACCTCTACTGGCCCCCGTACTACGACCTCTACGTGGCCAGCATCCTCGATGCCTGCCTGGCAGCCGTCTCCGATGCCGAGCCGGCACGATTCGGATACGTCAGGACCGAGTGTCCCGAGTGCCACGGCGACCGCCGCTGCGAGAACCCGCTGTTCATCGACGACACCCTCTGGGTGATGCGTATCGAAAGGGCGGACGGAAGTCTCAAGGCCGTCTGGCTCGACTTTGCGATCCACGGCACCGTGTTCGGCTACAAGGACCAGGTGCTGTCCGGCGATGCCCCCGGCAACATCGAGCTCAAGCTCGAAGAGGCCTTTGACTCCGATGTCCCCGTGTTCCTGTTCCAGAGCTGGGGAGGGGACGTGTCTCCGGGCGATCCGACCGTTGCTGCCGTGGAGCCGGTCAATCCGGACATCCCCGCCGACTTCGACCGCCTCGAGCGGATCGGGTACGCGGCCGCAGGCCACGTGCTCGAAGTGCTTCCGGACATCGAGACGACCGACGACGTGACGTTTGCCTCCAACACCCTCCGCATCCCCATCGACGCGTACCTGATCGGCTATGAAGAAGGCGAATGGCCATTCATGGAGAACGCGGCGATGCTTTGCGGTACCAACCAGGCGAGCCACTGCTGGGGAGAACCGGGCGATCCTCCCAATATGCTCGGGTGCCTCCCCTTGACCGCGGAGGAGACGATCAGGCAGTTCACTCTCTCCACGTTCCGGATCGGCGAGCTACTGTTCTTCACACTGCCGGGCGAGCCCCATGCCGACTACGCCGTCGATGCGGCCAAGAACATCGCCGAGCTGACCGGCTACGAGGATGTCGTCGTGGTCGGCTACGCCCAGGACCACTGGGGCTACCTCATGAAGGAGTACGATTGGTTCCTGGGCGGCTACGAGCCCACCATCAGTGCGTGGGGACCCAAGCAGGCGGACTACATGATCGCCCAGCTTCCCCACGTCGCCAAGAAGCTGCTCGATCCCGGGTACGCGCTGCCCTGGGAGCCGCTGGGATTCTCGAAGCAGCCGCTGCTGGCCGGCAAGAAGTACGAGCCGTTCGATTCCAGCACCGTCGTCGAGGCAAGGCAGCAGCCCGCGGCAACGGTCAAGCCGGCCGAAACCGCGGTCTTCACCTGGGCCGGCGGCGATCCCTGGTTCGGGACCCCCATGGTAACCCTCCAGCGCAAGGAGGGGGATGCCTTCGTGCCGGTGTACCGGCTCAACTCGACCCCGTTTTCCAATCGGACGTTCTGGATGCTGACGTCGCTCGAGATGAAGCCGTCGTGGAACGAAGACAAGAAGAGCACGACCCGGGAGTTCCTCTGGACCATTTCGATGCCGGCCAAGCGCAACGTCCCAACCCCGGACGGGCTGCCTGCCGGCACCTATCGGTTCCACGTCGAGGGGGTGGTCCAGCAGGCCGGCAAGGCCGCTCCGGCCACGATCGATTCCGAGCCATTCACGCTCGAGTGAGCCGGGTCCATGCCTCGCCGAATCCCGGACTGGTTCAAGGTACGTCTCCCCTCGGATGACGGCGACCTCAAGCAGGTGGCCGGCCTGCTTCGAAAGCACCGCCTGGCCACGGTCTGCACGTCGGCCCGCTGCCCCAACCTGGCCGAGTGCTGGGGTAGTGGAACCGCCACCATCATGATCCTGGGCCGCGAGTGCACGCGCCACTGCCGCTTCTGCGCCGTGGCCACCAGTGCCACCCCGTCCCCGCCTGATCCGGACGAGCCCGAGCAGGTCGCCCGGGCCGTCGGCAGCCTCGGCCTGAAGTACGCGGTGGTAACGTCGGTCACCCGCGACGACCTCCCGGATCACGGGGCCGGGCACTACGCAGCCGTGGTGGCAGCGATGCGAACCCATTGCCCCCAGACCCGTGTCGAGCTGCTCATCCCGGACCTTTGCGGCCGGGCCGACCTGCTTGGCATCATCCTCGATTCCCGCCCCCACGTGGTCGGCCACAACCTGGAGACCGTGCGCCGCCTGACCCCGCTGGTACGGGACCCGAGGACGTCGTACGACCGTTCGCTCCGGCTGCTTGCGCTGGTTGCGGAATCCGGGATGCCCGCCAGGACCGCTCTCCTGCTTGGGCTGGGCGAGACCGACCTCGAGGTCCGGGAGTCGCTCCGGGAGGCGTTCGATGCCGGCGTCCGACATGTGGCGATGGGCCAGTACCTGGCTCCGTCGAAGGCACATGCACCGGTCGACCGCTACGTGACACCCGACGAGTTCGAGGCGCTGGCCGACTTCGCCAGGGGACTTGGCTTCGATTCCGTTGCCGCCGGACCCAAGGTGCGCTCGAGCTACAGGGCCGAAGAGTATGCCGGTGCCCGACCTCCTGATTCCTGAGCCGGGCGAGCGCTCATCCATCTGCTCCACCCGTTCGACCCGCCGCTTCGCCTCCCTCACGAGGGAACGCAGCGAATCGAGGGGCGATTCTCAGAGTAGACGGCCGCAAAAGTCATGAGCGCAGCCGCCTACCACCTCACCGTGTGGCGTTCCGCCAGCCCGAACGCCCCGTCCACGGCAAGCCGCTTCCCTGCCGAATCGACCACCCGCCCGGAGTAGAAACCGTAGGGCTGGTCGTACGAGGACGATGCCAGGCCGAGGTGGATCCGCTCCCGCCGGATCCCCTGAGGGGCCAACGTCATCTCCACCCGGCCGTCCAGCGTGTGGATCCTCCACTGCTGCATCGGATCCTCGGGGATGTCGAACCGGGCCGCTGCCAGCGGCTGCATGGTGTTGCCGATCCAGAGGCAGTTCTCGTTGAGCACGTTGTCGTCGGCGACGACGTTGTGCGTGAGGTTCATCCCGAACACGCCCACTTCCGGGAGCTGAGCGGCGAACGTCGCCCAATTCCAGAACGTACGGTGCGGGTAGTAGGCCTTGTGGAAGTCCAGCAGCGCACAATCCCTGTCTGCCGAAAGCTCGAACCGTTCATCGCCAACGGTGACGGCCCCCGAGACCGGGCACGCGGACTTGTGGGTGTACATGGGCCGGTTGGGACACAGCGGCAGCATGACGCTCAGGCCGTGCGTCCGGTCGCGGGTCTCGAGCAGCACCAGCTCCGCGTTGATCGCGGGCAGGGCCTTGCGGGCTGAAACGGCAATCCGGAACGTATGCTGCCCGTGCACCAGGTTGTTGTGGAGCTCGATGCGGTACCCGGATGCCTTCAGCTCGGTCCGGTGGTCCAGCAGGTTGGCCGGGAGGCGCACCGCCCGAGGCGGCAGCTTGCGCACGTGCTCGAATGCCCTGCCGGTCTTCCTCAGGTATGCGTGGGTCCAGGACGTGACCAGGAATCCGGCGTCGACCACCGCGATACTCAGGTAGAAGTCCGGGTGGATCACACCGACGTGCACCCACTCCTTGAGCCGGAACCGGCGGGGCGCAAGCGGACCGGGAACCCCCTCGCACTCGAGCAGGTTGAGGTCCGCAAACGGCCCCGAAAAGCGCCCCATCTGCGCCACCCCTCCCACCACCGCCTTCTCCTGCGCTTCCAGTACCGTGGCTTCCATCCTGTCCCCTTCTCCCTGTCTCCGGGTCAACTCCCCTTCCTCCGTCTCTGCCAACTCACCGGGAGCCTCTCCAATGCCCCCTCTACTTGCACCCTACTTCCAGCACGTACTCCCCCGTCCCGTACTCCGGGCCGAACTCGGGAGGGGCCTTCCCATACCCGTCGATGACCACGAAATACCGGTTCCCTTGCAGTGCCTGGAAGGTCAAGTGGTTCGTCCCCCAGGCAATGCAGTTCGCCGGGTTGCAGCCGTAGCCCTTGTCCACCAGCACGAACAGGTCGAGATCCCATCCCGCCGACTGGAGGTCCAGCGTCACCTCGGTATTGGCCGCGGGTTCGTAGACGTAGGCGAATTCCGGGCCGTCGTAGATCGCGGAGTTGCACCCGAAATGAGAGATGTGGTCTGTGCTTTCGTCTCCGCCGTTGCTCCATGTATCGGTCTTGCCGCAGGGAAGGGGATACACCGCGCTGCAGTGTGCGCAGGAGGGAGACGTGCCACAGTCCCCCTCGTCCTGGCAGTCGGTCGCTCCGTCCATGTCGTCATCCGCTCCGTTCGCACAGCCCATCTCCTTGTCCGCCTGGCATCCGAGCGAGAACACGTAGGTCCCCATGGCCGCCTGGTAGCCGTCCACGATGATGTTGTACGGTTGCCCCTTCTTGGCCGGGAACGTCACGTTGTCCAACCCGTGTGCGATGCAGTTCGTCGGGTCGCAGAGCTGCCCTTCCACCACGATGAGGTCGGTGGATGCAGTCTCCTGCGAGAGCTGCGCCTTGACCTGCATGTCGTACGGCGGCACGAACCGGTATGCCACCTCGGGCCCCGAGTACACGTACTGCTTGCACGAGTACTCGGAAACGGCCAGCGTGCTGCCCCAGCCGAAGTTGGCGAAGGCCTCGGCAAAGCCGCATCCGACGGTCTTGGCCGGGAGGCAGTGCGCCACGCACTCCACGGCCTGGTAGCAGTCGCTGTCCTCGCAGTCGGTCAGCATGTCGAGGTCGTTGTCGTTGCCGTCGTGGCAGGCGGTCTCGACGAACGACGGGCAGGACACCTCGATGTCGAACTTGCCCTGCGCGCCGGCATAGCCGTCCACCACGAAGTAGTAGCTCTTTCCCGCTTCGGCCGGGAACGTCACCTTCTTGAGCCCCCAGGCGATGCACTCCTCGGGCCGACACCCCTGACCTTCATCCCGCAGGATGAGCAGATCGGTCTGAGCGGTCTCGCCCGTGAGCTTGACCGTGACGTTCATGCTTCCCGGGGCATCGAAGCGGTAGGCGAACTCCGGGCCATCGTACTCCCACTCGTTGTCCAGGCACCCCTTGTTGTCCTTGATCTCCTTGTAGCTGACGATCGCGTGGGTTGCGCCGAGGCCGTAGTTGGCGCCGAAGTCCTTGGAATTGCACGAGAGCGTCCAGATGGGCAGGCACTTCGGGGACGGGCAGGCCGCGGTATCGGCGCAGTCGCCGTCGTCGCAGTCGGTGGCCCCGTCCTGGTCCTCGTCCACGCCGTCGTCGCAGTACTGTTCTTCGTGGGGGATGCACGCGACGTCCACCGAGAACTCCTTTCCCTGCTCCTCGGTACCGTCCACGACCAGGTAGTAAGCCCTTCCGGCGAACATCTCGAAGTTCAGCACCCCTTGGCTGGTGGCGCGGCAGTTGTCCGCCTCGCAGCCGTTCCCCGGGGCCTCCAGCACCTGCAGCGCCAGCCCGGCCGATTGCGGTTCCAGCGTGACCGCCACGCTTCCGTCGTACGGTGCCACGAAGGCGTACGTGTACTCCGGTCCCGGCGTCGACGTTCCGGAGCAGGAGTAGGACTTGACGTTGTCCGTCGCCCCTTCCCCGAGCGTTGACCAGACATCCGATGCTCCGCAGAAGAGCGACCACTTCGGGAAGCAGGTGCTCGGGTTGCACGCATTGGACGGCCCCGGGATGCACTGCCCGTACTTGCAGTGGTCGTTCACCGTGCAGCCGTCGCCGTCGTTGCACGGGTAGGCCGAGAACGAGTTCAGGCAGCCGCTCGCCGGGTCGCACGTGTCGATGGTGCAGGGATTCGAGTCGTCGCACGAGCGGGGGGCCGAGCCAACGCACGTCCCGCCGAAACACAGGTCCGCCACCGTGCACGCATTCCCGTCATCACACGGCCGGCCGTTCTCCCGCACGATCTTCACACAAGTGCCCGTGTCCGGGGCGCACACCGACTTCTGGCACGGGTTGTCCTCCGCATCCGCACAGACCTTCACCGACGATTGAGGCGCCTTGCAGGTGCCGAATACGCACTTCACCTTGCCGTTGCACTGGTTGCCGTCCTCGAAGGGAACACAGTCGTCGTCGTTGTCGCACGCACAGTCCCCCGTCTCCTCGCCGCCGCAGATCGCAGCGCTGCACCGGTCGTTCTTCGTGCAGCCGTTGCCGTCATCGCAGACGTTCTCGTTCGGAACGAACACGCACCCCTTGTCCGGCAGGCACGAATCGGTGGTGCAGAGGTTGCCGTCGTCGCAGAACACAGGCATCCCCCGGCAGTGCCCGTCAAGCGAGCATGCCGTGGCCGTGGTGCATGCATCCAGATCGTCACATGGCTCTCCCGGCGACTTCGGCCCGGGGCGGCACTCGCCCACGTGCTTGTCGCAAACCGCCTTCTCGCACGGCAGCAGCGGGATCTCCTTTCCCTCGCAGTCCGAATCCTTGTTGCACGTAAGCCCGGGCAGCGCATCGGGTCCGACGCCGTCGGGCTTCCTCGCCCCGTCCCAGAGCCACACGTCGACGTCCGGATCGACCGGGCCGTCCGATCCCCGGACATCCAGGTCGACCGGGCTGTCTTCCGGCCTGTCCCCGTCCGGCAACACGATCCCCTCCGGCCCCGGCCTGCCGTCGACATCCGCATCGGACTTGACGCTCGTCCCCTCGCCGCAGGCATGAAGCAGGACAACGACCGGGAACGTCACAGCCAGCCACCAGCACCTCATGGATTCCTCCCGCACTCCCAGAGCCAACGGAACGGAGACATATTAGACAGGAATCGGTCCGAGCGCAACGAGTGCGAGCCCCCCGTATCCACCGTCAGTTCTGCGGAACCGCGACCTGCCGGTCTGCGACGGCGGAAACCTACTGTCTCTCCCAGTC
Organism: Deltaproteobacteria bacterium; assembly: GCA_016875215.1. Lineage (GTDB taxonomy): Bacteria > Myxococcota_A > UBA9042 > CAIXZC01 > CAIXZC01 > CAITUV01. The sequence goes on from VGRX01000070.1 coordinate 13,511, forward strand.
CACGCGGAAGCTCTGCCAGCCGGCAAACGGCCCGGTCTCCACCTGGCCGTCCCTCCTGACGGTGATGCGGAACCCCTCAGCGGGGGAGGCCTTCCCGCGGCGCTCCGGGCTTTGGGACATCGACGGCCCGAGCAGGCGCGCCCCCATCCGTTGACCCCCGTCAAACACGCTGAACTCGTCGATGAAGTAGAGCCGCCGGTCCTTGGCCACCTTGAGCGGGTTGAATTCCTCCCGGTAGGCATCGGACATGCGGGCCAGAACCCGCAGGAACGCGGACAACTCCTCCGCCCGCGCCGTCAGGCCTTCGACCTCGGCTGCCCGCCGATCCGTCCGGGCCACCACGAAGACCGAGACCTCGAGGTAGTTGTCCCGGCTCGCCCGGACCCGCATCTCCTCCACGATCGCACCATATCCGAAGCCGGACGCAAGCTGCGCAAGCTGTTTGATCGCGGCGTCCCGGGGCACGTTGCGCAGGCCGAAACGCAGGCAGAGGTCCTTCCCGCAGGGGATCTCGGCGGTCATCACCTCCCCCTGCACCAGGAGCCCTGCCTTGAGCGAGTACTGCCGGAAGGCCTCCTCCAGCAGCGGGATTCCCCGATCCTCCGCATGCAGAAATCGGCCAGAGGAAACGCACGGCAGCAGGAGCAGCAAAAAGAGGAAGAAACGGTTCATGATCCGGTCAGGAGACGTTCGCCGAAGCGGGCCTCCAGCCCGGCCTCGGCAATCTTGGCCACGGTCTTTTCTCGGTCGTAGTCGAAGCGGTGAACGACCAGCTCACCGGTATCACCGTCCAGCGTCGCAACGGCCCCGCGCGGATCACGGTCCCGCGGCTGCCCGATGCTGCCGACGCTGGCAATGAACTTGGCCCCCTCCTCGAACCTCACCGCGGACGGCTGCACTTCCTTGGCCTTGCCGTCACCCAGCCGGAACGACCGCACCAGGTGCGAGTGCCCCAGGAGCGAGATCTTCGTCAGCTTGTCGTACATGCGCACGTGCGCCTGCGCGTCATCCTTGAACACCACGTAGAAGTAGCCGCTCGGACAGATGGGCGCGGAGTGGAAGAACGACACCCCCGCGGAATCCCGCCGGTGCGTGTACGGAAGCTGGTACAGCCACTCCAGGTTCTCTGCCGAAAGCTGCCGCCGCGTCCACTGGATGGCCACCCGGGCAGCATCGTAGTAGTACTCCGTCGACATGGCCCCGATCACGGCGGCATCGTGGTTCCCGAGCAGCGTGACGGTGGCGTTGGCCCGGACGATCTCGCAGCATTCGTTCGGATTGGGCCCGTACCCGACCACGTCACCGAGACAGACGATCTCGTCCACCTTCTCGCCGTCCAGCCACTGCAGGGCAGCTTCCAGGGCTTCCAGGTTGGAGTGAACGTCCGACAGAATCCCGAATCGCATCGCGCCCTCCTCGGACGAATGGGCATTCTAACCCGACCCATGCCTTGGGGCAAAGCGTTTTTTAATCAGTTGCTGCCGGGCGACCGGCCGATGGCGCCGGAACCAGCAGGGCGAGGAATCGCTTGATTATCCGCCGATTCTGGGGCAGACCGTTCATGGTACCGCCCGTCGAGCTTCCACTCCAGGCCCGCGGGAACGGAGGAACATGACCGACCGCAAAGAGAACCCCACCGACCTGTTCCTGTCGCTCACCCCCGAAGCCGTGCTGGCCGCTGTGGAGGATGCCGGACTTCGCTGCAACCCCGTGTGTCTGCCGCTCAACTCGTACGAAAACCGCGTCTACGACATCGAGCTCGAGGACGAGACGAGAGTGGTGGCCAAGTTCTACCGCCCCCAGCGCTGGAGCCGGGAGCAGATCCTCGAAGAGCACCGGTTCATGGACGACCTCGAGGAAGCGGAAGTGCCCATCTGCCGTCTGCGCAGGTTCCCCGACGGCGCGACCCTGAGGTGTCGGGAGGGGATCTTCTACTGCCTCTACGACCGGTTTGGGGGACGGGCGCCGCAGGACATCGACCACGAGCTGGCCGAGCGCATCGGCATGCTGCTGGGACGGCTCCACTCCGTGGGGGCCGCAGGCACGTCCGAGCACCGCCTGCGGCTCGACGCCAACACCTATGTCCGGGCCAACCTGAAATGGCTGGCCGAGCGCGGTACGATCCCGCGGTCCCTGGAGGGACGCTATCTGGACGCGGCAAACACACTGGCGGAGCTTGCGGACAAGTGTCTCCAAGGGGTGCCGGTGCAGCGCATCCACGGGGATTTCCACGCCGGCAACCTGCTGCTTCGCGACAGCGTGCTCCACGTCCTCGACTTCGACGACCACGTGGTCGGACCGGTCGTGCAGGACTTCTGGCTGCTCCTCCAGGGGCGTGACGCACACACGCGCCAACTGATGGAATCACTCATCGAGGGGTACGAGCAGTTCCGCACCTTCGACCGCTCCACGCTGCAGCTCATCGAGCCCCTGCGGGCCCTGCGGCGCATCCACTACACCGCCTGGCTCGCCAGGCGCTGGCACGACCCCGCATTTCCGCTCACCTGGCCCCACTTCGGCACCGAGACCTACTGGAACGAAGAGGTCCAGGATCTCGAGGACATGGTGCGCCTCATACGCAGCGGACACCCCGCTTCACCGGCGGCAGAGCCGGAGCCCGAGCTCACCAACAAGGACTTCTTCTGGGACTGGGAAGACCGGTAGGCAGACCGATGGTGCGGGCAACCTGACGGCCGATCCGGTTCCCGGGCCGTGAGTGGCGGACCAGCCCCGGGTTGGCCGGCAGGCCTACCCGGGGTGGAGCAGATGTGCCGCTGGTGAAGGAGGTAGATGGGCCGATGGTGCGGGCAACCTGGCGGCCGATGCGGTTCCAGGCGTGTGAGCTGCCCTGGAAGGAAGAAGCCGGGAACACGGAGAGTGGCAGGGGCTTGCCCTACGAAGCCTTGGCGAAGTAGGGTCCAGGGCTTGCCCTACGAAGCCTTGGCGAAGTAGGGTCCGGGGGAACGATGTCGTATCTGAGCAGATCGTTCTGTCCCTACCCCAGGTGGTCCCGTGCGGGAGCGAAGAGCAGAAGCGGAATTCAAGGCAAGGAGGGTGGCATGAAGAGGATCGGTACGCACAGCAGGCCGGGTCGCAGGGCGAATCTGTTCTTCAAGGAATCAGCCGACACGGAACGGAGGGGAGTGCCGGTGCAGCGCATCCACGGGGATTTCCACGCCGGCAACCTGCGGGAGGTCGCGTACAACGGGTTTGGCGGAGATGCGTGTGGGCGGTGCCGTGGAAGATCGGCCGGGGCCATTTTGCATCCGGGGCAGCCTGCAACCCTCAGCGGGCAGGAGCGGGCATCCTGGAAATCCGCTCGGTCGCCTCGACAAGGCGGGGCACCGGCTGATTGCCGAACGAGAAGCGCACGAACGGGTCGCCCGAAGGGCCGAATGCGGCCCCGGGAACCGTCACCACGCCTGCCTGCTCCAGAAGGGCGATGCAGCAGGACATGGAATCGGGAAACCCCTGGTATCGGGCCAGAAGGAACGTGCCTCCTTCTGCCGGGACCGGCTCCAACCAGGGCACGGTGCGCAGCCCGGCGAGCAACGCCTCGTGCCGCAGCGTAAGCTCCGCCCGCAGGGTCGGCAGCCAGTGCGGGAGCGCTGCCAGCGCCCCGAGCGCTGCCCGCTGGGCGGGAACCGGAGCGCAGACGACCAGCGGGG
>VGRX01000071.1 GCA_016875215.1 Deltaproteobacteria bacterium
CCTCCCCTCACGCCGTCTGCGGCAAGGACGCGGACTGCGACGGCAAGTTCATCGATTCCACCGAGCAATGCGACGACGGCAACAAGAACAACGGCGACGGCTGCGATGCAAACTGCAAGACCGAGCCGCCCAAGGTACTGACCGGAATGGTCACCGGCAGCCCGACCCAGGTTGTCGGTACCATCTCCGGAGTCCCCGGTATCAAGATCAAGATCATCAAGATCGGCATCTGCGGCGACTCCGATGCAACCTCGGGCCCGAACCAGTTCCAGGCCAGCGGCGGAGGCATCAACTTCACATGGGAGGCGGGGCAGAGCGGGCAGGGCAGCACCCATGTCCTCTCGCCCACGCCCAACAAGGGGGGCAGTGCCCGAGGGTTCTCCTACAAGGACGTCTCCTACACGGCGGACGTCGGGCAGGGAAAAACGATCTCGTTCACGTTCCACAACGACTACGACGCCCTGTATTGCCAGGATACCGATACTCAGGGCACCAACTACAACGATTCCGGAACGGTCTCCTCCGTCCGCCCCTGGGTGCTGTACGCATACGAACTGTAGGGCAACTGAGAATCGGCCTCCCGCCGCTCCTTGCGGGAAGACCTTCCTGCGGTTCGACTTCGGAGGCTACGGGCACAGAACGCGCAGCACCGCCAGCGCCATCAGCCGGTAACCGGCCTCGGTGGGGTGGACGCGATCATCCAGCCAGAGCGGCTCGGATCCGCCGTGCGCGTCCCAGACCTCGAGCACCGGGGCCACGGCAGCCCCGGTCTCCTCCGCAACCTCGTCCACCGCGCCCCGGAACGCATCCAGGCCCGTGTCGAATTCCGCCAGGTCGATACGGGGAGGGGGCAGCAGGAGCAGATCCCCGGTTCCTCCGCTCCCTTCGTGCCTGCGCACGAGATCGAGCAGCCCGGCCTTGTATCGTTCGGCCGATATCCCGCAGAAGCAGTCATTGGTGCCGAACTGGAAAATCACCGCATCCGCGGGCGGCGGCCTCAACACCGACCTGCACCGTTCGAGGCCGTCGAACACCGTGTCTCCGCACACGCCATGATTCTCCAGCCGCACCGGGCAGCCGGGAAACCGCTCCCGCAGCATGTCTTCGAGGAAGTCCAGGTATCCCCGGCGCACCAGGTATCCCACGGTGAGTGAGTCCCCCAGTGCCCGCAAGGAAGCGGGCTCTCCGGCCGTCAGTCGTTCAAGGAATCGTCCCATGCACCGGCCTCGCCTCAGACATCATACCACGGGCTCTGGCGCTGGAGTAGCACCGTGAGTTGCTCCATTGCATTTCCCGTCCGGCCCGATAGACTGTCCGCCGGCCAGGGCCGGCCGTTGTGTAGCGAGAGGCGGCAGGTTTCCCCGCCGGCACACTGGCGCTTCGGGCAGGCCGAACCAGGCCCGAACCGCTTGGCCGTGATGATCACCTCGTAGCGTATGGCCTGCAGACCGTACCTGGGCCATCGCTTGATACGGAGCGTGGGGAATCCCTCCATGCCGTCGAGAAGCTTGAAGAAGGTGTTCCTGTCCACCTGAGCCCCCGTACCCTCTGCGCCTACCTTCTTTCCATGATTTCTCGGACGAACTGCTCGACCACGGCCCCGGTGATCTTGTCCATTCCGCTGAATGCGGCGAACAGCTTCGCTAACACCGCATGAACAAAGGGCGCCACGGCTGTCGGCTCCGTGGCCACCGGCACCGACACCTCGCTGGTGACTTCGTCGTCGTTGCAGACATATCCGGGGGGCATGAAGCGTCTCGGGTTGGCCCATGCGCTGAGAGACCTCCCCTTCAGGCGAGACCAGCGAAACGCGAAGCGGATATCCCCCGCATTCGAGTTCACGTTCACGGCCCTCGCGAACGCAAGGACTACAGCCATGGCCTCGATGGTGCGCCACAAGACAATGCCGAACTCCAACCGACTTCCGGGCTCCACTCCGCGACTGGGCCCCTCTAGGTCGTCCTCCATGGCCCTCAGGTGAAACAGTCTGCCTCCTGCGTCGACTCGCCAGAAGTCGAGGTGTCTGCTCCATGTGGTGGCGAGAACGAACGCTTCCCACCCCTCCTGCCGAGTATAAGGCTTCAGCCCTCCCCCGGCGAATCCGCGCGAGTCGATCCAGAGCGGCCAGCCGGTCAACTTCGGATTCGCTCGAAAGAGAGCATTGACGTATTCCTCTGAAAGGGGCTCGTGTCCCCCGGTCTGCCCCGGGACAAGCGCTGCAACACTCCATGTGCCCAGCAGGTTCAGGTCGATGCCCGCTGCGTCCAACTCCGCTTTCCGGACTTGCGCCTCAGCCAGAAACCGCTGATTTCCCTTGTCCAGCAGTCGGCGGGCGTGCTCCTCTGGGGGAGCGGGCATTGCCTCCTGCACGCGCTGGAGGAGTTCCAGCAGTCGTCCAACCTGACATGCCTGCCCTGGAGTCGATGGGGTGGGAGTCTCCAGCGCCTTCCGCAGGATGTCCATCGCCCACGTCCTGAATTCGCCCAGGTGTCGTCGTGCGAACCGGCCGATGTCCGCCTCTCGATTGTCCATGCAGATCTCAACGATGCGCTCCCAATCCTCGCCTCTGGCCCTGGATGTGCTCGCAGTCCCGTTGGAGGTGGTGGTACGCACATAGACGGCGTCCTTCTCAAGCAGGGTCTTCTCCTTCCGCTTGCCCGCCGGGATGCTGAGCCCGGCACGCACGGCAACAGGGGTCTTCACACCTCCGCGGACGGTGACGACCGGATACTCCTGGCCCTCCACTTCCGGGAAGTCCACGAAGATGTCGAACTGCTTTGCGGCATACTGCATCACGAGCGGTTGCAGCTTGTCGAAATGGTAGCGGGACTGCACATCCCCCGGTGCCTTGTCCTTGAGCCGCCGCGGTGGGTCGTCGTCAAAGCCTATGAGCAGGTGCCCGCCGTTGATGTTGCGAAGTGCGATTACCGCCTTGACAACCTTGGCTTGGTGCTCCTTGTTGTCGAGGTCCAGCCACGGCTTCAGCTCCACGGTCAAGTGTTCCCCGGGGTTCTGCACCAACTCGGTGGCCGTCTTCATCCTCTCCGACATGATCTTCTCTGCCATAGCGTCCTCCGCTGTCTCGACCAGCCAGAACACTCAGTCCGCTGTTCAGTTGGCCCCGCTTCCCCTCGGCGAGAGCACCGAGTCTCCGGGGGCCCATCCCGACGAGAACAGGGCCCGCCGCCGCGGCGGCTTGGTGGAGCCCAGTGCTTTCAGTAGTAGACCGGGACGCGAGGGCCGTCAATCAGGCGGATGCTGAAAGATGCTAAGGGGGAATCCTCACCCACGCAGCCGCGACCAAGACGTCGTCCAGGGCGGGAAATCCGGCGGGCTTCGCTGGCAGCGAGGTTCTGGCCCCCCCTGCACCGTGCAGGCCCCGCTGACTACCGAAATGCAACCAGTCTGCACGGGGGTCACCTCAGCGCCGGCCGGAGGTCCAGCGGGCAGTGCAATCCATCCCGACCGTGGGTGGCATCACGTGAGAAACCCCCGGGCTCGCCCTGGTGAGAGTCCAAGCCTACACGCAGGTTGCATCCCGTGATCTTCGACTTACGTTGTACTTGTGAGCCGGGAGGAGCCGTCTGGGGCGCCCCGGAAGGACGTTGTCGAAATGAGCGTGGCAGGCATCGAGATGGGCCGCGGCTGCAGCTCCACGCAACAGGACCGCGGCCGCACGTGCCCCGATGGAGGGTCTGGCATGTCGATAGACGCAGCGAAACTTGCGGCCTGCCAGGAATTGGTGCGCTCCTGTGCAGTTCCAATCCTGGCGTGCGACGATCGGAAGTTCGGGATCGAGGGCACGGGCACCCTTTTCCGGATGGGCTCGCTTTCGCTGCTGGTCACTGCGGCCCATGTGGCCGAGCTCATCAAGAGTGCTCCGGGCAGGATGGCTTTGCCTTTGACGCGTGGGAACGTGTGCGACTTCGTGGACTTCACAGGCTGCACGGTGCTGTGCCCCAGGGAGTCTGCGCTTCCGTTCAATGCAGATGCTGGCGTCGTAGTGCTGCACGAGCGCGAACAGGTGCAGCGCCTTGAGCGTAGTTGGACCTTCCTGAGTGACGGGAACTTGGGCCTCGTGCCGCAGGAGTCGGGGTCGTTTCTCGTCGCGGGGTATCCTGCATCGCTGTCAAGGACCGACGAGTCGGGATTGTCCCTGGTTGCCGAGATGCTCTGCTTCCGGTCAACCGAGTTCACTGACGAACTGGGCGACTGCAAAACGGCTCCCAATGATCAAGTGGACCTGTTCCTACGTCACGACAAGGCACTTCTCACGGACAGCGGCTTGACCGTCGAGACCCCAGCACTCAGAGGGATGAGCGGGGCCTCGGTCTGGGCGATGGGGTCACACGAATCGGAGGGACACATCTGGACTCCCGAGGCCGACTTGAAGATCGTAGGCGTGCAGGTCTCTTGCAAACCCGGCCAGTGGGTTCGGGCGGTCAGGTGGGGCATCGTCGCTGTTGTGCTTGCCAAGGCGGCGAAGGAGTCGCTATCGAACACGATGGGCAGCGGTTGACCTTGCTGACCATGTGGCCTGCGGCGAGGGGGCGAGCCTCACAGTCCCTGACCGTTGCGTCCGGCCCGACAATCGCCTTGCCCCGCGTTGCTCCGTCCGCTATCATCCCGATTGAACGAGGCGGAGGCCGTCGTGTTGGAGAACGAGACATCCGTCACCTTGGCGCAGGCCGTTCGGGCTTTGCACTCGGTGGCGGTGGATGGAAAGAAGACTCAATCGCCAGGCCGCCTGGACCTGCTGGCGCGGTACTGCGTTGAGCAGCTAGCCCGAAGGGGGCTGCACGGTGCTTGCACGGAAGTGACCATCCCGGGAGGGGCGCGCCCCAAGAAGTGGGACGTGGCCTGGCAGCTACACGGCAAGCCGAGGCTGGCCATTTCCCTGAAGTCCATCCTCCAGAATCTGGCCGGCACCGTCCCCAACCGCATCGACGACCTCATGGGGGAGGTCGCGAACGTGCAGATGTTCTCCCCCGAGATCGTCGTTGGATACCTGATTGTGTTTGACGTCTCGCTCGACGCTCACAGGGGCAAGCACGGAACCACATGGTGCGAGCTCCTCGACAAGAGACTTGCTCGGCTGACGGGCAGGTCCGGGCCGGCGTGGGGATTCGGGATGATCGAAGGGGTGGCACTTGTCCGTGTGGACTTCTCTGCTGGAGCGCTACTGATAAGCTCCGAGGAAGAAGTGGAGGCGTTGTTTGACCGGCTCGTTTCCGAAGTCGCCGTGCGGAATCCCTCTATGCAGGATGGCTACCGAACATGAAAGCAGATCTGTCGCTAGAGGGGGACATGGGCCTCGACAAGTACCTGCCCGAGGACCTCCGTGGGGTTGCCGAAGTGAAAACCGAGATCCCCCGTATCGCGAAGGACCAGCGTACGGTGGAGCGCATCGAGCGCTGTGTCGAGCGGATCCCTACCCAGCATGTTCTGAACCTCGGCGACTCGCGAGTGGCCGGAGCCATTCCGGACGGAAGCGTACACCTAGTGCTGACCTCACCGCCCTACTGGACCCTCAAGCGATACAGGGACAGCAACGGGCAGATGGGGCACATAGAGGGCTACGATGAGTTCTTGCACGAGCTTGACCGCATCTGGCAGCGGTGCTTCGACGCGCTTGTCCCCGGTGGAAGGGTCATCTGCGTCGTGGGGGATGTGTGTCTGTCTCGGAGAATGAACGCGGGCCGGCATACGGTCGTCCCGTTGCACGCATCGATCCAGGAGCATTGCGTCCGGATGGGCTTCGACAACCTTGCGCCGATCATCTGGCACAAGATAGCCAACGCCGTCTACGAGGTCGACGGAGGAGGAGGCTTTCTTGGCAAGCCGTACGAGCCGAACGCCGTCATCAAGAACGACATCGAGTTCATCCTCATGCTCCGCAAGCCGGGCGGCTACAGGACCCCCTCCGTTGCGAGCCGTATCCTCAGCGTCATTTCTGAGGAGAACCACCGCAAGTGGTTCCAGCAGATCTGGACTGGACTGACGGGAGCATCGACGCTCAGCCACCCAGCCCCCTATCCCATGGAACTGGCGGAACGGCTGGTGAGGATGTTCAGCTTCGTGGGCGACACGGTGCTGGATCCCTTCATGGGAACCGGCACAACGAACCTCGCAGCGGCCAAGTGGGGTCGCAACAGCATCGGAATCGAGGTGGACCCGGAGTACTTCGCACACGCGGAGCGACGTTTGAAGAAGGAGACGGCGGGGCTGTTCCGGCAGATCGACCTGCGCTTCGTTCGCCCGGAGTGCCCCAGGCCTTGAGGAGGCAGCATGCCCGACGGCTACAGCAATCACCGTGACCAGTACCGGGCTGTCAGCGACGACTATTCGAGGAAGGAACTCATAGAGCGGGCGTTGCTCGATGGGCTTGGCAAGTTCGTACAGTATCGCGAGGTGGGGTTCGTCGTCTTCGGAGACATGACCGTTGACGACCTCGCCAGGGCGTTCCAGCACCACCCCGTCCTGATCAAGCCCATCCTCGCTTCGGTGAACATCGCGTCCCGGGCGATCAAGCGCGACCTGGGCGTCGATTTCAATCTGTACTCCAGCCGAGTGACGCCGGAACGCGCTTCACAGCTTGCGGGGTATGTCTACCCGCTCCTCCCGCGGGACATGGCGATTCCAGCCCTGGTCGAATTGGATCGCTCCGGCTGGGTGGATAAGGAGATGCGCAATCTCAAGGCGCGCTGGGAAGCCAGGGTCCAGGAGGCCCTCGTCGCTTGCGCCGGCCTTCCGTTCAAGAAGCGCCACTTCGACTGCGAAGGCGAGGAGTACGAGATCGATGCCGCTCACTTCGACGAGGACGTCCACGTCCACCTCGCTGTGGATGTGAAGAGGATCGAGTCCCCCCGGGACATCCACAAGCGCTGCGACGAGATCGTGAACAAGGCATTGAAGCTGAAGAGGGTCCTTCCGGCCGCGAAGTTCTATGCCGTGGTGTACTACCCGTTCCCCCAGGAGCACGGGAACATCCGCAGCCGACTGGCCGGCGCTGCCGTGGACGGCGTCTTCTTCGCAAGCGAGACAGCCGACAGCATCCGGTCGGCTGCGATGCATTTGCTCGCACATGCCCGGGTTGGCAACCCGTAGCCGGGGCGGCACGGCGTTCGAAGCAAGACCGTGCTCGATCGACTTCACTGAGGAGACGAAGATGAGCAAAGACAGGTTCCAACTGACGGGCGTTGCCGACGTTTACTTCGTGGCATCACGCCTCAGTTTCGAGGGCTTCCACGCTGTGCCGACAACTCGGAATGTCCGGGGGCCGGACTTGTTGGTTAGCTTGCTCCGGCGGTCCCTGTGCGGAGGGGAAAGCGAATGAAGAACCATGACAAGCCACTGGAGCAGGCTCCCTGGCCGGTGCTTTGCCCGGTGCAATTGCTCCAACCTCGCCGCGACGTCACAAGATCTTCCTTGTCAGCGTGCTCAGAATCCACCAGGAACGGCACCGATGAGTCAATCGTCCCTGCCACGCACCAGCCCGGTGTACCTTGTGGTCCTGCCGCTTCTTCCGACCTGCCACGTAGCTCTCCCGTGGGTTCTGGGCAGGACCGCTCGGCACGTCGCCGTTCGGCCTGACCCGACGTCCCGACGGTAGCCCAGTCCGACCGACCGCACAAGCAGGAATGGAAGGCTGGGCATTCGCGTGCGACACGCGACACCCAGATGATCACGGCACAGGTTCGGGAGCGAGATGGTTCGTGGGCGTGGTGGCATGAGACCCTTCGACTCGGTCGCTGGCGCTCCCTCGCTCAGGGTCAGACAGGCTTGGGTGGCGCTTGGAACGGAGCCTTCGTGATGGACAGTGAATGCGCCCAGGCCGAGGCTTCGACGACGGCCTGTCTGAGCGGGAGACGGGAATCGCTACTCGGCGGAGCCGAGTCGTGGGAGGCGCCGGGGCCGGGGCGTCGACCGCTCCGCACCAATCGCCGACCACCACCCGCGACATTCAGCTTGGGAAGCTGACAATCTCTCTGCACCCCGCTACAATGGGGCTGACAGCTCGGGGAAGAGCACCGTTTCCGAGTCCGTGACGGGGGAGGGTAGCCGACATGACCTACAAGCTCAAGCCGGTCAGCGCACCGGTGGCATCGGGCGGCATGTTGCGGATGTTGTGTGTGCTGGCCGAGAACCCGGTGACGGGCCCGCTGCTGGCCGGGCCGTTGCTGAAGTCCGCCGGGGTGGTGGACGTGCGGAATGCGGCGGCCTGCGAGGCCCCGTGGACGCCGCTGTCGCTTTCGCCGGGGACTGACGTCCGGGACAGCGGGCGCGCCAGGACCGACGCCGCAACGGACGCTGCCCCAACGGAGTCCGGTGCTGCCCCAGGCGCCGCCCGTGGCTTCCAGTTCCGGACCTGTGCCGACTTCCAGGCCGCCTACCGTGAAGGGAGCACCGACCCCGAAGCCGTCGCGCACAAGGCGCTCGATGCCTGTCGCAAAGGCGACGAGCTCGACCCGAAGATGCGCATCTTCATCGCCCAGATTGCAGATGACGTCCTCGCCCAGGCCAGGGCCAGCTCGGCCCGCTGGAGGAAGGGGCAGCCGCTCGGACCGCTCGATGGCGTGCCCGTGGCGGTCAAGGACGAGGTCGACATGGTCCCGTACCCCACGACGGTGGGTACCAGGTTTCTCGGCAACGAGCCGGCCCGCACGGATGCCTGCGTGGTGGAGCGGCTGCGCGAGGCCGGGGCCGTGCTGCTCGGCAAGGCCAACATGCACGAGTTCGGCATGGGGGTGACCGGGCTCAATCCCCACCACGGCTCGGCCCGCAATCCCTATGATCCCCGCCACTGCACCGGCGGGTCGTCCAGCGGCTCCGCTGCTGCGGTCGGCGCCGGGCTGTGTCCCCTAGCCGTCGGAGCCGACGGCGGAGGGTCGATCCGAACGCCGGCCTCTTTCTGCGGCGTCGTCGGCCTCAAGCCCACGTTCGGCCGGGTCAGCGAGCGCGGCGCTGCCCCGGTCTGCTGGAGTCTCGCCCACCTCGGCCCCATCGGCGCCACCGTGGCCGATGTCACCCTCGGCTACGCAGCACTGGCGGGTTCCGATTCCCACGACGCGGGGTCCCTCCAGCAGCCGGCCCCGAGCCTCGAGGAGTGGAAGCTGCCCCATGCACAGGGCCTCAGGCTGGGGATCTACCGGCCCTGGTTCGAGGACGCGACGGCCCCGGTGGTCGAGGCCTGCCGCAAGGCCATCGGCCACCTGGTCCAGGCCGGCGCCGAGGTCGTCGAGGTCGAGATCCCCGAGCTGGAGCTCATCCGCGGCGTGCACCTGATCACCATCGTCAGCGAGATGGCGGCAGCGCACATGCACTACTACGCTGCCCACCACGCGGACTACGGACTCGATGTCCGCCTCAACCTCGCGCTCGCACGCAAGCTCACGAACACCGACTACGTGCACGCTCAGCGGCTACGCACCCGCCTGTGCGGCCACTTCGTTCGCGCTCTGAACAACGTCGATGCCATCGTGACCCCCACCACGGGGATGACGGCCCCGCTGCTGCCCGGGAAGGCCCTGTCGTCCGGCCAGTCCAACCTGGCCGAGACCGTGCAGATCATGCTGTACGTGCAGGCCGCGAATCTCACCGGCTTCCCCGCGATCACGGTCCCGGCCGGCTATGATCCCGCAGGCCTCCCCATCGGCCTCCAGCTCATGGGACGCCCCTGGGAAGAGGACCGCCTCCTCCGCCTCGCCGCCGCAGTGGAACGGAACGTCGAACGCCGAAAGCCCCTCGTCTTCCTGAAGGACTGAGCCCGAGGTCAGTGCCCGAGTCCGTGCAGCATCCTGAACGCGTGCTCGAACACCTTGAGGATCTCTTCCATGTACTCGCTGACCGCCTTCACGCTGCCTGGCAGCGCGAACACGAGCGTGGACCCCATGACCGCCGCCACGCTGCGGCTCATGAGCGCGTTGGGGTTGGTCGCCCCGTACTTCAGGCGGATATGATCCATGATCCCCGGAATCTGCCGGTCGGCAAGCATCGCCACGACGTCGGGGGTGATGTCACGGGGGCCGATGCCTGTCCCCCCGGTCGTGAAGACCGCGTCGATGCCCCCCGACCGTGCCTCCCCAAGCATCTGCTCGAGCTGCGCCGCATTGTCCGGGATCAGCCGGCGGTCCACCTCGACGTGCCAACGCTTCCCCTCGAAGAACGCGGCCAGCATCTCCTGGATCTTCGGCCCGCTCAGGTCCGGATACTCGCCAGCGCTCGCCCGGTCGCTCAACGTGATCACCCGGATACGGAAGGGGCGCTCCATGTGCAGGATCTCGTCCCCCGCCCTGACCTCTCCACCGGACACCACGCGGGCGAAGAGCCCCTCCTTCGGCATGACGCACTCGCCGACCTCACGGAAGATCGCACACGCAGCGCCATGGCACTTCTTGCCGATCTGCGTGACCTCCAGCTCCACCGTCCCGATGCGGAAGCGGTCCAGCAGTGCCACTCGAGTCAGGTCCATCCCCGTCGTGGTGATGTTCTCCGCGAACTCGCCGTTCCGGACCGGCCTTCCCGCCTTGTGCTCGAACCGCTCGACCTCCTCGCGGGCAAGGAGGCTGACCTGGCGATCCCAGCGACCCGCGTGAGCATCGCCCTCGATGCCCAGCTCTGCCATGCGGACTGCTTCGACCGGCTCCTTGACGGTCCCCTTCTCCTTCGAGATGTTCACCGACAGGATGCGGCCGCTATGCGCAACCGGTATCTGGCTCATGCCATCACCTCTGTGGCAACGGAACCGACCTTCCGGGACACGCACGCGGTACTCAAGCCTCCCTCCCGTCCGCCAGGTCGGTCTTGGTCTTCTCGAGCAGCCGGATCTCCCCGATCTCCATGTGCTTGTCCACGGCCTTGCACATGTCGTAGACCGTGAGCAGCGCCACGGAGACCGCGGTCAGTGCCTCCATCTCGACCCCGGTCCGTCCCGTGCACACCACGCGGCTTTCGACCCGGATTCCCAGGTCTTCCAGGTGCAGCTCCACGTCCACCTTGGTCAGGGGCAGCGGGTGACACAGCGGGATGAGGTGATGCGTCTGCTTGGCCGCCTGGATCCCGGCAATCTGAGCGGTCGAGAGCACGCTTCCCTTGGGGGTGCGGTTCTCCCGGATCAGTGCCACCGTAGACTCCGCCAGCCGGATTCGTCCCTCGGCCCGGGCCACCCGGAGCTGAGGCTTCTTGCCCGACACGTCCACCATGCTTGCCCGACCTTCTCCATCCAGATGTGTAAGCTGTGCCACGGCTTCCCCCCAATCGGCCTGCCTCTGCCCGTTCTTCCCCCCACGTCTCCCTAACCGCCAACACTGTCGAAGCTGTGGTTGCGGCTCGTTCTCCCCGACTCGGGCTTGGCGGCCACGGCCCGTCGGATGGCCTCCTCGCTTCCCAGCTCACGGATGTCGAACTTGAGATCCGAGAACAGGCAGGGGAACAGCTCTCCCTGGCAGGTAAGCCGCAGTCGGCTGCACTGGCTGCAACGCCCTCCGTCGCCGCCGATCACCTGCCAGAAGCGCCCGGTGGCCAGGTCCATCTCCCGGATGAAGCGGACCTCCAGCCCCTCCCGGCGGGCAAAAGCGGCGACTCTCATCGCATCCGGCTCGTCCGGCGACTCCCGCACCACGCAGTTGATCTTCACCGGCGACAGCCCCGCCTCCCGGGCCGCAGCGATGCCGGCCAGGACGTCTTCCACCCGGCCGACCCGAGTGATCTCCCGGTATCGTGCCGGGTCCACCGAGTCCAGGCTCACGTTGACCCGGTGCAACCCCGCCTCCTTGAGCGGCCTGGCATGCTCCGCCAGCAGTGAACCGTTGGTGGTCAGGGCCAGATCCCGTATCCCGGCAACCTGGGCAATCATGGCCACCAGCTTGACGATGTCCCTGCGGAAGAGGGGCTCCCCACCGGTCACCCGGACCTTGTCGATCCCCAACCCGACCGCGACCTCCACGAACTCCAGGATCTCCTCGAAGGTCAGGACCGGCCTCGCCCTGCACAGCTCGCCCCCCTCCTCCGGCCTGCAATACCTGCAGCGGAGGTTACAGCGGTCGATGACGGACAGGCGCAGGTAGTGGATGCGCCGGCTATATCCGTCGTACAGGCAGCCTGCTTCCCTGCTCAAGTCGAAGTACTCCTTTTGGGACCGGGATGAGCCCGTCGGCCCGGCCGATAGCCAGGAAATGCGCGGAACCGTTGTATCGCACGGGCACGAGCCCGCCCTTCTCTGAGATTCGCACCGGCATCCATTCCATGCGGTCCGCCTTGCGTCGCACCAGCGCGGCCTCGAGCGGAAGGACCGGGTCGTTGCATCCCGACCGACAGCCCATCCAGGCCTGGATGAACGGCCGCACGAACACCTCGAAGATGACGAAAGTCGATACCGGGTTGCCCGGCATGCCGAAAACGACCCGGTCGCCCGCGATGCCGCACGTCGTCGGCTTGCCCGGCTTGATCGCGACCCGATCGAACAGGATCTCCACCCCGTTCGCAGTCATGATCTCCGGGACCAGGTCGAAGTCCCCCATCGAAACGCCGCCCGACAGGAGCACGATGTCGTTCTCCGCCAGTGCCCGGCGCAGCAGGTCCGCGATCACTTCCGCCCGGTCCGGGGCGATTCCGTAGTAGCGGGGAGCACCCCCCGCCCGCTCGACCTGCGCCGCGAGCTGCCACGAGTTCGAATTGCGGATCTGCGCCGGACCCGGCTTGCAGCTCGGCTCCACCAGCTCGTCTCCCGTGGCCACGATCCCGACCCGGGGCCGGCAGGCAACCACCGGGCCGGCACAGCCGACCGCAGCCAGCACGCTGACGTGCTTCGCCCCCAGCAGCGTCCCGGCCGGTATCACCGTCGCCCCCGCCTCGAGGTCCTCACCCCGGCGGGCGACGTTGCCCGGAGGCTCGCTGCCCGCACAGCGCACCCGCCCGTCAGGAAGCATCTCGGAGTCCTCCACCTTGAAGACCCCGTCGGCTCCGGGCGGAAGCATCGCTCCGGTCATGATCTTGCTGCATCGCCCCTGGGTGATTTCCTTCGTGGGAATCATCCCGGCAGCGATGACCTCCAGGACGTCCAGCGGGCCGCCGAGGTCGGCGACGCGACACGCATACCCGTCCATGGCCGACTTGTCGAACGGCGGGAAGTCCATGTCCGAGCGCACGTCCCGCGCCAGAATCCGGCCGACGGCATCGGACAGCGTCACGGTCTCGACCGAGACCTCGCGCACCGCCCTCGCCAGCGTGATTTCCAGTGCCTTCTCGAACGGAATCATCTCACCCACGCAGCCCCTCCACGCCCCGAAACGCCACCGCAGTTTAGTCGCTGCCGCCGCGCATGGCAAGCCCGGTTGACAAGCCGGTGCGCACGGTACATGCTCACTGTGATGCCGCCTGAGGTGGGGGACGTCATGTGCGGAAACGACCGGATCATCGCGGCGCTCATTCTCTGCGCCGCCTGTTGTGCATGCAAGAGCGGGGGGCAGGGGACCTCCGGCGATGTCGTGGAGGAGGTGTCGTCGCACGTGCACACTTCCTGCCAGGGAGTGACCCCGGATGACGATGGACATCCCTGCAAAGGCGACCTCTACTGCACGCAGGACGAGTGCTGCGAGTATACGGGCGAGTGCGATTGGGCATTCGACTGCACCTGCAACGAAGGCCGCTTCAACTGCGACATCAACCACTGGTTCCTGTTCTCGTGCGAGCCGCCCGACGCGGACGGGGGGGATGGCGGAACCGACGTCCCGGACTTGCGGGATGCCTCGCCCGACGCAGACGTGGCATTGCCCGACCTCACCCCATCGGAGCCGGTGTTCGAACGGGGCGACATCCTCCCTCCCGATTCCCTCCCCTGCGTCAACCTCGATACAGGCGAGGAGACGTTCCACTGCAATCACCACGGCTCCTCCGTGGCCGTCACAGCGGACGGAACCGTGCTCGCCGTCTGGTACCACGGGCTCGGCGAGAAATCGAAGGACTCCCGCATCGTCTGGTCCCGCAGGCCCCACGGAGGCGACTTCGGCCCCGTCGAGGTCCTGTATGACAACCCGGGCCTCGCCGAAGGCAACCCCGCCATCTGGATCCGGGAGGACGGCACCTTCTACCTGTTCTTCGTCACCATCTTTGGAGAGAGCTGGAACGACGCCAAGATCCTGCTCATCCGAAGCACCGACGGCGGCAAGAGCTGGACCGGGCCCCAGGTCATCCGGGAGGAGTGGGGCTGGATGGTCCGCAACCATCCCGTCCGAATGAGCAACGGTGAGCTCCTCCTTCCTGCGTACAGCGAGATCCTCTACGCCCCGGCGTTCCTCATTTCGACCGATGATTTCGTGAAGGAGTGGCTCCAGGTCTCCCCGGACGACGACGCGGAATTCCTGATCAATCACCTCGGGCAGATCCAGCCCGCCGTCGTCGAGCGCACGGATCACACCCTGTTTGCCATCAACCGGGATACCAACGCTTCGCACAAGATGGCGTTCGAGATGACCTCGGCGGACTTCGGCCGGACCTGGACCCCGGGCGTGCAGAGCCAGATTCCCAACGACAACACCGGCATCGACATGACCCGACTGGCAAGCGGCCGGCTCGTGCTCGCATTCAACAACACGACCTCGGGCCGCTACCCACTGTCGGCCGCACTGTCCGAGGATGACGGCCTCACCTGGAACGCCATCGCGGACCTGGATGGGCCGTGCGAGGATCCCGGCGGCTGCTCCCACGGCTACACCTCCGTCGCTCAGGATCCGACCGACCTGTCCATCTGGATCACGTTCACCGACGAACGCGCCACCATCGGCTGGGTCCACCTCAACGAGCCGTGGCTCCTCCAGCAGAAGGGAGCCTTTGTCCTGCCGCAGAACGCTGATTGAGCCGGAGGCCGCCGGAACCCATGCAGGAGAGCCGCCTCCCCATGCACCGAACAGCCCTCACCGCCACTGAGCCCGGAACACAACCGGGAAGGAGATAGCCACCCATGCACCGAACAGCCCTCACCGCCACTGAGCCCGGAACTCAACCGGGAAGGAGATAGCCAGCCATGCGACGCAGAGCCACCACCGTCATCGATCCCGACAAGTGCAACGGCTGCGGCCTTTGCATCCAGGTCTGTCCCTCCGACACGATCTCCCTGCACGACGGGAAGGCCGTCGTCACGGGCGAGTTCTCCATCGGCTGCGAGCACTGTGTCGCCGTCTGCCCGGAGGATGCCATCCGGGTGGGGTTCTCCGACCCCGCGGCCACCACCCTGGAGACCATCGAGAACCGGGAGGCCTGGCTCCCCTTCGGCCAGGGGGACACGGCCGAGCTCGTGCGCCTGTTCCGCTCACGCCGGTCGTGCCGGAAGTTCGCAAAGGACCCGGTTCCCGAAGCCGTCCTGCGGGATCTCGTGCGCATCGGCACCATGGCACCGACCGGCACGAACAGTCAGCTCTGGACCTTCACCGTGCTGCCCGACAGGGAGGCCGTCATGAAGCTCGGGGCCGCGGTCGGCGAGTTCTTCGACAAGCTCAACTCCATGGCCGAGAAGGCCGCAGCCCGGCTGATCTCCAAGGTATTCATGAAGGATGCCCTGGGCGAGTACTACCGGGACTACTATGAGTCGGTCAAGACCGGCCTGCGCCAGTTCCGTGAAGAGGGACGGGACCGGCTTTTCCACGGTGCTCCAGCCGTGATTCTCGTCGGTTCCGCTCCCGGTGCTTCGTGTCCCGCCGAGGATGCCCTGCTGGCCTCCCAGAACATCTGCCTGGCCGCACACACCATGGGGCTCGGAACCTGCCTCATCGGCTTCGTCGTCGAGGCCATGCGGCACGAACCCCGCATCAAGAAGCTGCTGGGCATTCCCGCGGACGAGAGAATCTACGCCGTGATCGCGGTGGGGAAGAGCCTCGAACGCTACCGCCGGCTGACCGGCCGACGCCGCATCGAGCCCCGCTACTTCCGAGGGTGATCCACGGCAGCGGTGTTGCCGCAGAAGACCTCAGGACTCCCGAATCAGGAAGGTATGGTGCACCCGCAGGTTCCTCGCGAAGTCCGGGGGAATCGTGCGCGTCGTGACGTCCTCGACCTGCAGCGGGGCGAGGGCCTCGACGTCCATCTTGAACTTCTTGAAGTTGTTCGAAAAAACGAGGACTCCGCCCCGGTCGAGGAGCGACGCTGCCGATCGGACGAGATGGACGTGGTCCCGCTGGATGTCCAGCGTCCCGGCCATGCTCTTCGAGGTCGAGAAGGTCGGCGGATCCAGGAAGATCAGCCCGTACTTCGTCCTCTCCTTCCTCAGCCACGCCAGCACGTCCGCTTCCACGAACCGATGCCTCGGTCCGGAGTATCTGTTCAGCTCCATGTTGCGGCGGGCCCAGTCCAGGTAGGTGGACGACAGATCCACCGTCGTCGTCGTCGCCGCTCCGCCGGCGGCCGCATAGACCGATGCCGTCCCGGTGTACGCAAACAGGTTCAGGAACTTCACCCCTCTCGCCAGCGAGCGCAGCAGCTCCCTCGTCGGCCGATGATCCAGGAAGAGCCCGGTATCGAAGTAGTCCCCAGGGTTGACCAGGAACTTCAGCCCTCCCTCCCGAACGGTCCTCATCTCCCTCGTCTCTCCCAGCTTCCCGTATTGCGTCCCGCCCCTCGCACGCCGCCGGTGCTTGACGAACACCTGCTCAGCCCCCACTCCCAGTATCTCCCGGAGCGCCGCGATCGCACCGTGGAGCCGCTTCTCCGCCTTGAGCGGATCCACCGTTTCCGGTCGCTCGTGCTCCCGCACGTGGACGAATCCTTCATACAGGTCCACCGCCAACGCGTAGTCGGGCAGATCCGCGTCGTAGATCCGGTAGCAGGTGATGTTCTCCTTCTCCACCCACTTTTTCAGCTTCTTGAGGTTCTTGCGAACGCGGTTGGCGAAGTCCTCGGCCCCCCCGACCCCTGACCCTGCTGCATCTGCCGGCGCCCCGAGGGCCCCTCCCGCGTGGTCGGGGCTGTGTGACCCCTGATCCCCGACCCCTGACCCTGCTGCATCTGCCGGCGCCTCGAGGGCCCC
>VGRX01000072.1 GCA_016875215.1 Deltaproteobacteria bacterium
GGGTGGCACCTCTGGGGGTGCCGGCGCCCGGTCTGGTGGTGGTGGCCCACGAGCTACACGCCTCCCGAGCTGGTCGCGCAGAACGAGGTCCCCATCGGACCGGAAGGGGAGCTGAAGATCCCGATCGATACTGCGTTGGCCAGGGAGATGCACGCGGACCAGGACCACCAGTACTCCATCACGGTGGAGGTCACGGACGCATCCCGCCGCACCATCGTCGGAACAGGCACCGTCCTGGTTGCCCGCAACCCGTTCAAGGTCTACGCCTGGGTCGACCGCGGGCACTACCGGACCGGCGATACGGTCCAGGCCGAGTTCCGCGCACAGACCCTCGACAACAAGCCCGTGAAGGGGACCGGCGAGGCCACCCTGTTCCGCATCCGCTACGAGCAGGGGAAGCCGGTCGAGACCGCGGTCGAGAGCTGGAGCCTGCCCACCGACGAGCAGGGGGCTTCTTCGCTGCAGATCAGGGCGGCGGATGCCGGCCAGTTCCGGCTCTCCTACAAGGTCACGGACGTGGCGAACCACACGATGGAAGGCGGCTACGTCTTCGTCGTGGCGGGCGACTCCTTTGACGGTGCGCAGTTCCGCTTCAACGACATCGAGCTCGTCCCGGACCGCCGCGAGTACGCTCCGGGGGAGAAGGTCCGTCTCCAGATCAACATCAACAAGGAGGGGGGCACCGTTCTCCTGTTCGTGCGGCCGGCAAACGGGGTCTACCTGCCGCCGAGAGTGCTGCGGCTCAAGGGGAAGAGCACGGTCGAGGAGATCGAAGTCGTCAAGAAGGACATGCCCAACTTCTTCATCGAGGCCGTCACCATCGCGGGCGGCAAGCTGTTCACGGACGTGCGCGAAATCATCGTGCCGCCCGAGAAGCGCGTGCTGAACGTCGAGGTCACCACAGCAGAGAAGTTCAAGCCCGGTGAGAAAGCGAAGGTCCGCATCAGGCTGTCCGACCTCGCGGGCAAGCCATTCCAGGGTTCGGCAGTGCTGGCGGTCTATGACAAGTCGGTCGAGTACATCTCGGGCGGCAGCAACGTCCCGGAGATCCGTGAGTTCTTCTGGAAGTGGCGGCGCAGCCACTACCAGCAGACCGAGTGCAGCCTCAACCGTTGGTTCGGGAACGTCCTCAAGGACGATGAGACCGGAATGGCCATCCTGGGAGTGTTCGGGGGCTACGTCGCACACATGGACTACAGCTTCGCGGACGACTCCCTCGACGGCGACTACGGAGCGCTCGAAGGCAAGGACATGCCCAGGGCCGCGCCGGCCAAGGCGGCCGACGGCGGAGGCGGCCGGGCCTTGATGCGAAACGGCGGTGCCAAGTCCACGGAGGTGGCGTCCAAGAGCGAGGTTGCAGCGGACAAGAAGAACGCATCGACCAGGGAGGCCCGTGCCCAGCAGGCCACCGGGGGAGGGGATAATGCCGCCGGCGGTGCGGAGGCCGAGGCCGCGGTCCGGCAGGAGTTCGCAGATACCGCGTTCTGGGCTGCCGACCTCCAGACCGGACCCGACGGTACCGCCGAGGTCGAGTTCACCATGCCCGAGAACCTCACGGGGTGGAAGTTCCGCACCTGGGGCATGGGGCATGGCACCAAGGTCGGCGAAGGGACGGCCACCGCGGTCACGGTGAAGAACCTGCTGCTGCGCCTCCAGGCTCCCCGGTTCTTCGTGGAGAAGGACGAGGTCGTCCTGTCCGCCAACGTCCACAACTACCTGGCAACCTCCAAGAAGGTGCGCGTCGTGCTCGAGCTCGACGGCAAGGTGCTCGAGCCGCTCGATGCGCTCGAGAGGTTCGTGGACGTCGCAAGCCAGGGCGAGGCCCGCATCGACTGGCGCGTCAGGGTCGTCTCCGAAGGCGAGGCCGTCGTCCGCATGAAGGCCCTCTCCGACGAGGAATCCGATGCCATGCAGATGAAGTTCCCGGCCTATGTGCACGGCATGCTCAAGACCGATTCCTTCTCCGGCGTGCTGCGACCCGAGCAGCAGAACGCGTCCGTCGAGTTCGACGTCCCGGCCGAACGCAGGCCCGACCAGTCCCGCGTCGAAGTGCGCTACTCTCCGACGCTGGCCGCGGCCATGGTGGACGCGCTGCCGTACCTTGCCGACTACCCGTACGGTTGCACCGAACAGACCCTCAACCGTTTCCTGCCCGCAGCCATCACCCAGAACACCCTGAAGAAGATGGGCGTCAAGCTGGAAGACATCGAGAAGAAGATCACCAACCTCAACGCCCAGGAGATCGGCGACGACAAGGGGCGCGCAAGGCAGTGGAAGCGGTTCAGGCGCAGCCCCGTGTTCGAAGAGAAGGTGCTCGACGACATGGTGAGGACCGGCGTCGCCCGCCTCACCGGAATGCAGCTCTCCGACGGCGGATGGGGCTGGTTCTCCGGCTGGGGAGAATACTCCTATCCGCACACCACCGCCTACGTCGTTCACGGCCTCCAGATTGCACGCGCCAACGGCGTCAAGGTCCGCGACGACGTGCTCCAGCGCGGGATCGCCTGGCTCCAGCGCTACCAGGACGAGCAGATCCGGATGCTCAAGAACGCGAAGAAGCAGATCGAGCCGTGGAAGGAGAGGGCCGACGACCTCGACGCGTTCATCTACATGGTGCTGGCCGACGCGGACATAGGGGACGACGACATGCGCGACTTCCTCTACCGGGACCGCACCTCTCTTGCCGTCTACGGAAAGGCCATGTTCGGCATGGCGCTCTACCGCCAGAAGGAGACAGAGAAGCTCGACATGATCATGCGCAACCTCGACCAGTTCGTCGTCGAGGACAAGGAGAACCAGAGCGCCTGGCTCAACCTCGACAACGGCAACTACTGGTGGTACTGGTACGGCAGCGAGTACGAGGCGCACGCGTACTACCTGAAGCTCATGTCCGCCGTGGATCCCAAGAACACCAAGACCTCGGGCGTGGTGAAGTACCTCCTCAACAACCGCAAACACGCGACCTACTGGAACTCGACCCGTGACACCGCACTGTGTGTCGAGGCATTTGCCGACTACCTGGCCGGCACCGGCGAAGACAAGCCCGACATGACGCTGGAGCTCTTCCTCGACGGGAAGAAGCAGAAGGAGGTGAAGATCAGCTCCGAGAACCTGTTCACTTTCGACAACAAGCTCGTGCTCTCCGGCCGCGACGTCACGACCGGCAAGCATACCCTCGAGCTGCGCCGCAAGGGCAAGGGACCGGTCTACTTCAACGCATACGTCACCAACTTCACCCTGGAGGACTACATCAAGAAGGCCGGTCTCGAGGTCAAGGTCAACCGCAAGTACTACAAGCTCGTCCAGGTCGACAAGTCCACCCACGTCCGCGGCAGCCGGGGCCAGGCGGTCAGCCAGAAGGTCGAGAAGTACGAGCGGCAGGAGATTCCCGACCTCGCCATGCTCAAGAGCGGCCAGCTCGTCGAGATCGAGCTGCTCATCGAGAGCAAGAACGACTACGAGTACCTCGTGTTCGAGGACATGAAGCCCGCCGGATTCGAGCCGGTCGAGGTGCAAAGCGGCTACAACGGCAACGACATGGGCGCGTACGTGGAGTTCCGAGACGAGCGCGTGGCCTTCTTCGTCCGGGCACTGGCCCGGGGCAGGCACAGCGTCTCGTACCGGATGCGCGCCGAAATCCCCGGCCGCTTCAGCGCCCTGCCGACCAAGGCGCATGCCATGTACGCCCCAGAGCTCAAGGCCAACTCCGACGAGATCAAGCTGCAGGTCGAGGACTGACCGACCTTCGCCTGATGCGAAGGTCGGTCAGCCGATTTCACTCAGCAGGACCCCTTCTGATTCGGCCCTCGCCTTCAGTCCCTTCGTGAAGCCGCCGAGCGAAGCGAGGCAGAACCGGACGGTTTGACCCGACAGCGCGGTGACCTTTGCCGCCTTCAAACGCACAGCATCCAGGAGTTCCGCCGATACCTTCGTCTGAGCGGCCTTGCATTCGCAGAGCACCCAGGTCCCGTCCATGAGTTGCAGCGCCACATCGATCTCACCCCAGGCCCCGTACAGGCGGCCAGCCTTCAGTACTGGAGAACCGAACCGGCTTGCAGCGTCCGCCGCAAGCCGCTCCCGCATCACACTCTCGTAGACCGGGCCCGCAAAAGTCGGCATCACTGGAGCCACCACCTGATCGAGCAGCGCCTCGCCGTCCCCACGCTCGATCACCTCGCGGTTCGGTTGCACGAATCGGAAGTGGAACCGCAATAGCGCATCCACCACGAAGTAGCGCCCCTTGCGGGATTTCTCGGGGGCTGGCTCGTCCAAAGAGGTCTCCCGCCTGACGTAACCCAGGTCGATCAGCACCGGGAGGTACCGACTGATTGTCCTGCTGTCGGTGCCAACCCGTTCCGCGATCTCCTGCATCCTCGTGGCCCCGGCCGCCACGGCTCTCAGGATCGATGCATAGGTGTGAACCACCGAGAGCTCAGTCCGCAATAGGAAGTCCGCTTCGGGCAACAGCAGCGAATCGGTCTGGAAGAACAGGCGAAGGAGAGCCTCCCGGGCCGTGGTCGCGCCCTCGATGGGCACCAGGTAGGCCGGTACCCCGCCGGTCGCTGCGTGAACCCACAATCGGTCTCGGTTCGACATTCGCGGACAGAATGGTCTCCACGCCTCATAGGGAAGAGGAGCCAGGCGAAGCTGTCCCGTGCGGCGTCCGTACAAGGGTGACTTGTGTCCCAGAATCTCGGCTTCCATGGTCCGAACAGCCGAACCGCAGAGGAAGAGACGCAGTCCGTCATCTCGCTCGAGCGAGTCCACGAACCTCTGGACCAGGCTTGCGGTCCCGATGTCCGACACCAGCATGTTCGGAAACTCATCCAGGACGACTCCCAGGGGATCCTTGCTGGAAGCCCGAGTCGCTGCCAGGATCCCAAGAGCCGCCTCGATATCCCTGGGCACGATTCCGGCGAGTTCCGCTCGACCGAGGTCCACGGCAGCCCGCTCCATCAAGGCCGTGAGATTCTGGCGCATGCCGACCTCGGCGGCCTGAAAGACGACTGCAGGACGGCCCTGAAGGAAATGGCGCAGCAGAGCACTCTTGCCTACCCTCCGTCGTCCATAGGTCACATGAAGCTGAGGCCCCTTGCCTTCCCAGAGCCTTGCAAGTCCCTCCATTTCCTGTTCGCGGTCGATGAAGTTCACGGCCATCCTCCTCTCCCTACGCAGAAGTAGACTACTCCAGATTGGCTGAATTGGCAAGTCAGCAGTTTCCGATGGGCGCCTGTTTGCGAGACGGCTACTCCAGCCACGGCGGCACGGTGCCGCTGGCGATGTTCGATCTGACAGGCAAAGGGCAGGGCAGCCTCCTCAGGAACGGGCCCGGGAACCCCAGGACCCGAAGCGGCGTGCTTGAACTTCGTCTACCATCATGCTACCATTCCGGTAGCAGAGGGAGGAGACGATGGCATCGGTCTGCATCAAGAATATCCCGCACCACGTGCATGCCCGGTTGAAGGAGCAGGCGCTCAGGAACCGGAGGAGCCTCAACCAGGAGATCGTGCTGTTGCTGGAGGCCGCCGTGAGCCGCGGGGTCGGGCGACGTTCCGATGCCGACGAAGTGCTTGCGGCCGCGCTGGCAGCAAGGCGACATTGTCGCGGAGTGCTGACCGACAAGGACCTGGCTCGGGCACGCAAGACCGGGAGGGCCTGACATGGTGGTCGTGGATGCAAATCTGATCGCTGCTCTGGTCCTGAAGCAAGAGCACTCGGACGAGGCACGGCGAGTATGGGAGAGGGATCCGGACTGGTGCGCTCCGCCGCTTTGGGTGAGTGAGCTGAGAAGCGTCCTCGCCAAGTGTGCTCGGGCAGGATTGCTTCCGAAGTCCAGGGCCGCGGCAACGATGGCCCTGACGCGGCGTGTCCTTCTGCCTGAGCGGACCATCGAGCCGGAGGATCCGGTGGTGCTCGCCCTGGCAGCAAGGTGCGGTTGTTCCACCTACGACTGCGAGTACGTTGCGGTGGCCCGCATGTTGGGAGTGCCCCTCGTGACGCTGGACAAGCAGGTGCTGAGGGCCTTTCCCGGCCTTGCCCTCAAGCCGGAGGAGTTCCTGAGGCAATAGGTGCGGCGGGGCTGGAGCGGTCGATGCCGCGGAGCCAAGGTCGTGGACCGCCTCTCCGACGATCTACGTGGCGCCTGCCCTGACATGAGGGGCCTGTCCACCGCAAGACATCAGTGCCCACGCCATGAGAACGGGCGATCTCCACGCATCCCTTGGAGTGCGACTCACTTCAGCTTCCCGCCAATCACGAGGTAGCCGTTCTCCAGGTAGAGCTCCTGGAGGTCCACCGAGATCATCGTCCCCTCCGGAATGGACGGGTCCAGGGTGGAGAGGTCGATGCCGGGGACCGCGAAGCTGCCCAGGCTCCCAAGGAGGGAGTCCATGAGCTGGGGCAGCAGAACCCCCTTGAACAGGTCGATGACCATGGCTTCCTTGCCCTTGAGGTCGTCGCCCACCGCATCGACGTCAATCTCCGCAGTCTTCAACTCGCCAATCTCGATGCCGATTTCCGTCTCCCCCGTCTCGTCGTTCTGCACCAGCTTGAGCACAGCGTCCGCCTCGAGGAACAGGAAAATCTGGATGTCCCAGTTCATGTTCATCATGAAGAACTTGGCATGCACGAACCCGTCACCGAGCTGGAGCATCAGCTTGCCGTCCGCCCCGCACGTCTTGAGGATCGGCGCGTAGTACAGATCCACCTTGACGGAGAGGTTCTCGATCCCGTACTCCGTGACGTCGATATCCCCGAGATCCTCCGCACTGAGGTCCAGCGTCAGCGCCCCGGACCACCAGATCGAGAACAGCGCCTCGTTCACGAAGTCGGCCGCGATCGCGGCATTCATCTCGTTGGTCTTGGGAAGCACGAAGTCCTGGTTCTCCGTGCCCATGCACCCGTCCCGCAGCAGCACGCCGGCGGGCGTGTGTGCGACCTTGCCGAACGCGGTGAGGGCTGCCTTCAGCCCCAGCACCAGGCCGTCGAAGGAGAACTGGAGCTGCTCGAACGACAGACTGAGCAGCAGCTTGGTCGGGTCACCCGAGCCGATGAGCGGCGGGAGCTCGATCTCCTGCCCCTGGGCGAGCTGGTTGAGCGCGTCCTCGACCATGGCGGGAAGCTGCTCACCCCCCTGGCTCGTGAACTGTGATATCAGCGCATCCTTCAGCGTGTTCACGAGCGTCGTGACGAGCGGATCGAACAGGGAGCCCAGTATCCCCTGGATGTCCACGTTGAGCCCCTCGAGCTCGACGTCGATCGGGCCGAGCGACGCATCCACCAGCCCGTCGGCCCCGATGCCCACGAAGAGGAAGGCGTCCAGCTTGAGCTTCTCCACGAAGATGATCCCGTAGGAGCTCTGGCAGGTCTCCCCCACGAACGGCAGATCGATGCACACCTCGAGCTTGATGTCCGCCTGCAGATTGGGAATCGTCATCAGCAGGTGGATGCCGCCGTCCACGGACTGGAGCGTGACCTGCGGCTTGTCGAACGTCACGTTCGTGATGTAGAGCGTCGCCTTGTCCAGCACGGGGATGCCCTCCTGGGGCAGCATTCCCTTGATGTCCAGTCCGGCCATCACGATCTCTACGATGGTGGCCAGGTCGTCCGGAGGATCCGAGTGATCCCCGTCGTCGATGAACTCCTGTGACAGGTAGGCGAGGATGGCCTTCGAAACCTGAGCGGCCGCGGGCGCAATCGAATCCGCCGGCAGGTACTTCGTGGAGTAGAACGCGCTGCGGAAGGACTTCCAGCTGTTGGCAAAGCCGTCTTCGGCCTCGACCGAGATGAGGTTCATCCCGTGCACCATGGTCATCTGCTTCGAGAAACCGCCGTCGGGCTGCACCTCCACGTCTTCCCCGTTGACCTTCAGCATCGCGACGCCGCTGACCGTGTCCTGCACCGTCCCGGTGACCACGAGCGAGGTCGGTCCGGAGAAGGTCTGCGCACGCGGAGGATAGGTGATTGTGATCTTCGGTCCGGTGCCGTCGCAGGCGAAGTCCAGCTCACCGGAGAAGGGCAGGTCCTTGGCCTTGACCGAGGCGTGGTAGTAGCCCTCCTGGTTGAAGACGAACTTGTCGATCTTCTCGGGCAGCAGGTCCATGCCTGTCGGGGGCTCGACGACGATGGGCTCGATGTCTCCATCGCCGACGATGTTCTCGTACTGGTCTACGAGCTCGTGCTTGATGGTCACCTGGTCCGCCAGGACGAAGTGGTCCTTCACCGGCTTGGCGTAGATCTTCATGTCCACCGGGGCCCCCGGCGTCACCGTGAAGTCCGCTGCGACCAGCTCCTCACCGCCAGCGGGTGACGTCGGTGCGCACTTGATCTTGTGCTTCCCGGCCTTTGTGGCGGATATCGACTTGCCCTGGACCTTGACGTCGGCGGGCGCATCCACCTTCCAATCGGCCGCGAAAAGGTTGCCGTTGGCATCGGTGATGTCGCAGCTCACGGTTGCGCTGCCGCCGGCCTCGACCGAAGCGGGGTCCACCTTGGCAACGAACAGTTTCGGGACCCCGACCTTGACGACCAGCGTGTCGGCCACCGCTTCCACGCCTTTCTCGACGATGCAGGTCACCGAGTAGGTTCCCGGCTTGCCTGCCGTCACCTCCTGGCCATCGATCTCCACGCCGTCGGAGGGCTCGACCTCAACGCCCGGCTTGACCTTAGCGCTGTTCCCATAGGCATCGAATGCGGTGCAGGTGACGGTGGCGCTGCTGCCCGCGTTCACCTCGGAGGGCTCGACCTCGGCCGTCACTTTGACTGCCTTGCCGACGGTCACCTTGAGATGGGAGGGAGTCGCGTCCTGCATGACCGGCTCCCCCTTGGTGCGGCAGGCCAGGTCGTACTCGCCGCTCTTCTCGAGCGTGACCGGGCCCGCTTCGACCACGGACGGTTCACCCTCACCCTGGACGACGACCTCCACCGGGAGGCTCAGCAGCTTCATCTTGAGCGATACCTTGCAGGTCACGTCAACCGGCTCGCCGGCTGCCACCGAGCTCTTCGAAAGCACCGTCTCGACGACCACGTCGTCGGGCGATGCATCGCCCAGCACCTCGGTGACGGAGACGACATCATCGGGCCCGTCGCCGGTTCCGCTCGAACCACAGGAAACGGCCGCAAGGACCGACGCCAGCCAGATACTCCCCAGGATGACTCTGCGCATGCAATGCCCTCCACGCTGTCGCCGCCTACTTTACCGAAAGCCCCGAGACGATGCAATGCGCACGTTCGCGCACGCAGGCCACGCCCCCTCTGCGCAGGCAGCGCACGCGAACCTTGCATTTGATCGGATCGAATGGTATATAGACGCGCCGAAGCGGTGGGGAGCGGCCTGCGAAGGGGTAGCAACGAAATGAAAACGTGCGTGATGTGCGGGACTCAATGGCCGGACAAGGCGAATTTCTGCCCCCGGGATGGAGCAAAGCTGCGCGACACCATCACCGTGGATCCGATTCCCGGCAAGGAAGACGACGACCGGTCCGCAGCACCGCAGGAGCAGGCGCCGGCCTCGAAGCGGGAGGAGGCAGCGGCTGCCGTCGCGGGGACCGACAGGCCCGCCCAGGCAGCAGTGGAGGAGCCGTCCGAGGAAATCGCGGATCAGCAGAGGGAAGTGTTCTCTGAAACCCAGTGGTTCATGGCCGCGGTGGATCCGGAATCGCTCAAGGAAGAGGCTGCCGCGCCGGACGAGATCATGGAGCTCCAGGGGAAGTACCGCCGCGATGAGTCCATCTCGGAGGAGCAGCGCTCCAGGTTCACCCTGCGCAGGAAGAAGGGCAAGTAGCGCCGCAAGGCCGATCGTTTGGATGGAGACGACATTGACCGAAGCCGACCTGCTACCGCTGGCTGCCGAGGCGGTGGGCCACCTGAAGGCCACAGGCCGGACCGTGGCCGTCGCAGAGTCCTGTACGGGAGGTCTCGTGTCCCATCTGCTCACGAGCGTGCCCGGCAGCTCCGACGTGTTTCGTCTGGGAGTCGTTGCCTACGCCAACGATGTGAAGACGGCGCTGCTCGGAGTATCCGAGGAGATTCTTTCCCGTTTCGGTGCGGTCAGCGAGCCGGTTGCCGAGGCCATGGCCCGGGGGGCCCTGGCCGCGGGCCGCACGGATCTCGCTGCCGCGACCACCGGGATAGCGGGGCCGACTGGAGGCACGCCGGACAAGCCGGTCGGCACGGTGTGCTTCTCGATGGGATCGGATGCGGGCTACGTCACTTTGCGACAACACTTTGCCGGGAGCAGGAGCGAGGTCAAGCTCCAGGCTGCCCGGCAAGTCCTGACATGGTTGAAGGAGGCCACGTGAGCGAGCATTCGGGCATCAAAGGGCTTCTACCCTATGAGGAGTTGGTCGTTGCGATCCCGCTTCCGGCGGCGGTTTGCACGCGTCTCGGGCAGGCTGCGGCTGCGCTGCGCAAGACGGTCAACCCGGTCCAGATGCAGCTATTCTGGATTCCGCCGACGGCAGCGCACATCTCGCTGCTGTATTCTCCCCGCATCCGGCAGGATCTGGTGCCTGCCGTGGTCGACCTGATGAAGGGTGCGGTGGCGGGTTGTGCCCCCGTGGCCGTGCACGTGCAGGGGCTCGAGCTCCACCAGGAGGCCGGGGATGGCGGTACCGAGGCGGTGACTGCGATATGGGCACGCGTCTCGGGCGGCGACGAGATTGTGGCGCTGCAGGCCCGGCTGGCCGAGGTGCTCGGCGAGATCGATGCCGGATTCGCTCCCCCGCGCGTGCGGCTCCACGTTCCGGTCGCGCTGGCGGACGAGTTCCGCAACACCCGCGAGTTCGCGTCTGCGTTCGTCGAGTGGCAGGACTACGACTTCGGGGAGGTGGCCGTCGGCAAGCTCGAGGTGTTGGGGGCCAATCCTCGCGGAGGGGACAAGGACCGGCCGTTCACAACCATCGAAACACTGCCGTTCGCATCGTGACAAGGAGGTTTCATGGCAGCAGGCAAGACGAAGAAGACTGAAGGGCCGGTAGACGAGCGCGAGCGCAACCTCGACCTCGTCATCGAGTCGATCCAGCGTCAGTTCGGGAAGGGCTCCATCATGAAGATGGGGGCGGAGGCGCTCGTGCGCGTGCCGGCCATCCCGACGGGCTCCATCGGCCTGGACATCGCGACCGGTATCGGCGGCTTTCCGAAAGGCCGAATCGTGGAGATCTACGGTCCCGAGTCCTCGGGCAAGACGACCCTGGCACTCCAGGTGCTCGCACAGGCCCAGGCCGCAGGAGGCGTTGCGGCCATCATCGATGCGGAGCATGCCCTCGACGTGAACTACGCCCGGAAGCTGGGCGTCAAGGTGGACGAGCTGCTGGTGTCGCAGCCGGACTACGGCGAGCAGGCCCTCGATATCGCAGAGATGCTCGTCAAGGGCAATGCGGTGGATTGCCTGGTCGTGGATTCCGTTGCAGCGCTCGTGCCCAAGGCAGAGATCGAGGGGGAGATGGGGGATTCCCACGTCGGCCTCCAGGCCCGCCTGATGAGCCAGGCGCTCAGGAAGCTCACCGCGGCCATCGCCAGGTCTCGTGCGTGCGTCGTCTTCATCAACCAGATTCGAATGAAGATCGGCGTGATGTTCGGCAGCCCGGAGACGACCACCGGCGGCAACGCTCTCAAGTTCTACGCATCGATGCGGCTGGACATCCGCCGCATCGGGACGCTCAAGAAGGGGGAGCAGGTCACCGGCAGCCGCACACGCGTCAAGGTCGTGAAGAACAAGCTCGCTCCACCGTTCCGGGAAGTCGAGTTCGACATCATCTACGGGACGGGCATCCACAGCGGCGGAGACCTGCTGGACACGGCTGCCGCTGCCGGAATCGTGGAGAAATCGGGTTCCTGGTTCTCTCTGGACGGCGAGCGGCTGGGGCAGGGACGGGAGGCTTCCGTGGCCTTCCTCGAGGAACGCCCCGAGCTTTCCGAGAAAGTGCGCAAGAGACTGCTCCAGGCAGCGGGCCTGGCTGAGGAGGTACCCCAGGATGGCGCTGGACCTGAACAAGATCCTTGAGTTTGCAGCGGCCAAGAACATCTCGGATGTGCACCTCAAGCAGGGCCGACCGCCCGCGTTCCGCATCAACGGCCAGCTCCAGGCACAGAAGGGGGCCATGCCGATCCGGCAGGATGACGTCGCGGGATTCCTCGACCTTCTCCTGACCGACGACACCAAGCGCCGGACGTTCGGTGAGACCGGCTCGGTCGACGTGGCCTACGAGCTGGCGGAGAAGGCCCGATACCGTATCAGCGTGTACAAGCAGTACACCGGGATCTCGTTGGCCATCCGCACGATCCCGATGCACATCAAGACCATCCGTGACCTCTCCCTGCCCCCGGTGCTGGAGCAGATCGGAGAGGAGCGCCGAGGACTGGTGCTCGTCACCGGAACCACCGGCTCGGGCAAGTCCACGACTCTGGCCGCGATCATCGACCACATCAACTCCAGTCGCTCGGGGCACATCATCACCATCGAGGACCCGGTCGAGTTCGTCATTCCCGAGAAGAAGTGCGTGGTCAACCAGCGCGAGGTCGGTGCCAGCACGGTGAGCTTCGCATCGGCACTCCGCGCCGCCCTCCGGCAGGACCCCGACATCATCCTGATCGGAGAGCTGCGCGACAAGGAGACCATCGAGATTGCCCTCCAGGCCGCGGAAACCGGCCATCTCGTGCTGTCGACCATGCACACGATCGATGCCGCCGAAACCATCAACCGCGCGGTCGCGGTGTTCCCCCCTCACGACCAGGAGGCCATCCGACTCCTGTTTGCCGACGTCCTGCGCTGGGTCATCTCCCAGCGGCTCATGGAGAAGGCCGACGGCCAGGGCCGCGTCCCCGCGGTCGAAGTCCTCAAGAGCACGCCGCGGATCCGTGAGCTCATCCTCGAGAAGGCCGGGGCCCGCGAGATCCAGGAGGCAATCGAGAAAGGCAGCAAGGTCTACGGCACGCAGACCTTCGACCAGTGCCTGATGAACCTGTGTCGCGCCCGTCTCATCAAGATCGATGATGCGCTCGCACATTGCTCCAACCCGTCCGACTTCAAGCTGAAACTGAGCGGCATCAACGGCTGACAGGAGGCCCTTCCTTGCGCTCCCCGTCGGCAGCGACGCGGGAGAAGACCCGGTGAGAACGACGATGAAGAGCGGTCAACTGAGAGAGCGATTCCTGCAGTTCTTCGAGCGCCACGGGCATCGCTCCGTGGCCAGCCATTCCCTCATTCCCCCGGCCGACCCGACGCTCCTCTTCGTCAACGCCGGCATGGTCCAGTTCAAGGACGTCTTCGTCGGGTTGCGCAAGGTGGACTACTCCCGGGCTGCCTCGAGCCAGAAGTGCCTGCGCGTCAGCGGAAAGCACAACGACCTGGAGAACGTCGGCCGGACCGCCCGACATCACACCTTCTTCGAGATGCTCGGCAACTTCTCGTTTGGTGACTACTTCAAGAAAGACGCCATCCGATTCGCCTACGATTTCCTGGTCCACGAGGTCGGGCTGGATGCTTCGCGGTGCTATTACACCGTCTTCGGAGGCGATGCAGCGGACGGCATCCCTCCGGACGAGGAGGCGGAGGGCTTGTGGCGCGATGCCGCGGGCGTCGGCCCCGAACGGATCCTGCGCTTCGGCAAGAAGGACAACTTCTGGGCCATGGGCGAGACGGGACCGTGCGGACCTTGCTCCGAGATCCTCTATGACCGCGGTCCCGGCCCCTGGGCCTGCGGTCGCCCCGACTGCGCCCCAGGCTGCGACTGCGACCGCTTCATGGAGATCTGGAACCTCGTGTTCATGCAGTTCGAGCGCAAGGAGCCGGGCGGGAAGCTCTTCCCCCTCCCGGCACCGTCCATCGACACGGGCATGGGGCTGGAGCGACTGGCCTCCGTCACCCAGAAGACCGCTTCCAACTACGAAACCGACCTGTTCATGCCGCTCATCGAGAGCACGATCGCACTGCTCCGGCGGGAGGCGGGCCGCACCATTGCCTATGGCCGCAATCCGGAGGATGACGTCGGCCTGCGCGTCATCGCTGACCATGCCCGGGCGGCAGCGTTTCTCGTGGCGGACGGCGTCTACCCCGACAACGAAGGGAGAGGCTACATCGCGCGTCTCCTGATGCGCCGCGCCGTTCGCTTCGGCCGGAAGCTCGGCTTCACCGGGAAGTTCTTCTTCGACGTGTGCGACAGAGTGGCCGACCTCATGGCGGCCGCATACCCCGAGCTCGAGAAGAAGCGCGAACTCATCCGCAAGGTCGTCAGTCTCGAAGAGGACGCGTTCAACCAGACCTACGACGACGGATGTCGTGCCCTCGAGGGGGAAATGGAGAGGCTGCGTGCAAAGGGTGAGAGCAGACTGTCCGGCAGCTTCCTCTTCTGGATGCACGACGAGCGCGGCATGCAGCCCGACCTGGTCGAGGTCATCGCAGCCGAGCAGAAGTTCACCATCGATCGCACCGCGTACGATGCCCTCATGGAGGAGAAGCGGCTGACCTCAGGAAAGGCTTCCTGTGCCGCTTCGCACCGGGACGACGTCGAGCTTTTTCGCTGCCTCGGCTCGAAGCTCGGTGCGACCCGGTTCGTGGGCTATGATGCGGACCGGGCCGAGACGCGGGTTCTCGCTCTCGTGGCCGGGGACGCACAGGTGCAGGCGCTCCCCGCAGGCGCGGAAGGGCTTGCCCTTCTCGAGCAGACTCCGTTCTATGCCGAGGGCGGAGGCCAGGTGGGGGACACGGGCACGCTCTCCTGGAGCGGCGGCCGTGCCCGTGTGCTCGACACGCAGAGGGTTCCGGGCGACCTCTTCCTCCATCGCGTCCAGGTGCTCGAAGGGACCCTCGTTCCCGACAATGCGGTCAACGCGGTAGTCGACCTCGAGAGGAAGGCCGGCATCAGGGCCCACCATTCGGCGACTCACCTTCTCCACCAGGCACTGTTCGAGGTGCTGGGAGAGCATGTGAAGCAGGAAGGCAGCGTGGTTCGCGACGACCTCCTGCGCTTCGACTTCCGGCACTTCTCTCCGCTCACGCTCGACGAGATCCAGGCCATCGAGGAGAAGGTAGCGACCCGCGTCCTCGAGAACTCCCAGGTGGAGACCCGCGTCGTTCCCGTCGAAGAGGCCGTCGCGTCGGGCGCCCGGGCTTTCTTCGGGGAGAAGTACGGGGCCCTCGTCCGGCTCGTGTCCATGGGCAACGGGAAGTCGAGGGAGCTGTGCGGCGGCACGCATGCCTGCCGCACCGGCGACATCGGGACCATGAAGATCGTCCGCCAGGAGGCGGTTTCATCGGGCGTGCGCCGGATCTACGCGGTCTGTCACCTCGCAGCGGTCCGCCACATGGCAGAGAGAGAGCGACGGACCGCCACGCTGGCGGCCCTGCTCAAGGCCCCCTCCGAGGAGCTGGAGGTCAAGACCCGCAAGCTCATAGAGCGGGCCTCGACACTCGAGAAGGAGGTACGGGAGCTCGAGCAGAAGCTCCTGGCTGCGGCGGCCGCCCCCGCTGAGAGCGGGGCCGCCCTGGAGGACGAGCACGCGGGGTTCAAGGCTGCCTGGAGCTTCGTCCCCGATGCGGATGACGCGAAGGTCCGCAGCATGTCCGACCTGCTGCGTGACCGCATCCGCAGCGGAGTCGTTCTGGTCGGAGGCATCAAGGACGGCAAGCTCGTTCTCGTGGCGGCCCGCACACCCGGTGTGCCGGAAGCGGTCCACGCCGGGCGCATCGTCGGTGAGCTGGCCCGTCTGATCGAGGGCAGGGGAGGGGGCAAGCCGGACTTCGGTCAGGCGGGCGGCGGGGTGCCCGAACGGTGGGACGATGCCGTGGCGATGTTCAGAGACCTTGTCCGAAAGGCAGCACACACGTGACAAGCACACGGAGGAAACAGCAATGAACCTGGAGATTCTCAACATGCTGCTCGAAGCCAACCTCGAGATGCCGTCCAAGGGGGAGATCCTCCGTCGCTTCCGGACGGACTTCGCAGCGCGGCTGGCCTACCGGTTGAACGGTACTCTTTCCGCGGTTCCGAACGTGATGGAGGACGAGGACTACCCGCACGAGGGACGCTTTGTCGATCGGGCGGAGCTCGGGGTGCGGGCCGCTGAGGAGCCGGCCCCTGTGCCGGACGACGACGTGGCGCCGGCCGAGCCACCCCCCGCAGACTCAGGGGACGACCCTGCGGCTACCCCCGAGCACTACTCGCTGTCCGGGGAGGCCGACGTACCGCTCTCCGAGTCCACGGCGGACCGCGAGCGGCCGTCCGACGATTCTGCGGAGGGGACCCCCCAGACCCTGTCCTCGCTCATTGGAGAGACGCTCCGCGAGGAGGCCCAGGACCAGGCCGCAGGCGAAGCAACGGGTGCCGCATCCCCCGATCCCGCACCAGCCTCTGAGCCCGAATCAGGTCGCAAGGGCAAGAAGAAGAAGAGAAGATAGGGTAAGGCCGAATGCTCCTGCACGGTGAGCCCCCCGGGAACGCTACATGGGAAGAGCCGGCTCGACGATGAGCCGGTCGATGCGGTTGAGCGGCAGGTAGTGTGGGGCCAGGCTGTGCGATGGCATGAACACGGTCTGTCCGACCTGCACCAGGTTCCACGTACGCACCGGAAACGACGGGCGGATCACGGTGTCGCGGCATCGCCTCGAACAGACGGACAGGCTTCCTCGCCGGTTGAAGCGTGCCACCGGGCACGCCCCTCCGCCTGTGACAAAGGTGAACGGCAGGTGCAGTGAGAGCGGGAGCCCTTCGGCGTCCGCTCGAAGCCCCTGCGGCGTCATCTCCAGGTCTGCGCGCACGAGCCCGACCCTCGCAGCCGCGTCGCGCTCCCACGGAGCATCCCACGGGCACTCGGACATCTCCCGCAGCTGCCTGT
>VGRX01000073.1 GCA_016875215.1 Deltaproteobacteria bacterium
CAGCAGTAGCCGTCCACGCAGTACCAGCTCGAGCACTCCACGTTGTCCCCACACGGCTGGCCGTTGCCCTTCTTGGGCACGCACTTGCTGT
The DNA here is from genome assembly GCA_016875215.1 of Deltaproteobacteria bacterium. GTDB lineage: Bacteria > Myxococcota_A > UBA9042 > CAIXZC01 > CAIXZC01 > CAITUV01. Next base: position 92 of record VGRX01000073.1, read on the forward strand.
TGCCGTCGCAGTAGTAGCCGTAGGCGCAGTGGTACTGCTGGGTGCACGACGTGCGGCACGCGAATCCCGCGTCGTCGCAGATGTAGCCGTTGCACGAGGCGAACCCGCCATCCTGGCACACGCCGAGACCGGTGCACTGATCGGGGTTGAACACGAGCCCGCCGACGCAGTACTGCGGGAAGCACTCGAGTCCGGCATCCCAATAGGCGCATTCGCCGGTGCCGTTGCACACGCCGTTGTAGCCGCACGAGTTCTGGCTGTTCTGTGCGCAGTCGTCCGCAGGGTCCTGTCCCGCCGCGGCGGGGATGCAGTTGTTGCCCACGCCGTCGCACAGGGTGCACGGTGCGCAGTTGTTCTCCGGGTCGGTGTTGGCCGGGTGCTTCGAGCAGAGACCTTCCTTGCCCGCAATCGCACACGACTCGCACAGCGACTGGCACGGCGAGTTGCAGCAGAACCCGTCCACGCAGAACCCGGAATCGCACTCGCCGGCCGTGGTGCAGCTCTCGCCATTGGCCTTGCGCGGTACGCACGCACCATTGAAGCAGTAGTAGTCGCCGCAGCAGTCGAAGTCTATGGTGCAGCCGGTGCGACATGCCGTCCCCTGCGCGTTGCAGGCGTACGGACAGCAGGTCTGCGTTGCACCGTCAATGCACTTGCCCGCACCGCTGCAGTAGCTGGCCCCGAGCAGGTCGGTACCCTGGCATGCCTGGCTCTTGCACACGGTGGTGGCGTTCCAGTACCGGCAGGCCGCGTTGCCGTCGCACGTACCGTCGTAGCCGCAGGTCTGCTGGACGCTCTGCCAGCACTCGCTCTTGTAGTCCTGGCCGGCCTCGGTCTTCTTGCACGCCCCCGCACCGTTGCACACCTTGCACAGGCCGCACTCGAATTCGGGGTCGGTGTTGGCAGCGTAGACCGAGCAGGAGCCTTCCTTGCCCGCCACCGCACACGAGCGGCAGGCGCCGCTGCACAGCTCGTTGCAGCAGTAGCCGTCCACACAGAAGTTGCTCGCGCACTCCGTGGCGGACACGCAGGCCTGGCCGTCGGCCTTCTTCGGCACGCAGGCCGAGCCGTTGCAGTAGTTGCCCGTGCAGCAGTGGAAGTCGGACGAGCAGGAGCTCCGGCAGCCGGTACCCCAGCACTTGTACGGGCAGCAGCTCGTTGCCCCGGAATCGACGCAGAGGCCCGCACCGTCGCAGTAGTCCGCCTTGGTGAGCTGCGAGCCGAGGCACGACTGCGGCATGCAGATCGTGTCGTTCTCCCACATCTGGCACTTGGCGGCCCCGTCGCACCAGCCGTTGAGCTGGCACGTCGACTTGGCAAACGCAGGGCAGTCACCCTTGGGATCGAGCCCTTCCAGCACGCTGGCGCAGGCACCGCCGCCGTTGCACAGCCTGCAGGTACCGCAGTCGTCCTCCGGGTCGGTCAGGTTGCCGAAGAACGCACAGGTACCTTCCTGGTCCACGATGTTGCATGCCTCGCACAGGCCGTCGCACGCAGTGTTGCAGCAGTACCCGTCCGCACAGTGGTTGGACTTGCACTCCGCATCCTCGATGCACAGGTCGCCGATCTCCTTCTTCGGCACGCACACCGGCACGTCGCACCAGTGGGTACCCACGCAGTCATCATTGGTCACGCACATGTCCAGGCACGCGTACTCATCCGGGTCGCAGACGTACGGGCTGCACTTGTCGGACCCGCCGTCGTTGCAGGTCCCAAGGCCGTCGCACAGATCCGCGAAGTGCTGGACCCCGTTTGCACAGTACTGCTCCTGGCAGACCTCGAACTCCACCCAGAGCCTGCAGGCGCCGTTTCCGTCGCACGTGCCGTCCAACTGGCAGGTGGCCACGGGATCCTCCAGGCAGTCATCCGTGGGGTCGGTCCCTTCCGGCGACAGCACGCATGCCGCCGCACCGTTGCACACGTAGCAGAGCGGGCAGTCGTCGTCCGGGTCGGTACCCTGGTCGAACGCCAGGCAGGTACCCGGCAGCACCGCACAGGAGTGGCAGGTCAGGTCGCACGGCTCGTTGCAGCAGTAGCCGTCCACGCAGTCCCCGGACTTGCACTCGTTGTTGCCGCCGCACGTCTCGCCCAGCTCCTTCTTGGGCTCGCAGACGTTGCCGTTGCACCAGTGCTGCGGGATGCAGTGTTCGTCCTGCGTGCAGTGCGTACGGCAGTTGATTCCGTCCACATCGCACAGGTAGGGCGAGCAGTCGGTATCGCCGTTGTCGATGCAGCCGCCCTTTCCGTCGCACTTGTCGGCTTCGTACTGGGTGAAGTCAGCGCAGAACTGTGCCACGCAGATCTCGCCTGCGGCCCAGAGCCTGCAAGTCCCCTTGCCGTCGCAGACGCCATCCTGGTCGCAGGTGCCGACGTCGTCCGCCACGCACTGGGAGAATGGGTCCTCCCCGTCCGGAACGGGCTCGCACGCGTTGGCGCCTGCGCACATGTCGCACGTCCCGCACTCGAGCTCGGGGTCGGTCCCCTTGGCGTAGAGCGAGCAGGTCCCGATGAAGCCGGCGATGGCACAGCTCTCGCAGACGTCGGTGCACGCGGAGTTGCAGCAGTAGCCGTCGACGCAGAAGTCGGAGAGGCACTGGTTGTTGCCGCCGCAGGCCTCGCCGTTCTGCTTCTTGGGCACGCAGACCTGGCCTTCGCACCAGTAGGCCGGCATGCAGTCGGAATCGTCCTGGCAGGAGAAGAGGCACTCGGTGGCCTCCGGGGTGCACATGTACGGCTCACAGTCCACGGTGCCGCTGTCCTTGCATCCGCCCGAACCATCACAGTAGTCCTTGGGGGACTTGATGTGCACCGCGCAGGTCTGCGCTTTGCACTCGGTGGCCGTGTTCCAGTAGCGGCAGGCCAAGTTGCCGTCACACTCGCCGTCGAACTTGCAGGTGAACGGCTGTGCGAGGAGGCACTCGTCCTTCGGGTCGGTACCGGACGGCGCCGGCTTGCACTCACCCGTGCCGTTGCACACGCCGCACATGACGCAGTCCTTGTCCGGGTCGGTGTTGTTGGCCGCGTAGGTGCAGGTACCCTTGGTTTCGAACGAGAGGTTGCACGACGCACACTTGTCCGCACACGCGGTGTTGCAGCAGACGCCGTCCACGCAGAAGCCGGACTTGCACTCGTTGCCGCCGCCGCACTCCTGGCCGTTGTCGAGCTTCATCTGGCACTCGTTCGACTTGTTGCAGAAGTGCGTGGGCACGCAGTGTGCATCGATCTGGCAGAAGGTCCGGCAGGCGAACCCGGCGTCGTCGCAGCCGTACGGGGCGCAGTCCGCCATGCCGCCGTCGGTGCAGAGGCCGGCGCCGTCGCAGGTATCCTGCCAGAAGACCTCGTACCCGATGCAGTACTGGGCGAGACAGATGGTCCCCGGGAGCCAGAGCCGGCACTTGCCGGTGGTCTCGCAGGTGCCGTCCTGGAGGCACCCGGACTTGGGATCTTCGGCGCAGTCGTTGACCGGGTCGGTACCCGCGGCAACGGCCACGCAGTTGTTGTTCGTACCGGTGCAGGCCGAACAGAAGGTGCAGTTGTCTTCCGGGTCGGTGTTCTGCTCGTGGAAGGTGCAGATGCCGAGCTTGCCGTCCTTGTTGCAGGCCTCGCATTTCTTGTCGCAGCCCGTGTCGCAGCAGACGCCGTCCACACAGTAGTTGGAGAGGCACTCGTTCTGCGCAGTGCAGGTCTGGCCGTTGGCCTTCTTGGGCACACACGCATTGCCGAGGCAGTAGTAGACGGCCTGGCAGTGGGTGTCGTCGGTGCAGCCGGTGCGGCAGTTGATTCCATCCACGTCGCACATGTACGGCTTGCAGTCCACGGACGGGGAATCGACGCACGTGCCGGTGCCGCTGCAGAAGTCGGCCGGGTACATCGTGAAGTCCACGCACGACTGCTGCACGCAGACCGTGGACGCGGCCCAGAGGCGGCACGCACCCTGGCCGTCGCATTGGCCGTCCTTCTTGCACGTGCTCTGGTCTTCCTGGGTGCACTCGTCCTTCGGATCCTCGCCGTTGTTGGCGTTGAGGCAGGTACCCTGGCCGCTGCACAGCTTGCACAGGCCGCACTCGAACTCGGGGTCGGAGTAGCTGACGTGGTTCTGGCACATGCCCGGGCCCTTGCGTGCAAACTGAGCGTACGGGGCCGAGATCGGAGCGTTGCCCGTCACGTTGGTCTTGGGCCAGATGCTCCACACGTTGGATTCGGCCTTGTTGGTGGTCCAGATCCAGACAGCGAACCCCTGGTCCGTGTTGAGCGCACCGAGGTAGGCCTTGGGCACCCGCAGCTCGGTGGTCAGGTTGCCGGCATGCCCCGCGTAGTGGAACCACGTGGACACGTTCTGGGCCGCGTCCCAGTTGCCCTGGGCATTGGCCGGAACGTACCAGATGTCGTTGGCGCCGTTGAACACCACGGCGTAGTCGGGCCGCCTCGTGCCGGTGAACGTCACACCGGCGAACAGGTCGTCCGCACCGTGGGTCTGCATGGGAGCCACGTCCTCGTCAAAGGCGACGGCCACCTTGTCGGTCGCCTGGTTGACCCCCTTCCACCCGATGTAGATGTAGTCGGCATCCCAGGTCAGGTAGTACTGGACGACGCCGCCGATTCCGGCCCCGAGCTTGTGGCCCGGGTTGTCCCAGTCCGCCATGTTGCCGTCGATCGTGATGGTGACCGGCGCCTTCCAGGTCAGGCCGCACGACAGGCAGGTGGTGTTGCACGCGGTATCGCAGCAGTAGCCGTCGACGCAGAAGCCGCTCTTGCACTCGTTGCCTGCGTTGCACACCAGGCCGTTGACCTTCTTCTCGACACACTGGTTCGAGGTGTTGCAGTAGTACGCGGACTGGCAGTGCGCGTCCTCGAAGCAGGTGGTCCGGCAGTCGGTCCCGACGTCATTGCACACGTACGGCAGGCAATCCACCTGGCCCGAGTCGACGCACAGCCCCTTGCCGTCGCAGTAGTCGTTCGGGTACTTGAGGATCCCCACGCACGTCTGCTGCACGCACACGGTCTCGGTATTCCACAACGCACACTTGCCCGCGCCGTCGCACGTGCCGTTCTGGGCGCACGTCGAGGCCGGGTCCTGCGTGCACTCCGAGAGCGGGTCGGTTCCGGCCCCGGCCTTCTTGCAGGCGCCCGCACCGTTGCAGACCTCGCACAGCGGGCAGTCGTTCTCGGGGTCGGTGTCGTTGTCGAACCAGGAGCAGAGACCCTCCTTGCCCGCGATCGCACAGTTCCGGCAGGCGCCGGAGCAATCGGTCTCGCAGCACACGCCGTCGATGCAGAAGCTCGACTTGCACTGGTTGCCCTGCACGCAGCCCTGGCCGTTGTCGAACTTGGCCTTGCACTTGCTGTCGTTGAGCACGAACGTGTCGCACCAGTGGGTGGTCACGCAGTGAGCGTCGTCGAGGCAGCTCGCACGGCACTCGAGGCCGTCGTCCGCACACTGGTACGGCGTGCAGTCCACTTCCCCGCCGTTGCTGCAGGCGCCGATCCCGTTGCACTTGTCGTCCAGGTGCTTGACGTGGTCAGCACAGTACTGCGGGAGGCAGACGGTGCCGCTCGCCCACAGGCGGCAGAGCCCCGAGCCATCACAGAAGCCGTCCTGTCCGCACGCAGCCACCGGCTGGAGCGCACAGTCGTTGAGGTCATCCACGCCGTTGGGCACGTTGCCGCACTGGTCGATGGCGACGCACCCCTTGCAGATCGGGCAGTCGTCCTCGGGGTCCGTCCCGAGGTCATGGGCCCGGCAGTAGCCGGCCGGCTTCAGAGGATTGGGCGGATCCGCAGGACCGCAGAACGCACATCCGCCGCCGCACGCGCTGTTGCAGCAGAAGCCGTCCACGCAGAAGTCGCTCTTGCACTCGTTGGCGCCGACGCACGGCTCGCCGAGCTCCTTCTTCGACACGCACACCTTCTCCGCATTGCACCAGTGACCCGCATAGCAATCCGCATCGGACTGGCACAGCGTCAGGCAGTCGGTCTCCATGGCGTTGCAGACGTACGGCGTGCACTGCTTGGTCCCCTTGTCCAGGCACGTACCGGCGCCGTTGCAGGTATCGGCCAGGAAGAGCGTGGCCCCCTTGCACGACTGGGGCACGCATACCGTGCCGTCGATCCAGAGCCGGCACACGCCGGCGCCGTTGCAGGTACCGTCCTTCTTGCAGGTGGACTGGAGCTCCGAGGCGCAGTCGCTGGTCGGGTCGGTGCCGACGGCAGCAAACCCGCACTTGCTGTTGCCGTCGCAGACCTGGCACAGGTCGCACTCCTCCTCCGGATCGGTATCCTTCGGGTGCCCCGTGCACGCACCGAGCGTCCCCTCGAGGTTGCAGGCCTGGCATGTCCCGCCGCACGCGCTGTTGCAGCAGACGCCGTCCACGCAGAAGCCGCTCTTGCACTCGTTGCCCGCGGTGGGGCCTGAGCAGGTCTCGCCGTTGTCCTTCTTGAGCATGCACTCCGTGCCCTTGCACCAGCTATCGGGGGCGCACTCCGCGTCGGTCACGCAGTTGGTGTAGCAGCCCCAGTCGCCGTTGCAGATGTACGGGTAACAGATCTTGGTATCGTTGTTTACGCAAAGACCCTTACCGTCGCACGTATCGGCATTATACTGGAAGTCCTCCATGCCGCCAGCCTTGGACACGCAGCTCTGGTCCACGCAGGTGGTACCGGGGAGCCAGTAGCGGCAGGCGCCCACGCCGTCGCACATGCCGTCGAGGCCGCAGCCGGGCTGCGGCGTCTCGTCGCAGTCGCCGATCGGGTCGTCACCTGCAGCGGCCGGCACGCACGCGCCCGCCCCGTTGCAGATGCTGCAATCGGTGCAGTCGTCCTCGGGGTCGGACAGCGGTGCGTGGAACGTGCAGGTACCTTCGAGCCCGGCCACGTTGCAGGCCCGGCAGTCCGTCGAGCAGTCCAGATTGCAGCAGTAGCCGTCCGTGCAGAACCCGGAGATGCACTGGTTGGCGCCGTCGCCGAGCCCGCCGAACTGGAACTGCGGGCCGCACGTCTGCCCGTTGGACTTCTTGGGAACGCACTTGCCCGTGGTGTCGCACCAGAAGCCGCCGGCGCAGTCAGCATCCTCGTCGCATGCGGCGAGGCAGTCCTTCCCGGCCGGGTCGCACTGGTAGGGCACGCAGCTCACGCTCCCCTCGTCCACGCAGAGGCCGGCGCCGTCGCAGTGGTCCGCCAGGTACTTCGTGGTCCCCACGCAGGACTGCACCACGCACAGGGTCCCCGCTGCCCACAGGCGGCACGCCCCCTTGCCGTCGCACGAGCCGTCCTTGAGGCAGGTCGACTCGGCCTGGCCAGGACACTGGTTGAGCGGGTCCTTGCCCGCAGGAACGATGGCGCATGCCGATGCTCCGGTGCAGGCCGAGCAGAGGCCGCAGTTCCCTTCCGGATCGGTATCGGCCGCGTGCGGCGTGCACGCGCCCTCGAAGCCCGCGATGTTGCAGGCCTGGCAGTTCTTGCTGCACGTGGTGTCGCAGCAGACGCCGTCCACGCAGAAGCCTGAGATGCAGTCCGAGCCCTCGTCGCAGCCCGCACCATTGGGCAGGTCGGCCTCGCACGTCCCGTCGCAGTGGCACGACTCGTCGCACTCGACATCCGACGCGCAGACATCCGGACACAACGGATCCGCCTGCTCCTTCTGCCCGTCGCAGAACACGGACAGGTAGCACGCACACTCGTCCGACACGGTCTGGAGCGTGCAGCCGGTGTCGTCCAGGATCGGCTCGTTGTTGCAAATGAAGTTGTCGCACCGCTTGTCCAGCCGGTGCCCCTGGCACGTGCTCGGGTCATCGCACGCCGGGTCCATCTTGTACTTGTCCGGGCAGTTCGAGGGCACGATGCAGCAGTCGCCCTCGTCGCAGCAGAACCCGTTCTGGCAGTGGTCGGAGATGCAGTCCGAGTTCTCGTCGCACGCCGTCCCATTCGGGTAGTCGAGCTCGCACACCGCGTCGCAGTGCGCGATCTCGTCGCAGTCCGGGTCCCCGAGACACTTGGTGGGGCAGGTCGTAATCGGCTGCTCGACCTCGCCGTTGCAGTAGATCGACTTGTACAATCCGCACTCGTCGGCCAGCATGCCAATCGTACATGCGGAGTCGTTGTTGGCGTTCACGGAATTGCACTCGAAGTTGAGGCACGCTGCATCCTTCTTGTGCCCCTGGCACGTCTTGCTGTTGTCGCAGACAGCGGCCTCGGAGTAGCTGGGCGGGCAGGACGCAGGCAGCGCGCAGCAGACGCCCTTGTTGCAGCAGAACCCGTTCTCGCAGTGAGCCGAGATGCAGTCCGAGTTCTCGTCGCACGCTTCGCCGTTCGGCAGGTCAGCGAGGCAGACGCCGTCGCAGTGGGCGTTGTCGTCGCATTCGACATCGAGCGCGCACGATGCGGGGCACTCGGGGGCTGGCTGGTCCAGGGCGCCGGAGCAGAACACCGACTTGTAGTAGCCGCACGTGTCGGCCTCCATCCCCAGATAGCAGGCGGTATCGTCCTCCATATCCAGCTTGCCGCACGTGCTGCTGGCGCAGATCTTCTCCGAGCGGTGGCCCTGGCAGGTGCCGGGGCTGTCGCAGGCGGGCGGGCTGAAGTACTGCTCGGGACAGTCGTCCGCAGTGACACAACAGCTTCCGCCCGAGCAGCAGAACCCGTTCTGGCAATGGTCGGAGATACAGTCCGAGTCCTCGTCGCACGGCTGCCCGTCGGGGTAGTCCGCCTCGCACACGAGGTCGCAATGGCACTCGAGGTCGCAGAGGACGTCGTTGTTGTCCGCGCAGTTCGTCGGGCAGGACGGGACGACCTGGGAGATGGCGTTGGTGCATTCGATGGACGGGTAGCATCCACACAGGTTCGCAACCTCGTCCAGGCATCCGGAGTCGTCATCCACGGTGTTGCTGCTGCACTGGAAGGCCGCGCCGCAGACCGCGTCCACGCGGTGGCCCTGGCACGGGGCCGAGCTGTCGCAGACCGGAACGGACTTGAACGTCGCGGGGCAGGAGCCGGCGACGTCGCAGCAGACGTTGGCATCGCAGCAGAAGCCGTTGTTGCAGTAGTTGGAGACGCACTCGTCGCTCTCTCCGCACGCCTGGCCGTTGGGGACGAGGGTCTTGAAGGTGACGGTGAAGTTGTAGGACCCGACCTTGCCCGCGGCGCCGTCGACGAAGAAGTAGTAGGTGCCGGGGGTAGTGAGACGTGCGGACAGGGTCTCGTTGCAGGCCGCGCCGGCGCAGGTGTCCTTGCAGATGAGGCCGGGGCTGCCCGCACAGGTGCCGCCGGCCGCTTTGCGCAGGTAGATCAGCGCATCGAAGCCGGAGGACAGGTTGAAGCTGACCTTCTTGGCCACGTCGAGGGTGAACTTGTAAACGCGGTCCGGGGCAGTGCCGCCGCCGCAGGTATCGCTGTAGAGGTTGGTGGCGCACTGAGTCGTGCCCGCTACCTCCTTGGTCCCGTCGGTGGAGCTGAGCACGATCGGGGCCTCACAGGTATTCCCCTTGGACAACTCGTTTGGCGACGATTCCACGAAGATCTTCCACTGGACCAGTGTGCCGACCTGGCCTGCCGTCTCGTCACAGATCTCGATGCTCCAGTTGCCGCTTGCCTGCTTGCCCTGGAGGGAGCATATGCTGCCCGGGATGTTCGGGTAGGACGCGGTGTAGGTGTTGTAGAAGTTGGCCTTGGTGCCCCCCGTACCCTTGGCCCAGAGGGCAACCAGGGTCCCGTCCGGCGCCTTGAGCGTGAGCTTCAGGTCGCCGATGCGGGAGTGGAGCACCTCGGCCTTGACGTCGACGTCGGAGATGTAGGGGTGGAGGGCCTGGATGCTCAGCGTCTTGGTGAAGCACAGGCTGTCGTTGATGGGCGCGTTGATCACGCCCGATTCTCCCTTGGAGCAGGCTCCGGCGTTGCAGATGGGGGTGCAATTGCCGAGCCCTTCGCCGGCCAGCCCGCCCACGCACGCATCGTCGTAGCCGCAGTCGTTGTCGCCTGCGTCGTAGATGTGGGCGCCGCCGCACGTGTTGGTGCAGAACTGGACCTTCTGGGTGTTGTCGCACGCGCCGACCCCGGCGTTGAGCGCGGGGTTGCACGAGTCGATCGTGCACGGGTCACCGTCCGAGCAGGCCGGCGCCGCGCCTGCGATGCAGCCGGCCTGGGCGCTGCAGACCTCGACGCCGTTGCAGTACTTGCCGTCGTCGCACAGCGTGTTGTTCTGCTGGTGCACGATCTTGTCCGCGGCTTCGTCGCAGAAGTCCACGGTGCAGGCGATGCCGTCGTCGGTCGCCGGCGGGTTCTTGGAGACGCAGCCGGCAAGCACGTTGCATTCCTCGGTACCGTTGCACCACTTGCCGTCATTGCAAGCCTCGTGGTCGGGCTGGTGGACCATCTTGCCATTGTCGCAACTGTCGATGGTGCAGGCGATGCCGTCGCTGACGTCGGGCGGGACGCCGTTCTGGCAGCCGGCGGTCACGCTGCAGAACTCGGTCCCGTTGCACGCGTTGAGATCGGAGCAGAAATCGTGGTCCGGGGCGTGGGTCAGGACGCCGTTTTCCTCGTCGCAACTGTCGATGGTACAGGGGATCGAGTCGCTGACGTCGAGCCCTGCGGACTGGCAGCCGAGGGTCTTGGAGCACACCTCGGGACCGTTGCAGAAGGTCTTGTCGTCGCACATGGCGTCGACCGGCGTGTGGATGACGGCCTTGAGCGCTTCGTCGCAGGTATCCTTGGTACAGCCGATTCCATCATCCAGAGGAACCGTGCCCGCGACGCACCCGTGCGCGGGATCGCACACCTCTGCACCGTTGCAGAAGATGGTATCCGCACAGTACGCGTTGTTGGGCACGTGCTTCACGGTCTTGGTCGGCTCGTCGCAGATGTCCGCGGTACAGCCGATGCTATCGTCGAGTACGGGCGGGATGCCGGGACTGCACGCGCCGGTCGCGGGGTTGCACTGCTCGGTACCGTTGCAGAACAGGCCGTCGGAGCACTTGTTCTCGGTGCCGACGCAGACGCCCGCTCCGTTGCACTGGTCCGCGATGGTGCAGATCTGGCCGTCGTTGCACGGGGCTCCCTGTGCCTTGGGCTTGGCCACGCACTTGCCGGTGGTGGGCTCGCACTCGTTGACCATGCACTGGTCGGGGTGCGGGGTGCAGGTCACGACCGACCCGGGCTTGAGCTCGCCCCAGCACTTGGCCGGATCGGTGTTGCACTGGAGCACGCCGGTGCAGTAGTTGCCGTCGAACGGGCAGCCCTTCGCACAGCAGTCGTTGCAGCTCGGCTCGACCAGGTTGGGCCCGCCGCCGCCGCAGCTTCCGTCGGCCTGGCAGACCGAGTCCACGATGCACAGCTTCCCGTCGTCGCAGGCGGTGCCGACCAGGTCGGTGAACACGCAGTCCAGCGCGGGGTCGCAGACCTTCTGGACGCAGTCCTTGTGCTTGGTGCCGCTGTAGATGCACTTGGACGCGTCGGGGGCGTGGACCACGGAGTCGGTGGCCTCGTTGCAGCTATCCGTAGTGCACGAGACGCCGTCGGTGAGCACGGGCTGGAGCCCGGTCACGCAGCCGACCTCCACCACGCAGGTCTCGACGCCGTTGCAGTACAGGCCGTCGTTGCAGAACAGGTCGTCGGGAAGGTGGGTGAACTTCTTGGCACCCTCGTTGCACGCGTCCACGGTGCACGGAATTCCGTCGTCACCGCCGGCCGGGATGGAACCTGCGACGCACCCCTTCTGCTCGTCGCACAGTTCGATGCCGTCGCACCACTTGCCGTTGTCGCACTTGGCGTGGTTCACCGTGTGCAGAATGCTGTCGGTGGCCTCGTCGCACTTGTCGTCGGTGCACGCGATGCCGTCGTCGACATTGCTCAGGCCGCCGGCAACGCACCCCTTGGCCGCGTCGCACTTCTCGACGCCGTTGCAGAACATCAGGTCGTCGCAGACCGAGTCCTTGGGCGCGTGCTGGATGGTGTGGCCGACGTCGTCGCAGGTATCGGTGGTGCAGGCGATGCCGTCGTTGATGGGCTGCGGGGTCCCTGCGATGCAGCCGAGGACCGCGTCGCACGTCTCCTCGCCGTCGCACCACGAGCCGTTGTCGCACAGGAGGTCCTGCGGCGTGTGGGTCACGGTCTTTCCCGCATCGTTGCACAGGTCTGCTGTGCACGCGACCTTGTCGTCGACCTGGACCGGGATGCCCGCGATGCATCCGTCGGTCGGGTCGCACTGCTCCTCGCCGTTGCACCAGGAGCCGTCGTCGCACTCGATGTTCGTGTTGGAACAGACGAAGCCGACGCACGAATCGATGGTGCACGCGTTGTCGTCGTCGCAGTCGTTGTCCACGGAGCAGTCGCCGAGGTCGAGGAACAGGCGCCAGTCGTCGAGCGTCCCGGTGTCGCCGGAGACCCAGTCGTGGACGGTGAGCGTCCACGTGGAGCCGGACTTCTGGTTGTCGAACACGCTCATGTCGACGCCGTCGTCGGGCTTCTCCACCAGGTCGTACACCCGGTAGACGTTGTCGGCAGCACCGCCCGACTGCTTGTGCAGCTTGATCGTCTTGGTCTGGTTGGTCAGCGTGACGGTGAGGTCGCCGCTGAACGGATGGGTGATCATGACCTTCACGTACGCGTTCAGGATCTTCAGGTTCTTCGCGATCACCACCTGGGTGACGACGTCGGTCGGGACGTTGTCCGGGATCGCCATCGGGAACGCTGCGGTCGGGGCGAAGACCTCGCCCGGGATCGGCTTGCACACCTTGCCGACCGGGTCGCAGTAGTCGTTCAGGCCGCAGTCGTTGTGCGTCTGGCACGCGGCAGTGCAGCTGGGGACCTTGGAGTTGATGCAGTCCGCTGTGACCGGGTTGCACGAGTCCGTCGTGCACTCGTTGCCGTCGTCGCAGTCCTTCTCCGCATGGGCGCACCCGGTGTCCGAGCTGCACGAGTCCGCTGTGCACGCGTTGGAATCGTCGCACTTGTTCTCGGTGTACACGCAGAGCTTGTTCTGGCACACCTCGTTGGTGCAGGGGTTCTTGTCGTCGCACTTGACGTCCGGCTTGCCGTTCTCAGCAGTGCAGGCGGGGGTGTTGTACACGACGTAGAGGGTCCACTTGAGCAGCTTGCCGCCGTTGGTGTAGACCTTGTCGTTGACGTGGAGCTTCCAGTCGCCCTCCATCCCCTTCTTGTCGAACGCGCTCAGGTTGATCGGGCCGACGACGACGGGCGCGCCCTTGTCGTAGGTGATGTAGAAGTTCGGTGTCGAATCCGCCGGGTTGGGGGAAACCAGGGTCACGATGATGCCCGCGTGCTCCAGCTTGATCTCCAGGTCACCCCGGTAGAAGTGCTGGAGGTAGATCTTGACGTTGACGTCCTGCACGAGCTGGGTCTCGGGGACGTTGACGGTGCTCGAGTAGTCCTTGGGAGCGAGCGCTCCGATGGACAGCGGCAGGCCCACCGTGGCGGCGTACGGCGTGCCCGGGATGGGCGCACACAGGTTGTTGCTGAGCACGCACGCGCTGTGCTCGGGGCACTCCTGGTCGTCGATGCAGGGGATGCAGTCGGCCTGGTTCACGTTGGAGCACTTGGAGTTCACGCACGTGTCGATCGTGCACTGGGCGCTGTCGTTGCACTCCGCGTCGATGAAGCAGGGCGGGTAGCCGTTCTCGAAGAAGTAGATCCACTTGCCCATGAGCGCGTTGACCGTCGCTCCGCCCACCTTGGGCACGTATGCGGCAAACGGGATCGAGGCGCCGATGGTGCGGTACTTGTTGGCCGGGTTCTCGAAGGCCACCGCGAATCCATAGTCCTCGCCGCTGCCGTCCCACATGACCGGGACCGCTCCGGAAAGGAGCTTGGCATCGATCATGTCGAGGAAGTTGTTGACCATGTAGTCGGGGGAGACGTCGAAGTCCTGCTTGTAGCAGAAGTGGCGTCCCTCGACCGGCCCCGCGTAGAGCTGGTCGCCGTCGTCCACTGCCTCGACCTTGAAGTACGGGTGGAGGTTGGTCCACGAGTCGAATGCCCACGTGTCGCCGCCTTCCAGGTAGATCTTGCCCCCCTTGTCGAGGTACGCGGTCAGCTTGGTCACCTCGGTGTTGGTGAGCACGTGCTTCGAGCCGTAGACGCCCGCCGCGACGAAGATGCCCTTGATGCTGTCGAAGTTCGAGAACACGTCGAGCTTGTTGACGAGCTGCACCGTCTTGCCGTTGGCCTTGATGGCATCGCGAAGCGCCAGGCCGTGGCTGTCCGGCACTCCGTCGGGCTGCCACACGACGTAGCCGCCGGACACGAGCACGTGGATCGGGATTTCGGCATCCCGCTCGATGCAACCGTCGGTGGCACGCACGACCACCGTGTAGTCGCCGATGTCTGCGTCGGAGGTCGGCGCGACGATCACCTTGGCGTACCAGTGCTTGTACAGGCTGGAATACGCGACCGGCCCGATGGAGACGAACGCGGGGCCGGAAACGATGGACAGGGAGATCTTGTCCAGGGCATCCGGCTCGGTCACCGTGATGTACTCGAACGCGGTGCTGTTCCACAGCGAGTTGACCTGCGTCGGGATCGACTTGAAGGACGGTGCGTACCCCGGACACACCTTCACGTTGTCCAGGTCATACGCGTTGAGGTTGTAAGAGTTGGTCGTGGAGACCTTGAACCCGAGGTAGAGGTACTCGTTCAGGTACTGCGACGGAATCTGGTAGACCGGCATGTCCGCTTCCAGGCTGGTGGTCGCGGTCTCGGCCCACACCGGCACGAACGTGTCGGTCTTGTCCGCGCCGTTCAGGGTCAGGTCCTGGATGACGAACAGGCCGAGGTCGACGCTGTTCTCATAAAGGTCAAGGTAGCGGTCGAACTGCACCGTGACCGCGGAGACGGTTGCCGGGTCCGCGTCGAGGGACGGCGTGACCAGGTAGGAATCGAACAGCTTGGCGATCTGCGGGGACCAGTTGAACCGCATGTGGTTGTCCGGCCCCAGAGGCCCGGAGGACACGCACTTCCAGTTGCCCGCCGCTGTAGCGGCCTTGTCCACGACCGACCAGCTGATCTCGGACAGCGCCGCGCAGGTGTTGAACTTCTGCGTGTACGGCAGCACGAGCGAACAGGGATCATCCTTCTTGTAGACGCACTTGCCGTCGGTGCAGGTCACCGAGACGCAAGCGTCGCCCGTGGCCTCGCAGTCATCATCCTTGAGACAGCAGGTCTCGGGCAGGTTGCAGCCCACGGGGGCTACGTCCGCTGTGAGGTTGCGGCATTTCGTGAACACGCACCGGTCGCAGGTGCACGGATTCAGGTCGTCGCACTGCGTATCCAGAGTGCACCAGTTCTCGATGGGAGTATTTGTGCATTCAAAATTAACGCACTTATCCAATGTCCACGCCTTCCCGTCCTCGCATTTCGTATCAATCTCACAACATGTCTTATCTGTCTGATCAACTACATTCAGACACTTTTGGTTTTCACAACTGTCGAGCGTGCAATCAAGATTATCATTACACTCCTCTTTTTTGAGACAGCACTTAGGGTCGGACTTCGAATGCTTGCACGCGTTGCCAATGCATGAATCTGTTGTGCATGCATTATTGTCGTTGCAGTCTGCGACCTTGGTGCAGCACTCGGTGATGGGCTTGAACACACACTTGTTCTTGTCGCAGGTGTCGACCGTGCACAGGTTGCCGTCCGTAAGCGGGGCCACCTTGCAACTGTCGTCGGTGAGGCAGCAGCCGTTGATGGCGGTGTAGCTGCACTTCTGGGTCGCCTGGTTGCACACGTCGGTGGTACAGACGTTCTTGTCGTCGCAGGGGTGGGTCGCGTCGCACTTGAAGATGTCGACGACGTTCGAGCACTGGTTCTTGACGCACTTGTCGATGGTGAACGGGTCACCGTCGTCGCACTCGACCGCGGTCCAGCAGCACTTGGGATTCTGGTTGGGGACCAGGTTCTTGACACAGGTCAGGACCTGGGTGTCACAGTACTCCGCGGTGCAGGCGATGCTGTCGTTGCAATCCGCATCGCTCTTGCAGCAGTCGGGCAGCGCCGCGTTGGGCCCGTACCGGCAGACGTGGTTGATGCACTTGTCGAGATTGCACGGATTGGTGTCTGCGCACTGGTAGTCGTAGTCACAACAATCGTCTTTTGCGGTGTTTTGGCATACATTATTGACACAGGAATCTGTCGTGCAAAACTTACTATCATTACAGTCACCAGACTTGACGCAGCACTTCGGGATATAGGCGTGAGTACACTTATTATTCACACAAGAATCGGTCGTGCAGATGTTGGTGTCGGGCAGACAGGGGTACTTGCCGGAATCGTCGCAGCACTCGGGGTCGAGCACGTGCAGGCACTGGAAGTCCTTGCAGTAGTCGATGGTGCAGATCACGCCGTCGTCCCACTTGCCGCCCCACCCGCACTCGGTGTGCTTGGTGCAGCAGTTGGGGGAGTTGTTCGCGGTGTAGACGCACTGGTGGGCGATGCAGGCATCGTCGGTGCAGGGGTTGCCGTCGTTGCAGCCGGTCACATCCTCGCAGCAGTTGCCGCCGACCGGTCCGTGGCGGCATTCGTGCATGATGCACTTGTCGATGGTGCAGTACTTGCCGTCGTCGCACTTCGGATCGGGAGC
>VGRX01000074.1 GCA_016875215.1 Deltaproteobacteria bacterium
CCCGCATGCGGAACGCAGACATGGGAATCCGCGAGCTGGCCAAGTCGGTCGACTCGCTCATCGTGATCCCCAACGATCGGCTCCTGGACATCTCGAACGAGCCCCTCAGCGTCCTGGACGCGTTCAAGATGGCCGACGGAGTGCTGAGGGACGCGGTCCGCAGCATCAGCGACCTCATCGTGGTCCCGGGCCTCATCAACGTGGACTTCGCCGATGCAAAGCGGATCATGAAGGGCAAGGGCAAGGCCATCATGGGCATGGGAGAGGCATCGGGCGAGGGGCGTGCTGCCGAGGCCGCTCAGCGGGCCATGACCTCCGCTCTCCTCGAGGAGACCAGCATCCTGGGGGCCACCGGCGTCCTGGTGAACATCAGCGGCGGGCCCGACCTGAAGATCCAGGAGATCAACCAGGCCATGCAGCTCATCCAGAAGGCAGCGGACCCGAACGCCGAGATCATCATGGGGTGCGTGGTGGACCAGACCCTGACCGACAAGGTCAAGGTGACCATCATCGCCACCGGGTTCGACATGGAGAAGGAAGTCGGCCGCAACCTCGCCTCCGAGATGGAATCGGAGATGCCGCGCGACACCGCCGCACCGGGGCCCCACTGGACCGCGAAGCCGCGCCAGACGGGCATGCTGAACTCGCAGCGCATGGAGCAGGAAGTCGCACAGCCCGCGGCCAACCGGAACATGCTGGCCCGGGACCGCGTGCCCGTGCGCACGTATGACCAGGCCGTTCCTCCTCCGCTTCCCCGCAACGAGACCGTGACCACAGCGGCTCGCAGCGGCATGGTCTCGGAGGCCGAGGCGCCCGTCGAGCGCGACTTCGATCCCACCAACACGAAGAACTGGTTCTAGCCCGGCGGCCGATAGCGGCGCATCCGCGGCGTTTCATCGGCCGGTTGCTCACTGCGACGTGGCTTGGGCCACGCCTCATTCGCACCCCGGCCTCGCGCCTTGCCTGCCCCGAGCTTCGTCGAGGGGCGGCTGCACCACTCTCGACGGCCGGGATGGAGCTGGCGGCCGATAGCGGCGCATCTCGCAAAAATAGCTTTACAGTCGCAAGGGAAACGAGTACTTTCGCAGCCCGCCGGAGCGGTGGATCGACGGATCCCGCCAGCCGGCCTCAACGCAGGCTTGACCGTGTCGCGGAGGAGTTCATGGGGAGCGTGAAGAAGTGGCGGCGCCGGAAGATCTCGAAGCACAAGTACCGGAAGCGAAGGAAGCTGGCGCGTCACAAGAACAAGAAGTAGTCGACGAGCAGTAGTCCCCAGGCTCTCCGGCGGCTGCGGTCGAAAGGCCGCAGCCCCGACCCCGGCAGCTCTGCGTGCCCGCCGCAAGACATTCTGAGGCCAATCGGCTTTCTTCCCGCCCAGTTCTACCTGAGCGGCCGTTCCCCGTCGAAGATGGTCTGGAGGGTGGCACGGAGTCGATGTCGGGTCTCCGGAGGACCGACCTTCCACGCGAAGACCCGCACCAGCGGAACATGGAAGATCCAGTGGGCAAAGAGCGCTGCCCGGTAGCCGGGGCCGACCTCGGCACCGTAGCTTCGGTTCAGGTCGAGCCAGCCGTGGGCCTCGTTGAACTCCCCCTCCACGTCCTCGAAGTAGGGTACCAGGAGAAAGAGCGCGGTCCCGGGAGACGCCCTGGCGAGAGCGTCATCGAGCAGGACAGCCGTGTCGGTGGCGCGCGTGCCCCCGTTCCCGGCCGGCTGCAGACCCTGGCCGCCATCGCGGTCACCAGCCGGAGTTGCACCGGGTACCTCCAGCGTGCCGAACGGAAAGAGGTGGTTGAACGCAAGAGAGAACGGGTCGGTCGGGGCCTCCGGCGTGGCGACGACGGTACCTGGGGGCAAAGTCGCCCCGCAGTAGTACGCAAACGCGGTGAAGTACTTGTCGTAGCGGGTCACGACGATGTTGCCGGGCCCGGAGTGGAGCCGGGCGAGGATCCCAAGCTCTTCGCAGGCGTGGCGGACGTCCGCACCAAGCTCGAGGCGGGTCGGCCGGTACAGGAAGCGCAGGCTGGCGACGAGGGGCTGAAAGGCAAGCAGCAGGGCAAGAGCGGCCGCTGGGATGACGAAGGTGGCCTGCCGCCCCGCCCGGGGCCTCGAGTTCCAGGCCCGTGCCGCCAGCCGGGCCAGCCCCGAAAGCCCAAGGGCAGCCGCCAGGTACACCGGCACCGCAGCGGGAAGAAGGTGGGTGAAAGAGAACCGACCCCGAGCGAGCCAGATGGCCAGCGTGACCAGGAACGGCCCACCCACGGCGACTGCCAGAAGCCTGAGCGCAGCCTCCGGGCGCTCGGAAGACAGGAGGAACACTCCCAGACCGGCGAGCCCGGCCAGCAGGAACAGCGGCCAGCCGGTCCCCCCCGACAGCCAGGCGAGCAGCTCCGGAAGGAGCTGGAACCCGGGGGGGTACTCCTCCAGGAGGAACCAGTCGTGGAGCATTCTGAACCTGCCGAAGGCCGCAGCCAGCTGCACGGCCTGGAATGACACGGCCAGGAGCACCGGTACCGCATAGCCCATGCACCGTCGCAAGCTTTGCAGCCGTGCAGCGGTCGGTCGCCGGATGCACCAGCGAAGCCCAATCCAGAAGGCCGCATACGGATGACAGAGCAAAGCCAGGGCATCCAGCAGCCCCAGTGCGGTCAGATACCCCGGCAGCCTGCCGGGAAAGGAACATGGGCCCTCGGCGCTTCCCGACACCCCCTCCGCCCTGTCAGCAGCAGCAGCCGATGGAACAGGTTTCGCGCTCGCTTCGGCAAACAGGTCGATGACCAGGCCGAGACCCAGGAACGTGGAAAGACCGATGTAGTACCGGGCCTCCTGCGATGCGGCCAGCAAGGGAAAAGATACCGTCGCCAGGAGCGCCGTGAACCAGCCCTCCTTCCAAAGCCCGCGTCGCGCCAGCAGCAGGAACAGCCAAGGCGCCAGCAGACTGCCGGTCAGTGCCGACAGTCCCCGCACCACCGCAGGCACTTGAGGAAGGCCGAGAACCGCACAGCATCGCTGGTACACGAATCCGAGGATATCGCCTGCCGCAAACGGCAGAAAGCCGAGCGCGTCGTCCCGCCATGCGTAGGTGAACTCCTGGATCTCCGCGATCCAATACGGCTTGTTGCCGAGCAGGCAGAAACGAAGCGCAGCGGAGGCGACGAAGAAGAGGAGAATAGGGAGAAGCAGACCTGCAAGGCTGCCTCGCAGACGAACTGACCTCTCTTCCCCAGGCTGCTGGCGAACCATCCTCCCGCCTCCGAAAGCGAGCATAGGGGGAAACCGGATGTCGGTCAACTGGCCGGGGACCGCGTGTGGCCGGGGAGAGCGTGTGGCGAGGGCACGAAGGCCGCACTCATTCTTTTTGCTTGCATTCCGGTCCTGCGCTGTGCAATCCTCCCATCCAGGGTTGAGTCTCAGGTTCCATTTCAACTGGTATTGGAGGAAGGGAAATGAAGAAACTCGCGATGCTGCTGGCTGCTGTGTTTGCGTTCGGCGTGCTCGGCTTTGCCGGCTGCGCCAAGAAGGACGAGGCCAAGAAGGACGAGACCAAGAAGGAAGAGCCCAAGGCGGAAGAGAAGAAGGAAGAGAAGAAGTAGTCTCGACGTCCAGTTGCCGGCAAGGACGTCCTGCCGGCAGCGGTTCTTCGGCAAGCATGGGGGGCGACCGCGCGGTCGCCCTTCTGCGTTAACCCCCAAGGGTATCGGCCGTGGCGGCTGCTGTGCTTCCGTCCACAAGCCGAATGGCTGCGGATTGACACGGGTCAGCGGTACAGTCCGTCGATCGCTGCGGAAGGGAGAAGCCTGCAGGCCGCACAGGTCGGGTCCGGCACGGGAACACCGATGCCCAGCGACGGGGCCACCGGTATCGCACTGCACGCATAGGTTGCGGAGTCGGATCGATGGCACTGCAGTGCCGCTCCGGACGGACCGGTGGCTCGGGGAATGACGCCGTCCAGCGAGAGCATCGTTCCGAGGTTCGCGATTCCGAGACCAGCCGTGCTGCCGAGCAGCGGTCCGGGAGATCCGGGCTGGACGCCGGCAACGACCGAGGCACCGGCATCCAGCAGGTTCTGCACGAGCGATTCGCGGGTCGATGCGGACAGGTCCGGGTCCTTCCAGTGGAGCAGCACGACGGTGAGGACGGCCGCGGGCGGGACATCCTGGGACTGGGCGGCCAGCCACCGGCCGAGGTTTGCGGGTTGGACCGAGGCGGTGGTGGGGCACGCTCCCTCGGCGGATGTGACAGCGACGGACAGCACGCGGCCGCGCAGCACCTGGCCTTCGAACAGGGGAGCGGTGCCGGGGGCCCCGTCCAGCGCCTGGCCCACCGAGAAGAACCCGAGGGACGAAAGGGAGTAGACGAGCCGCTGCATCTCGTCCACCGAAGGGCAGGGGGACATCCCGGCAAGGTCCACGATCACAGGATGCGGTCTCGGTGGCGGAACCACGGCCCGAGCGATCCGGCCGAGGAGCTGGACCGCTGCCGGGTAGCTCTCCGCATCGGGAGAAAACCGGGTGAGCGGGAAGACGAGCCATCCGTGCCCCGCGGTTCCGCTCCACGCAGCCAACCGATCCGGCACTCCGGGGAATCGCTCCGAAAGGCGCAGCAGCCGCTCCATCGGCGCATCGAGGCTGACTGCCGGCAGAACGGTCAGGAGAGGCGGCCGACCGGCAGCCGGGACCGGATTGCCCGATGCATCGAACGGGCCCGCAAGAACCTCGAGCGACGGGGTCAGCATCGTCTCGGGCAGCACGAACAGCGCAGGCGGGCCCGCCTGTCCGCAGTCCGGCGGCATCATGTCCGGTGCGGTCCGCAGCAGGACCGGCTCGGGCATCGACCCCCACGCCCCCCGGACGCGCTCGACCTCCTGAACCAGGGTTCCGCCCACCCCGGCTGCCCCGAGAAACGGCGTGCGGCAAGGAGGACTCGCAACGCAGGCAGCCAGGTAGGAGGCCTGGGGCGCTGAAGCAAGGCGGAGGAGCGTGCGTTGCGCATCCGGGGTGCACGGGGACGGCATGTCGGCCAGATCGCACTGCGCCGGCGGTGCGGATACGGGGGTCTCCGGCGCCGGTGCGGCGTCGGAAGCGGAAAACCGAAAGAGCAGCATGAGCATCGCACAGAGCCAGAGCTGGATGACCAGCCGCTCCAGGGCGAAGCGGATTCTGTCTCGGATGGTCATTCCGGCCAGTCCTCGGAACCCGCGGCGGCCGGGGCCTCCGTTGCGAGCGGAGCCGGCGAGCCGAGCTCGCGGGCGCCCGGCGGAGGAACGTCGGAATCCCGCTCGAGACGCTCGAGCATGCGGCGCACCCGCTCGACGTCCTCACGGGTCAACAGAGCGTTGCTGGCCCGCACGTAGTTGGATGCCCTTGCGGACAGCAGGCCGGCAAGCCCCCCGAACACGAGCGTGGCCAGGATCCCTCCAGCGAACAGAACCGTGGTCCCGAGGCTCATCTTCAAAGCGGAGGCGAGCTCTTCGTTCCACCCCCGGGTGACCAGGCCCGCCCGCAGCACCTGCAGCGCGATGTGTCCGCTCAGCGCCAGTGCCCACACGACGGTCCCGAACTGGACGATCAGCCCGACCCGCCGGAACCAGCGCCAGAGCGCGAGTCGAAACCCGGCAGCGCTCCACTTGAGCTCGAGCTGCGGGAGCAGAGGCGGCATGACCGGCCCTTCACGGGAGAAGCGAGCAAGGGCAAAGGCCGATTCGCTCAAGTGTCCCACTCCGGCAGCCAGCGTCCAGGCCAGTGCCACGAGCGAGACCTTGGGTAGCGCTCCACCGGAACTCAGTGCTTCGCGAACGACGGCGTACAGGTCCATCATTTCCTGGCGAACAGGGTCCGCCTCCTTTTCAAGGGGCTAGCCTTCTGCCCTCATAATCGTCCAGGACAGCGATTAATGCAACAATAAGATGAAAATCCCCGCCCACAGGCAGGAAACCCACCCCGGAACAGACCGGGCGAAAGGAAGATCGGACGGCTTGCTGCGCCGTTCTCAGCCGATCTTGCCGGAAAGGACGAACGCAATGATGAGCGCGTAGATCACGAGCGACCTGCGCCGTTCTCAGCCGATCTTGCCGGAAAGGACGAACGCAATGATGAGCGCGTAGATCACGAGCGACTCGATCAGGGCCAGCGCCAGGATCATGGGGGTGAGGATCTTGCCCGCTGCCCCCGGGTTCCGCGCGATCCCCTCGAGGGCTGCCGCTGCTGCCTTGCCCTGTGCGAGGGCCCCGCCGAATGCCGCCACCGCAATCCCGAAGCCGGCTGCAAGCGCCAGGTACATGTTCTGCGAGAAGGCATTGTCCGCCTCCACAGCATCCGCAGCAAACGCAAGTGCGGGAACCAGCACGCCGGTCAGGAACACGACCACCCCGACAACCATTCTCGACAGCTTCTTCGACATGGACCCTCTCCTCCGTTCTCGATTAGTGACCTTCTTGATGCTCGATAGCCAGAGCAATGTAGACGATGGACAGCAGGCTGAAGACCAGCGTCTGCACGATTGCGACCAGGAGCCCCAGCGCCACGATGGGAAGCGGCACGAGAAGCATCCCGAACGACAGGAACATGAAGAGCACCTTATGGTCCCCCATGATGTTGCCCATGAGGCGGACCGCAAGGCTGCAAGGGCGCACGAGGTGGCTCACAGTCTCTATGAGCAGCATCAGGAGCATGAGCGGAAGCGCGTACCACTTCACGATGGGACCGAGGAAGTGCTTGAAATAGGAGATGCCGTGCTCGCGGACTCCCAGGAAGTGCGTCGAGAAGAAGACCACAGTGCCGAGCGCCAGGGTAGTGGACAGGCTGTCGGTGGGGGGGACGAACCCCGGGATCATGCCCAGGAGGTTCGAAAAGAGGATGAAGACGGCCAGAGACGCGATGAGGGGGAAGTAGCGGCGGGCATTCTTCTCCCCCATGATCCCTTCCATGAGAGAGAGGATTGTCTCGCAGAGGATCTCGATGAAGGAGACCACGGTCAGCTTCCGGTCGGGCTGCAGGCCGCCATCCGCGCAGGCAGCCCGGCGCCTGACGAAAACCCCCGCACCGATTGCGAGCAGGGCGACGATGACGGCCATGACCATGTGGGACACGCGGCTCGGCTCCTCGCCGGCAACCCACGTCTTGTACGGGGCGATGATGCCGTGGAGGTTGTGGACCAGGCCGGGGAAGTACTGCACCAGGAGCGACCAGTGCTCTCCGGCAGGGGTATGCTCGGGGAGATGGCCGCGCACGTCGGGAATGGCGAAAGAAACGCCGATCAGGCCGGCAACGCCGAGAGCGATGACGATTCCCTTGACCTTTCCGCTCATGTGGTTGCTCCCTGCTGCTCGGTCCGGTTGAGGCCGAGCGCCGCATACAGAATGGCAACGACGAGCGTCGAGAATCCGAGCGCCAGTCCCAGCGGGTCGAGCGCCAACGGAACGACGAGCAGGTAGACGGCAGCGATGAGCACCGGGAACTTGGCAGCCAGGGCCAGTGCGTAGAAGAGGCGTCCGCGCACCGGCCCCGAGGCAAGGCGAATCGCGGCCAGGCCGATCAGGAGCAGGTCGAGGAAGGAGACGATTCCCGCTGCCCCGAGAGAAAGCGCCAGGTCGACCCCTGACAGGAGAAAGGTCGCGATCATCCCCACGATCACCAGGATCGCCTGCAAAGAAACCGTTCTCGTAAATACCGCCCTAGTCATCTTCCTGTTTCTTCATCCTCTTGAGCGCCCGTGCGAGGCCGACAAACCCCGCTGCGCTGCCGAGCAGGACGAGTGCAATCATTCCCCAGGGCTCCCACCCGAATCGGGAATCGAGCCAATCTCCCAGCAGGTAGCCCAGCCCAACCGACAGGCCCATTTCGATGCCCACGGTCGAATAGGACACCGTGCTTCGGATCTGCTTGCCGTAGCTCTTCCATTTCTCCACGGCACCGCCCGAATAACGGGAGGCGGACGACCCCCAAAGGCCTCCGACCCCAGCGGGTTGTCAACACCTCGCCACTCAGCATGCCAACGTAGCGGAATCCCGGGGCGAGGTCAAACGAAAAGACGGCCGTTGGCGGCCTGTTGCCTTGACGCGGGGGCGCTTTGTTGCTATTGGAGAGGACGCAGTCCGGCCCCGGGCCGGATGTGGACAGGGCATTTGCGCCAAACGTGGGTTGTCAGGAGGATGCCGGTGGACCATCGGATCGAATCGACACGGATCGCGGCCAGGGCTGGAATCGAAGGTCTCGCTGCTGGCGAGGAGGTCAAGGTCGCGGCCCTGACCGCGCTCGACGAGTGGTTGTCCGACGAGCGGTTCGCTTCCTACGTGCCGGCCATCGTGTCACTGGTCGAGAGGGGGCGCTTCGGCCTGCTGCTCGACAGCTTCTACGCCATGCTTCCGTTCGGAACCGGGGGGCGGCGTGGGCCGGTGGGCCCCGGGCCGAACCGGATCAACCCCTACACCGTCACGACTTCGGTCCAGGGGCATTGCCGGTTTCTTCGGCAGAGGTTTCCCGAGGGGAGGCTCCATGTCGTGGTGGCAGCAGACGTCCGGCGGTTCCTCGACCTGCGCGGGAGCTACGACCGGGAGAGCCTCGAGCTCCTTTACGGCCTGACGTCGAGGGACCTGTCGGTGATGGCCGCGTGCGTGTACGCAGCCAATGGTGTGCAGGTGACCATGGTGGACCCGGGCGAGGAGAGCTTCCTTTCCACTCCGGAGCTGTCGTTCCACATCTTCCACATGGGGGCGAACGGCGGGCTCAACATGTCCGCTTCCCACAACCACCCGGATGACAACGGGGCCAAGTTCTACAACGCGGCCGGCGGGCAGGAGGTACCGCCATACGACGAGGAGCTCGTGGCGGTGGCAGCCGGTGTCCGGAACGCGGACACGATGCCTTTCGAGGAGGCCTGCAAGCTGGGGCTCATCCGTTTCCTGACTCCGGAGGACCGGCAGGCGTACCGGGCAGCCAACCTGGCCCTCCTGGACCCCGCGATTCCCAAGGGGCGGGCCAGGATAGCGTTCTCGTCGCTGCACGGCACGGGGCTGACCACAGCGTGGCCGATCTTCCGGGAGGCCGGGTTCGACTGCGTGCTTGCCGATCGGCAGGCGAGCTTCGACGGTGCGTTCCCGACCGTCCCATTCCTCACGCCGAACCCCGAAGTCCCCAGTGCCATGGAGGAGGTGATCCGGGTCGCCCGGGAGGCCGGCTGCCAGGTGGCCATGGCTACCGACCCGGATGCGGATCGGCTCGGCGTAGCGGTCCCGGATGAAGCGGGCGTCTGGCGGTGTCTGACCGGGAACCAGATCGGGCTGCTCATGGCCTGGCACGTGCTGGAGACCCGCAAGTCGCAGGCTCGCCTGGATTCCGCCTCGTACATCGTGAAGACCGAGGTGACCACCGACCTTGTCTGCCGGATGGCCCGGGCGTACGGCGTTCGCTGCATCGGCCATCTTCTCGTCGGTTTCAAGTACATCGGGGACGTTCTCGATTCGGTGCGTCGGACCGGGCGTTGGAGGACGTTCGAGGCCACGGAAGAGGACTTCCTGATGGCCATGGAGGAGAGCCACGGCGTGCTGGCATCTCCCGTGATCCGGGACAAGGACGCGGCAAACGGCGCCATCCTCCTGGCCGAGCTGGCGGAGCGTTGCGTCGCGGACGGCGTGCCTCTGTTCCGGCGGCTTCTCGACATCTACCGCCGGTTCGGGTATTGCGGGACCGCGCTCAAGTCGGTGACCATGGAAGGGGTGCAGGGGCTGACCGACATCCGCAAGGTGCAGGACAGCCTGAGAAGGAACCCGCCCGAGCGGATCGGCGGGCGTCGCGTGCTCGCGTTCCACGACCGACAGGATCCTGCGGGCGTGTTCGGTCCCATCCGAAGCGAGACCGACCGGGCGTCCCGCGACGTCCTCGTGTTCGAGCTCGAAGGCGGGGTGCGGGTGATTCTGCGCCCCTCCGGTACCGAGCCGAAGAACAAGACCTATGCGGAGCAGAGCACACCGCCGCTGGGGGAGGACGCTACAGCGGAGGTCGTGCAGGCAGCGGCCCGCAGCGTCGACCGTGAGCTGGCCGAGCTGCTGGGCGGCTGGGAGCAGGAGATGATGCGGCGTATCGGAATCGACTACCCGGAGTATGCCACGGAATTCGGCGGCGGGGTTCCCCTGGACCGCAAGCTCCGCTTCGTCCGGAGCATGGAGCCGAGGCTGGTCGAGCTTCTATCTGCGGGGGATGTGACCGATGCGACGGTCTCGGCTGTAGCCGCGATGCTCAAGGAAGTCGCCCCGTTCCCGATGCTGAAAGCCGGGCTGGCGAGGCTTGCAGGGACCTACGAGGAGCCGCTTGCCGCACGGGCGGCGGAGTTGTTCTCCCGGTTGTCCTAGGACTGGATTGCGCGGGGAGAGGCTCGACGCCATTCCCGCCGTTGAGGAGGGCGGAATTGAGGAGCGGACTGCTTCTGTCGACTCTGTTGACGTGGATGGTTCTTTCCGCGGCCGTGCCGGCTGCCGCGCTGGAGATCCCGGCTGCCGACCTGAGGCGGCTGGATGATGCTGCGAGCCGCTACAAGGTGGTCCCGGAGATGGCGGAGCGCGTGCAGGCGCTGGTTCTTCCGTACGTCCTGGACGGGGAGGTGACCGCCGGGTTCGTGCTGGACGGCATCTCGCTCGAGAAGCACTCCATCACACTGGTCCTTCTCAAGGGCAGGGAGAGTGTGCGGGTGCACCTCCTGCCCCCGGAGGTATCGCTCCGGAGCGGCACTCGCAGCCGAAGCTTCGCCCTCGTCGTCGAGGGGGATTCCGCTGTGGCAGCGCCCCTCCTGGAGGCCGTGGCTGCCAACGACGACGGCACTTTCTGGCCGGCCGCGGCCAAGGCGGAGGCCGCGTCGGAGCAGGCCCGCCGCGTGGCCCCGTCCTCTCGCAAGGTGCACTTCACGGAGCTGCTGGGGGATCTGCTGCTCCTTGTTCTGCTCGTGGCAGCCGTCGCAGGGGCCCCGTCGTTCCGCCGGGCATTTGCCGGCCGGAGCCTGGGCTGGTGGTGGGGGTTGGTCGGAGTTGCAACGACCGCACTGGCCGTGCGCATCGTCGCCTTCTTCGCACTCCCGGGAGGGGATCTGACCGGAGTCTGGGTACCCTCTGCCGAGCTCCCCCACGTATCGGCTGCCTGGTATCTCGGCACGGCAGGGCGATTCGCCACCGTCTCGCTCGAAGGGGTTGCAGTGCTCAACGTGGTGCTCGGGGCATTGGCCGCCGTGGGGGTGTACGGCATTGCGTCGCTGGCCATGCCCGGGGTTGCTGCCCCGCTGACGGCAGGCCTGGTCGCTGCCACCTTCCCGGGCCATGTCGCGGTCTCGGCATCGATCTCCCTGATGGTCCCGCTCGTGACGTTTGCCGTGTACGCGCTCCTGGCGCTGATGGTGTACGTGCGCACACGCGAGCCCTGGGCATACCTGTTTGCTGCAGCGCTCTTCCTGTTCACGATGTTCATGCGGCCCGAGGCGATCGGCGTGGCCGCAGCGCTCCTTGCCGTCCCACTCCTGGGGGTCCCGTGGAAGGAGTGGGCGCGGCCGTCGTTCTTCGGCCCGCTGGCGGCCATGGTCGCCATGATGGCCGTGCGCCTCGCAACCCTCCCGTCGGCCCCGCAGTTCGAGGGGGAGTTCCTGTCCTGGACCGTGGAGCCGGGGGCTCTGCTCGGGAACCTCCGGCACTGGTGGCTGGCCCCGTCCAGGGTCCCGCTGGTGGTACCCGTCCTCGCGGTGCTCGGCCTGGTGGGCCGGCCGTGGCGAGAGGACCGTGCACTGTTCGTCGCACTCTCGCTCTGGCTGGTCGTCGCGGTGGCCGTCTGGTTCCACGTGGACATGTCGCAGACCTTCCGGGGGGGGAGGGTATCGCTGGCGCTGCTGCCGCCGCTCGCTCTCCTGGCCGGCTTCGGAACCCTCTGGCTGATGCGGCTCGAGCAACCCCGCCGCGGTTGGCTGGTCGCCCTGTTCATCGCATGGCTGCTCCTCGCACCGGCCATCCATTGGAAGGTCCTGGCGTTGGACTACAAGGCGGTGTTCGAGGGCAACTTCATGTTGGAGGTCTAGGAACGTGTTGCGCATTGATCTTCCGGCTGCAAATCCGCCATGCACGTCGTCTGCGGGGCACAAGATATGGGAACGTACCACCAGTATGCCCCCACATCTTGCGTCGCACATCCGGCGCACCTGTCGGATTTTCGCTTCGGAATCCAATGCGCAACACGCTCCTGGAGGGATGGTCGATCGTGGACCGACTGCGCTCGTGCTGGCCTTGCTGGTTCTCAGCCTGCCCGTGGGGTGCAGGAACAAAGAGGATGAGCCGGGGGGCAAGACGCAAGCCGGAGCCGCGGACCAGGCCGCGTCGCCTTCCTCCGGCCTGGGGCTGTCGGCACCGGTCTCCGATGCCGTCTCGCGCTCGCTGCACCTGCGGATCTACCCGGACATGGCCGTTCCCGGCCGCGAGGTCGTCATCGAGGTCCAGGTGGTCCCGGACCTGGTGGGCGAGCAGCCGCAGTTCGCGTTCTCGGCCCCTCAGGACCCGTGCGGCGGGGCTCTCGACGTGGCCGGAAACCGGCTGGTCTACAGGGTCCCGTCGGATTGCCGAGGGTCGGGCATCACGTTCGTAGCCGCCGCCAGCGGCTCGTTCGGCAGGCTGGAGCGGGAAGTCCGCCTCGACATCAAGAAGGCGGTCTTCATGGAATCCGTCGTCTTCTCCTACCCGGTTCCGGGCCAGAAGGTGGCGTCCCCCGTGGCGGTCTGGTGGGACCGGACGCTGTACCTCAACCGGCACGAGTCGCTCTCCTTCGTGGCCACCCGTGCGGGGGAGAAAGTCGTCGAGACCGGGACCGTCAGCCCCGACCTCGTACTCGAGCTGGACCTGCCGCCATCGCCGGAACCGGTGCAGGTCGTCGGTCGGACCAGCTCGGGGACCGAGGAGACGGCGCAGCTTCGCGTGCACGAGCGCATCGCACCGAGCTGGCCCGGCAGCATCGTCATGCTCGATCCGTTCACCGACGCGGAGCGGACGGGGACGGGCACGACGCGGGACCTGATCGAAGGCGGCGGCAAGTGCCAGGTGGGGCTCGGAAGGCGGGTCGGGCCGGCGGGGGAGACGGCGTTCATGTATCTCCAGTACCACGTCTCCAAGCAGAAGCTGCTGGGAAAGGGGGATGCGTTCATCGGGTTCTCGGAGCGGGTGGGCTCGGTCGGGCCCGCATCGGAGTATGACCAGCTCGTCCTCTGGATGAAGGGGGACGCCGTGCACACGCCGGCCAGCCCGGTCCATGTCCGGATCGAGGGAAGCAACGGATCGAAGCGCACCTTCAAGATCAAGCGG
Organism: Deltaproteobacteria bacterium; assembly: GCA_016875215.1. Lineage (GTDB taxonomy): Bacteria > Myxococcota_A > UBA9042 > CAIXZC01 > CAIXZC01 > CAITUV01. Next base: position 13,316 of record VGRX01000074.1, read on the forward strand.
CTCCAGGACCACTGGCGGCGATACCATTTCCCGGTGGCCAGGACGCTGCGCCGGGGGGCCTCGGAAGAGCTTCGCCGCATCCAGGTCTACGTGGATTCCAAGGACGTGAGTCCCCCCCTCGGTACGCTGCTGTTCGGGGCCATGTACCTCGAACCGTTCCCGAAGCAGGGGACCGAGCCTGCAGCCGAGGCCAAATCAGAATAGCGTGGGTTTGACTGCCAGGTGCGGTGCGGGGATGATCTCGTGCCGGATGAGCTGGCCCGAGGTCACAGCGGCCACGGCAGCGGCCATGGCCGCTTCGACCTCGTGCAGCTCGCCGGTCAGGGTCATGAAGGCCTTGCCCCCGAGGCCGTTGGCGAGTCGCACCTCGATGAGCGTGATCTGCGCGGCCTTGCAGGCCGCGTCGGCAGCGATCACGCACGACGGCGTGGCCCAGGTCTCGAGCAGGCCGACCGACGTGATGTCGGGTACCGGGTTGGCCCCCTGGATTGCGGGAAGCACCTGGGCATGGAGGTTCTCGATGATGATCGAGTCGGTCATGGTGTAGCCGCCGTAGTGGCGGCCGGCATCCATCGCCTCCCGGATGTCATCGACCTGTCCCGCCACGATGATGAGGAACTTCCCCGGGCAGATGGGATGGCTGTCCAGGACCTCGATGGGGGCCCGTTTCGCCATGGCATCGGTCACCACGGTTCCACGGGCCAGGCTGTTGAGCTCCACGATTCCGATTGCCGGGTGGTTCATGCTACCCCTCGATCACGATTCGGTCGCTGGCCACGGCAGTGACGCGGCCGCTGATACTGGCGTGGATGGCGGCAGACAGCACCCCGTCGGGCGGTGCGGCAACCATCTCGCCTCGATTGACGAACGCACCCTGCCGGACCACGGGTTTCGCCGGCGCCCCGATGTGCTGCGACAGGAGCAGCTCCACGCGGCGGACGCCCGACACCGGTCCCCGATAGGGAGAATGTCCGTCGTACTGCGAGAGCCCGGTGCGGGCCAAGGCCCGTTCCTTGGGCAACTTGGTGTAGGCATACGCGACCCGCACCTGCTCCGGCTTCCGGTGGTGCGGGTTCCTGACCCCCTTGGCCGCAAGCTCCCTGCGAACCATGGCGAATACGTTTCTCGGGGAGAGCCCGAGCGGGCAGGCGATGGTCTCGCAGATACCGCACTGGCAGCAGATGTGCGCCTGCGTGACCTGGTGCGGCGGGTTCTCGCTGCGGGTGATGACGGCCCGCATGACCTTGTGCGGCTCCAGGTCGTGCCCGAGCTGGTACCTGGGGCACAGATCGGTGCACTCCCGGCACTGGCAGCACATGGAAACCGTGCGGAGCAGCTCCATGTTCACCGGCAGCGTCCGCCGGATGACGAACGGGTGATCCGCCGGCACCACGATGAGCCCCGACGTGGTCTTGCGGATGACCCCGGCAAGCCCGAATCCGATCCTGCCCATCATGGGCCCGCCGTCGATCACCGCGACATCCGGAACGGTGGTCCCTCCGCACATCCGGATCGCATCGGCAACGGTGGTACCGACCGGGTAGCGGTAGACCCCGGGGCTGCGGACTTCGCCCACGACCGTCACGGTCCGTTCGGTTACCGGGATTCCCTTCATGGCCTGGTGAACGTTGTACAGCGTCTCGACGTTGTCCACAACGACGCCCACGTTGAGCGGGATGCCCCCCTCGGGCACGATCCGGCCCGTGGTCTCGTATACCAGCGACTGCTCGTCACCCGACGGATAGAAGTTGCCGAGCTCGGCGAGCGTGACGTCCGGGTGAGAAGAGAGCAGCATCCGGAAAGCCTCGACCTGCTCCACGTACCTGGCCTTCAGCGCCAGGATTCCCCGCGATGCTCCGGTGGCCTGCATCATCTGCTCGAGCCCCGCTACGATCTCCTTGGGGTACTCGAGCATCAGAGCCTGGTCGGAATGAAGCAGCGGCTCGCACTCCGAGCCGTTGGCAACCACCGTGTCCACACGGCTTTCCGCCTTCACGTGTGTCGGGAAGCCCGCCCCTCCCGCCCCAACCACTCCGGCCTGCTTGATTGCATCCGAAATACCGTTGCCCATGGGCACCTCCGGTGCGGAACGATACACCGTAGGACAGGGTGAAATCAAGGATTTGGATTGCCGATCTTCGGCGTCGGCACGGCCTTGAGCCAGATGACGCTCTGCTTCGAATTGTACGTGATCTGGCGTTTCCGTTCTCCGTCCGTCGATGCGACCCACAGCTCGCGGGACTGCTTGGCCTTGGCCGACGTGTCCGGGAGCTGCGTCTCCTTGTCCTGGCCGTAGACCGGGGTGGCGTTGTACACGATGTTCCCACCCGCGGGGGAGATGTCGAAGGTCTCGATGACCGAGTTGTCGACCCCGTTGGTCCGCCTGGTGTTCGTCAGGTTGGTCAGGGTGTTGGCCGTGAGCGGGCCATCCCCGATCTTGCCGACGGGGAAGCTCACGACATCGGTGAACGCCTTCTTGGACGGGTCGCAGTTGGAGAACGCCACGAACAGCAGCTTCTGTCCGTCCGGAGTGAACAGCGGGCTGACCACCTTGTTGAACTTCCACAGGTCCTGGTCGATCTGGGAGCACGACGCGGCCGGGTAGTCCTGGCCCTTGGTATCCATGAGGACCTGCTCCTTCACGCTGCCGCCATCCGTATCGTACGAGCGAAGTACCAGTCTGTCCTTGATGCGCGAGAACCAGGCGAGGCGCTTGCCGCTGGGCGTGAGAGCGAGCGGATCGAGGTCGGAGAACTCCGAGCCGGATCCTGTGCAGTGGTCACCCTGCATGCCGCCCGGGCACACGTAGTCGAGCTCCTTGAGCACGTCGTTGCGCCAGACATACACACGCTGGCTGCGGATCGTGGGGGACAAGAACGCCAGGGTCTTGCCGTCCGTGCTCGCGGCGAAATGGCCGTCGGTCGTGGCCTGCCCGTCCTTGAAGTCAGGATCGTCGTCAGGGGGAATGAGAAAGATCGACTTGGGTTCCGGGATGTTCTCGAGGTCGAACCGGTAGACCAGGAACTTGCAGCCCGTGTCCGAGCAGTACTGGGTGGACGAGAAGTACAGGTAGCCGCCTGCGAACGCCAGGTCCACGATGTTCTTGAAGACGGCCCCCTTGACCATCTTGACCTTGAGGTCCGCGTTGAACTTGCCGATCTGGAACGCGAAGCCCACATCCGACGGTTTCTCGACCGTGACTGCGATCCAGGTGAGGGTCTCGTCCACCACGCAACCCAGGTGACAGGAGCAAGGGGCGGTCGAGAGAGGCGTGCCGTCCGGCGCCTTTCC
>VGRX01000075.1 GCA_016875215.1 Deltaproteobacteria bacterium
GGGGAACAGGTTCACCTTGGCCGAATTCTCCTGCCAGCCCTCTTCCTTGCGGATGAGGAAGATGTTGTCCGCAGTCGCCTCGGCCACGAATCCGTCCGAAGTCATCATCATGGTCTCGAGCGTCTTCTTCTCCCGGGTTTCGAGCAGGCCGAAGATGTTGTTGAGGTAGTTGTTGCTCTTGATGTTGGGGTCCACGATGTCCTTGCCGGCCCGCCGCGTATTGCGTGCGATCGACAGCTCGATGCCCCGGTCGTATGCCTCGGGAGGATAGAGCTGAATCGTGGACACGATGCAGTAGACCGTCGGCGCCAGGCACTTGGCGGGGTTGATCCCGAGGTTGCCGAACCCCCGAGTGAGCACGGGGCGAAGGTACCCTTTCTCCTGCGTCGAGAAACCGACTTCCTGGATGGTCTTGAGGATCCACCAGCCCAGCTCCTCCATCGAGTAGGGCATGGAGATTGACATCTTCTTTGCAGACTGCCACCAGCGCTCGAGGTGTTCCCGGTACAGGAAGACCTGGCCGTTGATCACCAGGATCCCCTCGAAGCAGGCATCGCCGTACAGGCCGCCGTGGTCGAGCGGGGACAGGCCGCACTCGGACAGGTGGAAGATCCCGTGGCGCCGCTCGAACTGCTCGCCGGTCTTTGCGATCTCGAAGCGGCCCTCCCGGCCGAGACATTCGGGTGTCAGCCCCTCCACCCACGGCATGCTGACGAACACCCGCGCCTTGCGGGCAAGGCCGATGAGCTCCTGCACGATATTGACCGACATGGCAACCTCCCGAGTGGGGTGGAAACCCTGGAAAACGGCGGTATACTAGCGGTGCTTCCCCGGTTGTCAAGGGGGAGAAAATTACTATTTGTTCGTCGGGGTTGCATGTCGGGAACGGTGGAGAAACCCGGGCGTGGGATTCAGTCTGGAACTGCCAGCCCCACCTTTCGAGCGACATCGGAAAGCCTGTCATCGAGCGTGGCAAGGCCTGATGCCGACCTGAGCGCCAGGTCCAGGTACGCGGTATCGTAGGCCGAGAGGCCGTGACGGACGGCCAGCGCAGTCAGGCGCCGCATCGTTTCCGGCGTCGACGGGTCGGTCACGAGCGGCAGCCCCGCCACGAGGGAAGACAGACGGTCGCACTCCTCCTGTGGGATGCGCCCCCGCCTGGCCGCGACGCTCAGTGCGTTGGAGGCCTCGTACCAGAACAGGGCCGGAACACGCAGGATCGCACTCGGCGGCAGGACCGCAAAGAACCGGTCGGAGCGGTCCGACCGTTCGTCCGGAAGGCACCATCCCAGGACCAGGGAGCAGTCGACAACCCAGGATGTCATTCGTGCCTCCCCTCCGAGATCAACTCCCGGATGTCGAACGGACCCTTCAGCCCGCTGCGAACCGAACGCATCTCCTCAACCGTCTCGGCCAGCGTCGGACTTCGAGCCCCCTTCGAGTACGGGATCAGCCTGGCCACCGGCCGCCCCCGGCGTTCAATCACGAACTCCTCGCCGTTGTCCACCCGGCGAAGCAGGTCGGCCAGGTGCGTCTTGGCTTCGAATGCCCCCACGATGTGCACGTGCTTTCCCATGGACCACCTCCTGCCAACCAGTTTAACCGACCGGTTGCCTCCCGTCAACCGCCGGGTAGGACCCGGTGCCATCACGCCGCTGGCGCCCCGCACCCACGGGTCGGCCAAGACATGTCGGCCCCCGGGCTTCGCCCCGATCCGCCGAATAGTAAGGAGCCGTTCGTCCTATTGGGGCGGCGGCGTCCTATTTGTCCTATTCGTCCTATTCGTCCTATGTGTCCTATTGCCGTTCTGCCCCGCCGCCCCGCCGGGTAGGACCCGGTGCCATCACGCCGCTGGCGCACCGCCCCCACGGGTCGGCCAAGACATGTCGGCCCCCGGGCTTCGCCCCGATCCGCCGAATAGTAAGGAGCCGTTCGTCCTATTGGGGCGGCGGCGTCCTATTTGTCCTATTCGTCCTATTCGTCCTATGTGTCCTATTGCCGTTCTGCCCCGCCGCCCCGATCCGCAGGTAGTCTGCGGACTGCGGGGGTGTTTCGACAGCTGCGTTCAGGGTCCTTACTCCCCTGCCACCGAGTACGGCCTGACCTGCTTGAAGATCAGCTTGCGGTCCGGGCCGGCAAACTTGAACTCGATGTCGAACGGGAACGAATACGGATCCTCGCCATAGAGCTTGCCGAAGTGCACCATGACCTTGTAGGCCGAGACATAGAGCTTCCACAGTTCGGGCTGCGTCAGGATGGGCTTGTCCGGAGACAGGCTCGAGAACCGCTGCCGGTTGACCTGCACGCCGTCCCACCCCGGAGCGGGAAGCAGCGTCAGGATCTCGGGCATCGCCCCGCCCTCCGGGTTCGTCACCGGCTCCTCACCGACCTGCACGTTGACGTACATGCCGTAGGAGGTTGCATCGGCCACGTTGCGGGTGATGAGCACTCCGTTGGCCTGCTCATCGGGGTAGGCCGTGCTGACCAGGACGCCCATCCGGACCGCCCGATGCTCGATGTTCCAGAAAGCCCGCTCCTCGAAGGCCTTGAAGTTCCACACCGAGGCCCATACCTTGCGGATCTCGAGCGACGCTGCCTGCGGCCCGGAGGCCCACGCACCGGTGGACGTGTACAGTCCAGCGCCGGAGAAGTTGGGCAGGTCCTCGCAGTTGGTCGACGAGCGCAGCCGGACCTTGACTTCCCCGAACAACTCCGACACCCGGGCATCGAGGACCTCGGCGAATTCCGGATCGATCGCCGTGTTGCGCATCGCGTACCGGAGCGCATCGAGCGCTGCCTCCCGCAATGCCGTGTCCGACTTGAAGCCGGCATCGCCGAGGAACCGCTCCACCGTGTCGTAGAACGGCTCTCCCTCCGCCGGAGACGACGCATCCTCGCCCGAAGGCGGACGTTCCTCGTCAGAGGGCGGCGCCTCTTCCTCGATCACGGGTGGCTGGCAGAGCTTGCGGGCCGCATCGCAGACATCGTCGGGCCGCCCCTCCTCAGCACAGTCCTTCCGGGCGCCGTCGCACATCGCCGAGGTCATCCGACCGTCCTTCATGAACCGATCATAGTAGTGGAAGGGTATGCCGAAACCGTCCGGCGTGTTCTTGGGCAACACCCGGGTCATCTCGGCCAGGTTGGCGGCTTTGACGCCAAACGCCGTGGCATCGGCAAAGCCGAACTGAGAGAAGTCGGCGAGGTCGGTCCGGCCGATGTCGCCGGAGGGAACCATCGGCTCCTTCTGCTGGCTCTTCCAGTACTCCTCGGCCTCCTCGATCGTGGTCAGCCCGATGGTGAACGTGCCCTCCGCCACCTCGAACCGCACGAGCTTCCCGAAGAACGGAGCGATTCGAGGGTCCTTCGAGGCTTCAAGCATGGCCAGATTGGGCGTCCCCCGGGTCCGGGCCGCGATGTTGACGTGCGCCAGCGGCGTCTGGAGCTCCTCGGTGATCGTCCCTCCCACGATGGGCAGGTCGTTGGGCAGTCGGGTGAGCACCAGGATGTCGTTGAACGAGACCGGGGTTGCGGCCAGCTCCTCGGGCGTCATCAACCGCAATGTCCCGTATGCGATGCCCGGATTGAGGAGCTGCATGGTCAAGTCACCGTACAGCTCGGGCCGAGTCACCCACAGAGCGTCCTGCTCCTGGAACGAAGCCGTGTCGCCGGCCAGATCGGCCTCCTGGAGCGAGCCGGCGGGAAGGAACACGAGCCGGTTCTTCCCGCCCGTCAGGCCGACAAAGGGCATCTGCGCTTCGAGGACCCGGTGGGCGTGGAGGACCTGGGCCGGAGTGAGATCGTCACTGGGGAAGAAGTTGAGCGTGAGCGGGCTTTCGAGCTTCGTGCCAAGATCCTCGCTGGGACAAGTCAGGTAGGGGTACCACACGATCGTTCCTGCCATGCCGTTGCGATCGGGTCCCTCATAGGTCTCGTCGTCGAACTGGCTGCGCGGTATCTTGTGTCCGAGCACCTCGTAGACGAAGTCGTAGTGGAGCGGGTACTTGTGGCTGTCCTGGAAGTAGGCCACCGGGTTCCCCTGGATGTCCTCGATGTAGAACTTCAGTGCCCGTGCCGGTCCAAGCTCCGTGTCGACCTCGACGCCCAGAGTCGAAAAGACCTCGTCGGCGTTCCCCTGCGTGACGACCGTGGCATAGTCGTCGTTGAAGTCCCCTTTCGGGGCCGGAACCAGGGGCAAAGCCACGGAAGCCGCATCCACGTCTTCCGGGATGTCGATCGAGGTCGTTCGGAACCCACGTGCTTTCACCACCACGTGGACGTCGCCCAGCGCCAGGTTCAGCTCCATGCCGTCCCCAGCACAGCGGATCCGGTCCGTGTTGTCCACCGTCGTCCCCGAACCGTCGGCATCCTCTCCGGCCAGATCGCCGCACGCTTGAATCCGGGTCTCTCCGTCTGCAAAGGTCGCGACAGCGACAAGCCCGGACGGCGCATTCCCATCCGCATCGGTCACGACCAGCCGGATCGGGAGGTATCCCCCGCCGGTTCCGTTCGAGCATGCAATTGCCATCCAGACGGCCGCGAGCAGGGCGGTTGAAGGAAGCCCCCTGCCGATCGCGGCCGAGAGAACGGTCCTGCCCCGGCAGGTTGCTGTGCGGATTGCCTGTGCCGTGATTGCTGCCACCATGCGGTCCGTGTCGTTTCGTTCTTCCTGCTGCCGCATCGAGCGTCCTCCCCCCCGGGAAGGCGATTCTACCCCGGGTCCCCGGACAATGGCAGAAGCAAAGTGCGTGCCAGCCTCCCCTCAGTGCCTGTGCGGGAATGAGTCGATCGCACCGGGAGAGCCGATGCGCCCTGGCCGCAAGGTGCGGGGGGGGCACGGCGACCGCAGTCGTGGCCGATGGCCGGGACAGGGAGGGAAGCGGTGTGGTCTGGGAAAATCCTCCACAGGTGATGCACGATCTGCCCGTAGCCCGTGCCAAAGGAACGTTTGTGCGCAACCGATCACTGCTGGGTTGACGAGCAGGCCTGTTGCGGCCCCGCCCTCACGGTCAGGGCTCTGACAGCCTCCCGCAGAGTCCCGCAGTCAACCCGAGAGTGTTGCCGTACCTCTCCCGGCCTTTCAACTCTTTCCGCCGCCTCAGTCCTGTGCTAGCATCCGCACCGGTAGGGGGAGGGTGGATGGAATCCTCGTCACGACGAGTAACATGGCTGGTGCTGGCATTCCTGTTCCTGACGGCCTGTTTCTACTCGCAGAAGCTCCGGCTGGACCAGAAGATGCTGGTCGCACAGGAAGCGGATCTCCGGCTGGCCGAGACCACCTACATGCCCCCCAACGAGATGCTCCGGGTGGTGTCGCTCGGGTACACTCCGGTCGTCGCGGACCTGGTGTTCATGTCCGCGAACAACTACTTCGCCACCCATCTCGGGCACGATCGGAAGTACCGCTGGCTGGATACCTACCTCGACGCGCTCATCGGCTACTGCCGGGGGAAGTTCGGCAACAAGGAGCTGCTTCCTCCCGACGACTGCACCCGCGACGGGCACGAGTGGGTGGACGGGGTCTTCCCGTTCAACCCCAGGGTCTTCCTGTGGGCCTCGCAGGTGATCAAGTTCGCACCGGTGCTGACCGACGCCATCATCGACCGCAGCGTCTACTACGGAAAGACCGGCACCCACTTCTGCCCCGATAGCTGGGAGATCTACTACGACGTCGGCTTCAACCTCTACTTCGAGTACCGCGACCTGCCCGAGGCCAAGAAGCAGGAGCTCAAGAAAAAGGCGCTGGACTACTTCTCTGTCGCAGCCAATCTCCCCAACTCCCGGGTGGACCCGAACTTCGTCGCCTCCTCCCTGTGGAGCAAGGACGAGTCGGAGCGCGCCCTGCGCCAGATCTACCAGACCTACTACCACGCGACCGACCGCCAGAGGAACGAGATCCGCTCCAGGGTCCGGGCCTACGGCCACAAGGAGATCGCAGAGCTGTTCGAACAGGGCGAGACGCTGTGGCGCAGCCAGATGCCCTACGTCCCCTTCTCGCTCTTCCAGGCCGTCGGCGGCGAGCCGGGGCCGCGCAGCCTGTCCAAGGACGGGACCGGCGATGCCTCGGCCGCAGGCCCTCCACTCCGGGAGGATTGGCAATGATCGAAGGATTGCGCGTTGTGATCACCGGCGGGGCAGGGTTCATCGGCTCGACCCTGGCTGCCCGGCTCAAGGATTCAAACGAGGTCGTCCTCTACGATACCTTCCACCGCAATGCCTTGCCCGGGACCGGGCTGGAAGAGCACCCCAACGTCACGGTCGTCAAGGGGGACGTGCTCGACCGCGACCACCTGTTCGAGGTCGTGAAGGGGGCCGACGTGGTCGTGCACATGGCCTCCATCGCCGGGGTCGACACGGTCATGAAGCGCCCCGTGGACACCATGCGCATCAGCCTCCTGGGAACGGTCAACGCACTCGATGCCTGCCGGGAGGCGGCCCCGGGGCTCAGGCGGTTCATCGACTTCTCCACCAGCGAGGTGTTCGGACGGTACGCGTACAAGGTCACCGAGGGGGACTCCACGCAGCTCGGCGTCGTCGGCGAAGCCCGGTGGACGTACGCGGTCAGCAAGCTCGCCACCGAGCACCTGGCGCTCAACTTCCACAAGCAGTACGGAATGCCGGCACTCTCCATCCGGCCGTTCAACATCTACGGCCCCGGCCAGGTCGGCGAAGGCGCGGTGCACCACTTCATCGTCCGGGCGCTGGCCGGCGACGATCTCGTCCTGCACAACGACGGCAGCCAGATCCGGAGCTGGTGCTACATCGACGACATCATCGAGGGGATCCTGCTGGCCCTGGAGAAGCCGGAGGCCGTCGGCCACGCGTTCAACATCGGCAACCCCAGGGCCACGGTCACCATCCACAACCTGGCCTCGCTGATCGTCCGCCTCGCGGCCTCGTCCAGCGCGCTAAAAAACGTCCGGTGGGACTTCCCCGACGTGGAGCTGCGCATCCCGAACATCGACAAGGCCAGACAGCTCCTCGGCTACGAGCCGGAAGTCGAGTTGGAAGAGGGGCTGCTCAAGACCATCGACTGGTACCGGCAGCGCCGGGGAGGGGCGTGATGACTCCCACCGGGACCCTCGTTTCCAGGTCAGGGAGAGGTGCGTGATGTCCCGCAAGGTGCGGCTTGCACATCCCGAGATTCCGGAAGGTGCGCTCGCGCTCGTCGCCCAAGCGCTCCGATCCGGGCACCTGACCTCGGGCGAGTACGTGGCGCGGCTGGAAGAGCGGCTCTCCGCACGGCTGGGGGGCCGACACGTGATCCTGGTGTCGAGCGGCACCACCGCCGCACTCGTCGCATTCCACCTGCTGTCCGACCGGGGAATCGAGCGGGTCCTGATGCCCGATTTCCTGTTCCCCTCCATGGCCTCGGCTGCCCGCCGGGTCGGGCTCGACGTGCTCCTCGCCGACATCGAGCCCCGGCTCCTGTCCCTGCCGCCCGATGCCATCGACCGCATTCCGGCCGGAGGCAGGACCGCCGTCCTCTCCGTGGACCAGTTCGGCATCCCGGGGCACAATCCCGAGCTCGAGCGCCGCACCGCCTCAATCGGACTTCCCTGGTTCGAGGACGCCGCCTGCGCCCTGGGCAGCAGGGACGATGCCGGCAGCGCGTGCGCCACCCGCTCCACGGTCGCGATCCTGTCCTTCCACCCGAGGAAGACGCTGACCACGGCCGAAGGGGGAGCGGTCGTCACTTCCGACCCCGACCTGGCGGCCCGCGCCCGCATGCTCAGGAACCTGGGTGTCGCCGGGCAGGGGACCGATCGACGCTTCGAGATGGCCGGCTACAACGCCCGCATGAGCGAGCTCCATGCCGCAGTCGGACTGGCCCAGGAGGCCGTGCTCGACGAACTGCTCGAGCGCCGGCGCCGGATCGGGAGACTCTACCTCGAGCGGCTCGACCACCTCGCAACACACCCGGACCTGCCGCCGGGGCTGTCCGTACCCGCCGGATTCCGCCATCCGGGAAGCAACTTCCAGAGCCTCGTCATCCTCCTTCCTGCATCGGTATCCCGGCACGACGTGGTGGCTCGCCTGGCCGAGGACGGGGTGGAATCGACCCTGCCAGGATTCTCGATCCACGCCCAGCCCGTATTTGCCGATCTGCCCTGCATCGGGCCGGTGGAACACTCGCCCCGGCTCCAGGAATCCGGACTCGCCCTGCCCCTCCACGAGCGCATGGAGCCGCAGGATGTCGAACACGTGGTCGAGGCCCTGCAAAGGGCCCTTGCGCCCGGAAAGTGAGGTGTCATGACGTCACCCGTGCTCAAAGTCGAAGAGCTCAAGAAGACCTTCAAGGTCGGTTTCGCCCGCAAGGTGGTGGACGCGGTGCGGGGAATCTCCTTTGCCGTCGAGCCCGGGGAGATCTTCGGCTTCCTGGGCCCCAACGGCGCGGGCAAGACCACCACCATCAAGACCGTGATGGACCTCATCCGTCCCACGTCGGGCAGGGTTTCTCTTTTCGGCAAGCCCCCGGGAGACATGGACGCCCGACTCCGGGTCGGCTACCTCCCGGAGCAGCCCTACTTCTATGATTACCTGAAGCCTTCGGAATTACTGGAGTTTTTTGGCAAACTCTACGGCATCGATTCGGCCGAGCGGAAACGACGGATCGACCGCCTGCTCGACCGCGTCGGTCTCGGTCACGCCAAGGACCGGACGTTGCGCCGCTTCTCCAAAGGCATGCTTCAGCGGGCCGGTCTCGCCCAGGCGCTCATCGGGAACCCTGACCTGGTGATCCTGGACGAGCCGCTGTCCGGGCTCGACCCCATCGGACGCAAGGAGCTGAAGGACGTCATCTCGAACCTTCGGACCGAGGGCAAGACCGTCTTCTTCTCGTCGCACATCCTGGCCGACATCGAGCTGCTGTGCGACAAGATCGTGATCATCGACAAGGGCAAGCTCCGCTTCTTCGGCTCCACCCGGGACTTCCTCAAGACCGGCCGCAGCGAGGTGGAGATCGTGGCTGCCGGCGTGCCCGAGGAGCTGCTGGCCCGGGTCACCTCCGAGGGGGGGGCCGTGGACCGGTTCGGAAACCGCACCAAGATCGTCGTGGCCGGCGAGCGTTCCCACGAGCTGGTCAAGGCGCTGCTGGCCGCAGGGGCCGACCTCGATGCCGTCGTCCCACGTACCGAGGGGCTCGAGGAGCTCTTCGTCCGCATGGCGGGCAAGAGCGAGGAGGCCGCACGATGAACTCCCTCATCCGCATCCTGGCCGTGGCCTCCAACACGTTCCGTGAATCCGCCCGCCAGCGGGCCTTCATCGGCCTGCTGCTGGGCGCGCTGATCCTCGTCTTCTCCTCCCTCCTGGTCTCCGAGCTCGTCGTGTATGACCAGCAGCGCCGGGTCGTGCAGGACTTCGGCCTCTTCTTCATCTCGTTTGCCGGCGTCGTCATCGCAGTCATCGTCGGCGTCCTGCTGGTCTACAAGGAGCTGGAGCGCAAGACCATCTACTCGCTGCTGTCCAAGCCCCTCTTCCGGTACGAGTTCCTGTTGGGCAAGTACATCGGCATGCTGCTGGTCCTGCTCATCGGGACCGTGGTGCTTTCAGGGGCGTGGTTCCTCGTGCTGTTCGTGCGGGACGTGCCGGTCCGGCTGGTCTTCCTCAAGGCGGTGCTGCTGATCTTCGGAGAGCTCTCCATCGTGTCCGCAGTGGCCATCCTGTTCTCATCCTTCTCCACGCCGGTCCTGTCGGGCATCTTCACGTTCGGCATCTTCGTGGTGGGGCGGCAGGTCTACTTCATCGACGAGCTGCTGACCGCGAGCAAGGGGCTGTTCGTGACCGCACCGCAGATCCGCCCGCTGGGAGAAGCCGTGACCCGGATCTTCCCCGACCTGTCGCTTTTCGACGTCGCCCGGGAGATCCTCCTCGAAGTGGAGGTTTCGTGGCTCTACGTGGCGCAGTCGCTCGCATATGCGCTCTGTTACGTGGTGATCCTGATAGCGCTGGCCACCCTGGTGTTCCAGCGCAGGGACTTCGTGTAAGGAGGGGGCTGGCGGATGGGCCGCAAACACAGCCCCGACCACGCGGGAGGGGCCCGGCAGATGTGCCGTGGGCAGTGAGCCAGAGGCTCCCGGCCGCAGGCAGATGCAGTGGGCACCGCTCGCAACACCACCCGGAGCGTGAACACCACCCGGAGCGTGAACACCACCCGGAGCGTGAGCGACGGGTTGCGGGTCGCCGGTATTGGCAGTGGAGGATGAATTGAAGCACAGGAAGATATTCGTTGTCGCGGGAGCAATCCTGGTCCTCCTTCTTGCAGTCACCCTGCGCATCGGAGTCGCCTCCCACCAGGAGCTCTCCGCAGGCCTGTCGGCCAAGGAGGCGGGGCGGCTGCCCGCCGCACAGGAGCACTTCCTCAGGGCGGCCCGCTGGTATCTCCCGCTGCTCCCCTCCTGCCGCCAGGCAGTGGAGGAGCTCCTTGCCCTTGGCGAGGCCTTTGTCGGGCAGAGCGACTACCCCCGGGCCGTGGCCGCGTTCGATGATGCCCGCGGCGCTCTCTGGGCCACCGCCTGGCTCGCTGGCCCTGATGCCGGCCTGCTGGGCCGGGCGGACGACGGCTACGCCCGCTCGCTGGCCCTCTGGAAGCACGAACGTCACCCCGATACCGTGGTCGAACAGGACGCCGCCCGCTACCGGCAGGTCGCGGCTTCGGTCCCGGTCCAGAATCCCTGGTGGATGCTCGTCATGGGGTTGTCTTTCGTCGGCTACGTGGTCGCGCTCGGACGCCTGGCCTGGAAATGGGACGACGGAATCCGCAAGCTCCCGCACCTGGCGGTCGCCGGCGGGTGCTTCGCCCTCTGGATCCTCTCCATGTTGCTGATCTGAGCCCATGGCGGATTCCTGTCCGATTTCTTGACCCCGCCCCCGGTGCACCTACAATCGGGCTGGTGTAATGGGAGGTGTCCTCTTGCCACGCCTGAGCATACTGGTTGCAGCAGCACTTGCCATGGGCTTGGCCGCGGGCTGCGAGAACCGCACGGAGCTCCTCTCCCGGCAGCTCGAGGATCTGAAGCGGGACCTCGCACAGATGAAGGCCAGCTCGGCCAACGTCTCGGTCCAGATGGAGGACCTCCAGAACAAGATCCTCCTGCTCCAGGACCAGGTCGAGTCGCACCAGATCCTGCTGTCCAGGACCCCTGGTCCGGCGCCGGCCCTGCCCGTCGTCAAGCTCGTGCGGGGCGACCGCAAGTGGGACGAGCAGCCCGCCGTGGCCGATGCAGGGGCCGGGACCCGGGAGCCCGACCCCCGAAAGGTCGACCCGGCCAACATCCCCGAGATCCGGTTCCAGCAGCTCAACGATTCCGGGCTCGTCGTGGACATGGGGTCCGGCGAGGTGGTATCCGGGGTCATCGAAGGGGCAGGCAACCCCTCGGGCAAGGTCTCCGTGGCCGCGGGCCGCAACGAGCCCGCACCGGCCAGGAAGTCGTTCGATTCCCGGCCCGTCGAGCTGTACAAGTACGGGTTCGAGCTGCTCGAGCAGAAGCGCCATGCCGACGCGGTCGCACAGTTCGAGCGCTTCCTCGAACAGTACCCGAACCACGACTATGCGGACAATGCCTTGTACTGGATGGGGGAGGCGTTCTACGATACCCAGAACTTCCGCAAGGCATTCGAATACTTCGAGAAGGTCATCACCCTCTATCCGTCGGGGAACAAGGTGCCGGACGCCATGCTGAAGAGCGGGTTGTGCCTGGCCAACGTCGGCGACCAGGAAGGTGCGAGGGAGATGATGAGGCAGCTCGTGGCCCACTATCCGGCCACCCGGGCGGCGGAGCTCGCCCAGGAGAAGCTGGCGGGGCTGCGACAGGAGAAGGTGCCGCAATGAAGCGCTTGGCCCTGTTCACGCTGGTTCGACTCGTCGTCTGCTGCATCGCTCCGTCCGCCGCGTACGGACAGAGCGACGAGCCTGACATCGTGTCGACCTATCCTGCCATCACCGGCGAGCGGATCTACATCGTCGAAGAGGGGGACACCCTCTGGGACATCTGCGACCAGTTCTTCGACGATCCTCACTTCTGGCCCACCCTCTGGGCCTTCAACGCCCAGATCACCAACCCGCACTGGATCTATCCGGGGGACCACGTGGTGGTCATCCCCAAGAGCATGCTGAGCAAGGGCCCCGGCTTCATCTGGGCCCGCTCCCGCTACTCCGAGAAGGCCACCGACGTGATCGTCGCCGGCCGCTCCAAGGGGTTCATCCCGGAGAAGGTGTTCCAGGAATCGGGGAAGATCCGCTACTCCCGTGAGCAGAAACAATACCTCGGCCAGTATGACGAGGTCTACATCGAGTTCTACATCCCCAAGAAGATCAAGCGGGGGGAGGAGTTCACCCTCTACAAGGTCGAATCGGACGTCAATCATCCGATCACGGGGGCCAAGGTCGGCTACAAGGTGCGCCACCTCGGCGTCGCCAAGGTGCTCGGGGCCGAGAAACGCTTCGTCAAGGCGCTGCTGTTCACGACCTACGAGGAGATCGAGCGGGGCACCCTCGTGACCGACATCTTCCAGCAGCAGTTCCGGGTCGGCCCCTCCTCCAACACCGCCAACGTCGATGCCGTGATCCTCGATGCGTTCGAGGACTACGACTACCTGGGCGAGCACCACTACGTCTTCCTCGACAAGGGGCGCAACGACGGCGTGCAGGTCGGGAATCGCTTCATCGTGCTGGACCGCGGGGACGGATACGAGCCGGTCGAGGGGGGGGACATGGAAGACCTCCCGGACGAGAACGTCGGCGAGATCATGATCGTCGAGCCCTACGACAACACCTCGCTGGGGGTCGTGACCCGCAGCATCGGAGAGCTTGCCGTCGGCCAGCGGTGCGCGCTGCGCATCGGCTACGGCAAGGACAAGACCCCCGAGGAGCAGGCGAAGCAGAACGAGGAGTAGGATCGGCAGTGACCGCAACCCCGACCACGCGGGAGGGGCCGTTGGTGCGTTGGCACATGAACAGGGCGGTGGGCAGTGACCGCAACCCCGACCACGCGGGAGGGGCCGTTGGTGCGTTGGCACATGCAATGGGCGGTGGGCAGTGAACGCAACCCCGACCACGCGGGAGGGGCCGTTGGTGCGTTGGCACATGAACAGGGCGGTGGGCAGTGAACGCAACCCCGACCACGCGGGAGGGGCCGTTGGTGCGTTGGCACATGAACGGGCCACTCACCCCCTGGCCATGGCATTCCTCCTGACCCTCGCCTTTGGCTGCGGCCTCAATCCTCCAGACGTCGGAACCGTGTCCGCAACCCAGCTCGACATTCCGGACTGCGAGCTGGAGCTGCCGTTCGAGCTGCACTTCAACTTCATCGGGTTCGACGACTGTGCGGACGTCCTCTTCCTGCGCTGCCAGGAGGAGGGCAAGCCGGTATCGGTCAGCGACGGCGTCGAGATCCAGTTCGCCGAGCTTTCGAAGCTGCTTTCCGACCTCGAGGCCGGACAGCCGGTCGTGCGCGACGTGGCCGGCGACGGGGCCCGAGCCACGATCTACCTCAACGTGTCGTGCCCCGATTCCTTCGCCTCGCTCGAGGCCCGTAGCGGCTCGTTCAAGATTGAGGAGCTGGAACCGCGCAACGGCGGCCGCGTGATCATCAGTGGCGTGTTCGACCTGGTCGACATCCGGGAGACCGACCCCGAAGCTCCCCCGGTATCCCCTGAAGTGAAAGTCGTAATCGATACGACGCTCAGTAACTCCTGGCCACACAAGGTGTACCCGGTATGCCCGTAGGAGAAGAAGGAATACCGTCACGCCCGGCATGAAATTCTTGCTTGACAGCAATGCCCGTCTGCGTACCATAAACTTCGGACATCATTCCCGCAGGGAACTGCAATGCAGAAGAAGAGTACCTCTCTCCGGCCGCGCAGACTTGACAGCCCCGTTGAGTGCAGGGACAATGCTCGCAGCGTCCTGATCGTGGAGAACCGGGCTTTCGTTGCGGACGGGTTGTGCATGGTCGTCGAGTCGGACAGAAGCTTCAAGGTCGCGGCGGTTGTCACCACCCGCCCCAAGGCCCTGCTTGCCTGCAAGCAGGCTGGCCTGGCGGCCGTTCTGGTTTCTTCCGTCGAGAAACAGGGGGGGGGGGTACGTAGGGCCTGGGATCCGTCCGTCGTCGCCAGCGGAGTTCCTCCGCACTTGCGAGGAGCTGCGAGCGGAGTTTCCGGCGCTTGCCCTGCTGGCGTTTCTTCCCTCCGAATTGATGTTTCCGCACGCGGTGAAACGGCTCGAAAGGGCCGGGGTACGAGGCTGCCTGGACCAGGACAGCGGATGTTCCATGCTGGTTGAAGTCCTCGACTGTCTTTGCCGCTGCGGAGCCAGGCGGAGCCCGCGGATCGAAGAACTTGCCGCCGACTACCACTCGCAGAAGACGAACAAGGGCGGGCCCGCTTCGCGTGAGCTGAGTCCGCGAGAGCTCGACGTGGCGATGAGACCGGTCAAGGTCCGTAGCGCCAAGCTGGTCGCTGACGAGATCGGCGTGAGCGTCGAGACCGTCTGCTCACACCGCAAGAACGTATTCCGCAAGGCGGGAGTGCACTCGGTTGCTGAGCTGGAGAAGTGGATGCGGTGCCTGGGGTTCCTCAGGGCCGCCGAGGAGTGAAGTGGAGGCTGAGATGGAGATCAGACTGGCCTTGTGCGTTTTCGTGGCCCTGGTGTTCGCATGTTCCAACAACGGAGGTCCATCCATTCAGACGGACGTCCCGGACCTGAAGGTCGGGGACCAGGCCGGCGACGGACGGGGCGAGGTGTGCACGCCGGCCTGCGACGGGAAGGAGTGCGGCCCGGACGGCTGTGGCGGAGAGTGCGGCCTGTGCGTCGGGCTGACCGAGGAGTGCAGTGCGGAAGGCCAGTGCGAGCCGTTCTCGTGCAAGTCGTCCAAGGACTGCCCGGGCAACCTCATCTGTGCGGACGAACTGGGCGAGTGCGTCGCGTGCGTCGGCAACGAAGACTGCCCGGAAGGCCTGGTGTGCGGCGCGGACTTCGCCTGTCACGAAGAACACCCCTGCGACTCGGACAAGGACTGCAAGCAGTACGATCTGGTGTGCGACAAGGACGCGGGGAAGTGCGTCCAGTGCCTCAAGGCGGAGCACTGCGCAGACGGCGAGTACTGCAAAGCCGGGTACTGCATCGAGACCGCGTGCCCTGCCGGGGAAGCGAAGTGCGAGGGCTCCGACGTCCTGGTATGCGCGGCCGACGGCAGCGGCTGGTCCGTGAGCCTGACCTGCCTGGACGGCCAGTACTGCGAGGCCGGGGAGTGCAAGGACTACGTGTGCGCGCCTTCGGAGGTGTTCTGCGACGGGGACGTGTACAAGGTCTGCTCGGACGACGGCAAGTCGATCCACTTCGAGGAAGACTGTGCGGCCAAGGACCAGCACTGCTTCAACGGCCAGTGCCTCCCGACCGTGTGCGAGCCGGGCGCGAAGTTCTGTTCCGATCCGACCACCGCGGCCACCTGCCTCGGGGACGGCATGGACTTCTCGAAGCTGCCCTGCGGTGCAGGCCAGTACTGCGACGGCACCAAGGGCGAGTGTGTCGCGCAGGTCTGTTCCCCGGGCAAGGCCGAGTGCGCAGGTACGGTGGCAAAGACGTGCAACTCCGTCGGCAGCGGGTATGCATCCCAGGTAGACTGCAAGCCACTGGGCAAAGTGTGCGTGACCGGCCAGTGCCTGGACCTGGCCTGCCCCCCCTCGACCAACTTCTGCGTGGACAACGCCACCGCCGGCTACTGCGATGCCGAGGGCAAGACCTTCCTGCCCGAGGCCTGCCAGGCGAAGCACTCCTGCAAGGACGGCGAGTGCAAGCCCTGGGTCTGCACGCCGAACCTGCCGGTCTGCGACGGCCAGACCGCCACCAAGTGCGATGCCCTGGGGCTTGCGCCTCTTCCCGGCGGCACCCCCTGCAATCCTCCGGCCCAGACCTGTGTCGACGGCAAGTGCGTGGACTGCCAGAAGGACTGTGCGGGCAAGGAGTGCGGCGACGACGGCTGTGGCGGCGTGTGCGGCACCTGCACCGGCGACGAGGTGTGCAAGGCGGGCATCTGTGCTCCGCCCGGGATGGACTGCAACAACGATGGCATCGACGACCAGTGCCCCGAGCTTGCCGGCTACGTCCGCACCTGCAACCCCCAGCAGCACTGCGAGTACGCGAACGCGGACTCCTCCGGCTGGAAGAAGTGGGACGTCTGGATCTGGATCCCCCCGGGCAGCTTCATGATGGGCAGCCCCAAGGAGGAGGAGGGGCACGAATCCTACGAGGAGCCCATGCACTTGGTCACGTTCGCAGAGGGCTACTTCATCGGGAAGTACGAGGTCGTGGTCGAGCAGTATGCCGCGTGCATGGGGGCGGGCTACTGCGACAAGCCCGTCGTTGCCCCGAGCATGCAGCAAGGCTGGGGAGTGAACTCGGTCCTCAATGGAAGGGTTGATCATCCGCAGAACGGCCTCTCTCCCCCAACAGCGGAGATAGTGTGTCAGTGGCTCGCTCCGGGCGGTCGGCTGCTCTCCGAGTCAGAATGGGAGTTCGCCGCATCGGGACCTGTGCACCGCAAGTACCCTTGGGGCGACGCCCCGGAAAA
>VGRX01000076.1 GCA_016875215.1 Deltaproteobacteria bacterium
CCCGTCGGTCTTCTTCGCCTCCTCGGCCTTCTTGGCTTCCTCGGCGGCCTTCGCTTCGGCGGCCTTCTTGGCTTCCTCGGCGGCCTTCTTGGCTTCCTCGGCGGCCTTGGCTTCGGCGGCCTTCTTGGCTTCCTCGGCGGCCTTGGCTTCCTCGGCCTTCTTGGCTTCCTCGGCGGCCTTGGCTTCCTCGGCCTTCTTGGCTTCCTCGGCCTTCTTGGCTTCCTCGGCCTTCTTGGCTTCCTCGGCGGCCTTGGCTTCGGCAATCTTCTTGGATTCCTCTGCTGTCCTGGCGGCCTCGGCAACCGAGGTCTGCGCCGTCCCCTCGGCAACCGCTTCCGCAGATGCCACCGCAGTGGCGCCGTCCGTCGCCTCCCCCGTCTTCCGGCTCATGCCGATGGCGACCAGGAGCCCCACGGCAATCCACAGCACGGCCACACCAACGGCAATGCCGATGACCAGGCGCTTGCGCCCTCTCTTCCGCCCCTCCCCCTCGTACAGAACCGTCTCCTCCGCGGGTGCGGAGCTGTCAGTCTGCCCCTCCGCACCTGCCTGCACCTCCTGCTTTGGCGCCATCTGGGGAGGTACCCGGATCGGAGCAGGGGCGGCTACGACCTGGGGGATCGGCTTGGGAGCAACCTCTCCCCCTGCACCGGGCCCGGACTCCGTCTTCTTCCCGCAGTGGACGCAGAAGCGTGCTTTTGCCGGAATCACCTGCCCGCAATGCGGGCACGCGACCTGGTCCGCAGGTGCACCGCTCGCGGGCATGGCCATCACGGTGTGGGCACCGAATTCCTTGCCGCAGTGCACGCAGAACCGGGCACTGACCGGGTTTTCCCGCTTGCACTTGCGGCAGAACTTCGTGGTATCCATACCTCACCTCGCCAGCAGGGCCGGCCGGTATACGACTTACCAGGAAGATTAGATCAGGTCCGGAGGGTATGCAATTCCCCGGACGAAAACAGTCACGGGGGTGCAGACCACGCCGGGGCAGGGGATTCCAATCGACAATCGGCTCCGCATGAGAACACCTCGCAGGATACCCTGCGCCGAGGGTGGCACGGCTCGCAGGGCATTGCAACCGCGGGCAGAGAAGGATGTCGAGCATAGATAGAGTCTACCAACAACAGACAAGATGGAGACAAGGCGGGCGATTGCGATTGCGATGCCGAGGCCGACTGCGACTGCGACTGCGACTGCGACTGCGACTGCGATGCCAAGGCCGACGACGACTGCGATTGCGATGCCGGGGCCGACCCCGCGAGGACATGGCACGAGGATTGCTTTTCGCCAGGTGATTGATTGGGAGGGAATGACGAGATGAACGCCATGATCCTGGTTACCGTGATGGTTGCTCTGAGTCTGCCCGGAGTGGCCCAGAGGATGCCCAGGCCCGTCTTGCAGGTCGTGCAGACCATCGGCTCGACCGAGGAGGTCGCCTGTCTCGTGCCGGTCGGGAAGAAGCTCTGGGTCGGGCTGCTCGGAGGGGGGATGGTCCGCTGGGACGGGAGAAGGGCCGAGCGGTTCGATGCTGCGGACGGGCTTCCCGGCAACCGGGTGAACGACTGCACGATGGCGGGCGGGCGGCTGTGGGTCGCGACCGACTCCGGCCTGGCCCGGTTCGATGCCCGGGCGACGGTGTTTGAGAAGGCGGCCAGGGGGCGGTTCCTCCGGGTCGTTCCCGGAGGGGAGCCGACGCAGGTCGCCGCAGGCGGGGGAACGGGGGGCGGTACGGAGGATCCCGGGGTACTGACGGCGACGGCGGACGGCCGTCTGCTCCACGTGCGCTGCGGGGCCACCGACGACGACGCGGAGGAGGCTGCCCCCTGTCGAGCCAGGATGGTGCGAAAGGGACTTCCTGTCGCCTCGTCGATGGCAGCGGACCGCTACGGAAGGTGGATCGTGGGGGGTATTGACGGCCGGGTGCTGCACTCCAACGGCACAGCGGTGCGCCTGGACGGGCCGGTCACGGCAGTCGCCTTCTCAAGCGACGGTCGGGGCGCCGCCGCCACCCCGGATTCCTTCTACGAAGTCCTTCCCGGGCCACTGCAGACGGTGCGAACGCAGCGTCGCTTTGACGAGCAGTTGGCCGACGATGGCTCCCTGGTCCGGGTAAAGGCACCGTCCGACAGGCTGGTGACCGCAGTGGCGACATGGAACGGCCGGATCGCGATCGGGACGGACATCGGCCTGTACGCTGCGGACGAAGGCCGACGGACGGCGGACGGCGGCGGCTCTCTTTCTTCGGTCGCAGCCGAGCCGGTCTCTCTCGGAGGCTGCCCCTGCGGTCCTCGCCTGAGCTCGGTTGAGCTGTTTCGGGGGAGGCTGTGGGTGGGCGGATTCGACGGCGGGCTGTGCCGGCTCGACTCGACGGGTTGGACCCGGTTTGCCGGGCCGGACTACCTGCCGGCCGACATGGTGAACCGGCTCCTGGCGACTCGGCGCGTGCTGTACGTGGCCACGCTCAAGGGGCTGGTCACGGTAGACGTCCAGGGAAGATTCCGGAAGTACGTCGAGGCCGACTGCATCGGCAACCTCCAGGGGGCCTGCCCCTGGCACCAGGCGGTCCCCGGGGTTGCGCTGGATCCGATGGACGGGACGGTGTGGGTGGCCGACGCCGGGGCCGTGCACAACGTGAAGGGGAACCGCTGGAAGCACTTCTTCCGCCGTGCCGGGATCAATACCTCCGAGATCACTCGCATTGCAGCGGGGCGGGACGTGATTGTAGTGGCATCGCTCGACTCGGGGCTGCTGGTCAAGCGGCGGCAGGACCGACGGTTCAGTGCGCTCGACGAGCGGCACGGCCTTGCCGACAACTGGGTCATGGACGTTACGGTGGGGGAGGACGGGGCCATCTGGGCAGCGACCTGCACCCGCGGGGTGAGCCGCTACCTCGGGGGACTGTGGACCACCTTCACCACCCGGGAGGGGCTGGCGGACGACTACACGCTGTCGGTCAAGGAGATCGCCGGCAGGATGTGGGTGGGGACGCTCAAGGGGGTGACCGTGCTCTCCGAGGCCGGCCCCGTGTCGCTGTCCGCCGAGGACGGCCTGGCAGGCAACGAGGTGCACGACGCGGTCGAACAGGGAGATCGGGTGTGGCTGGCTACGGATGGGGGCCTCTCGGCCGTGCGGTATTCCCGTTCGGTCTTCCGCTGAGCCCCCAGATCGTCCGCCCTGGGGAGCCGCGTTCGGCTTGACAGTCCCTCGGCCTCGCGTACAGCTGGTGTTTGATTCGCTCCTCCCCCGGAAGCTGACAGCCCACGCGAGGAAGACGATTGATGATGCGTATGCCAGACGGGACCTTGCATGCGCTGACATCTCGCCGTGGGAGATCGCCATGCTGACCGAGCGAGGGCGCCTCGATCCGGGAGCACCGTGCGGGGAATTCCTCGACCTCATGATCGCTGCCCGGTCGCTGCGAGTCCTGCCCATCTCCCCGCGTGTGGCCGCCCTCCTGGCCGGCCTGGGGCGGCACCGCGACCCGGCTGACCGTCTCATCGCGGCCACGGCGCTCGCACACAGCGCCTTGCTCGTGACGGCCGACCAACGGTTGAGAGAGGATCCCGACCTTCGCTGCACCTGGTAGCCTCGACTCGTCCTGGTACTCTCCATGCCGCATCGGCTTTACTTGGGCGCGCACGCATGGCACAGTTGTTTCCAGAGCACGGGACGGGAAGGTGGCCGGATGAATCAACTCCGAACAGGCTGTGGGAGACTGGGGGTGGCCGCTGCCCTGGCGCTCGGGGCGATACTGCCGACGTCGGGGCTGGCGCTTCTGGTCTCGTGCCAGGACACCCTGCAGGTGGCCGGAGCAGAGGGCGGGGACTCGGTCAGTACGCCGTGGAACAAACCGGACAAGCCGGGTGACGGCGATTCCGGCGGCTTGGACGCCCTGCCTGACGGAGCCGGCCCGCTCGACACGAAGAACGAAGCGGATTCTGTCGGCCCCGGGGACGGTGCGGGCGGAACGGATGCCGGGCCTGCGGACGGCACGGTGCTGCTGCCGGACGGTACCCCCATCGGCGAGGACGTGGACCCCGACCTGGGCCCGCCGCCTCCGCCGGACGCAGACAAGGACGGCCTGAGCGATGCCCAGGAGATGGCCTGGGGGACCGACCCGAACAACCCGGACAGCGACGGCGACCTGGTCCCGGACGGCGAGGAGGTCAGTGCGGGAACCAACCCGCTGCTCCCCGACTCGGACAAGGACGGGGCAACCGACGGCGAGGAGAAGGGGGCCGGGACCGACCCCATGAACCCCGACACGGACAAAGACGGCCTGTCCGATGGCGAGGAGCTCAAGACCTGGGGGAGCAATCCGAACGACAAGGACTCGGACGGTGACGGACTGTACGACGGCTCGGAGGTCGACGCGGGCCTCGATCCGCTCAACGCCGACACGGACAAGGACCAGGTGACCGACCCGCAGGAGCCGCTTGGCCTGGTCTGCGCACAGCCCGACCCCGTGCTGCCGCAGTTCGTGCAGACCCTCGCCGGCGGGTACACCCTGGCAGTGCACAAGGGGGCGGCAGCCTTCGAGCTCGCCGTGGATTCGGGCTCCCAGTCCGCGTTCGCATTCGACTACGACTGGAACGACGTCAAGATGGCGGCCTTCGTTGTCTCCCTCACGCCGCCGGGCGGCCAGACCGATGTCCAGGTTCTCTCGGAGCAGGTTCTCTCGGTGGCCTCCAACGTCTGCACCGCCACGGTTCGGACCTCGGGCAACAAGGGGAAGAGCTTCGACGGCAAGTACGAGCAGATGGCCGGCGTCATCCTGGACCTCACGTGTGCGAACCCGCCTCCCCTCTCGGGCATTCGGAACTCCGTGGTGACCGGACTCCTCGGCGGACCGCCGCCCAACCTGCCGGCACCGTTCGGACCGGCCAAGGAGAAGCTCGTTCTGACCTACCTGGTGCAGAGCCGCGGGGCGGACCGCATGGTGGTCGTCGGGGTCGTCGCTTCTCTGGCCGAGTTCGACAACGCGACCGGAATGTGCCGCCTCTATGCGGACGATCTCGTGGACGGGTCCGCCCTGGCCAACTACCTGGACAGTGTGGCCGGCGTCTCCGACTTCACCGCGTTCGACGATGACTGCCAGCAGTTCGTGGGCAAGACGGCCAAGGCGGACCTGATCTGGTCCGTGGACAACTCGGGCAGCATGTCGGATGACCAGAAGACCCTGGCCGACAACGTCCCGAAGTTCACCGCGCTTCTCGCCAACGCCGGCGTGGACTACCGCCTTGCGGTGACCTACCAGGTCTGCAGCGACCTGGACGGCTCGGGAAAGCAGGGGCTGAGCTCGGAGCTGGTCAACCTCATCCTGACCAACGAGATTACCGGCAAGCAGACCAACTGCACTTCCACGGACAACTACTCCGGGCCGAAGAACGGCAACCTCTGCGACGGGAAGTTCACGACGAATCTCTCGTCCTTCTCGTCCTGTGCGCTCAAGGACTACTCGGGCGGGAGCTCGGAGTACACGCTCTCCACCGGGATGATGGCCATCGACCGGGCACTCCCCCGCAAGGACAACGACAACACCAAGCTGCGCCCCGACGCCACCACGATCCTCGTACTGCTGACCGACGAGCACGAGCAGGCGTTCGAGAAGGAGCTGTCGTGGCTGGGTGACAAGACGCCGACCGACGCGGGTCAGCTTGCGCAGTTGGCGCAGGTGACGGACCCGTACATCCAGTGGCTCAAGGCGGACCCCGTCAATGCCAAGGTGTTCGGCATGTTCGTGATCCCGGGGCAGGGAGGAGAAGCGGAGGGCGCGGTCGGAATGTACCGGGTGGTCACCGAGACCGGCGGCTCGTGCGGCCATCTGCCCACCGGAGACCTCGTGCAGACGATGAAGGAGATCATCAGCGCGGCGATCGGCTACTCCGCCACGACCAAGCTCACGCACGTGCCGATTCCGATGACGGTGCAGGTGGCTCGCGGAGCCCAGGGGCAACCCGGGATCCTGGTACCCCGCTCCCGGGAGAACGGCTTCGAGTACGACGCCCTGTCCAACGGCATCGTGTTCCACGGAAGCCACGTGCCCAAGGAGGGGGAGGACATCGCGGTCTGGTACCTGTATTGGCTGATGGTGCCGTGAGGGGACGGACGACAAGGAGAGCGGACGATCCGGGCGGCCATGTCCGCCTCGGTGCTGACGGGGCTGCTGGCACTGCACGTCGCCCGGTGCGGAGTTCTGGCACGTTCGAAGGCAATGCCGCCCGCGACGCCGTGGCAACGTGACACCTGCCTGCCGGAAGTTGGAGTGCCGGGAGGACTGCCGGCGAGGAGGAGAGGATGCCGGATGAGTTGATGCGCCTGATGGACTTCGAGGTCCTGGGATGCCCGCTGGGCCAGCTCGTTCTTGCGCTTCTCGCGGTGTTGGGCGGACTTGTCGCCCGGGTGGCCGTGAGGGGGCTCATGGCCCGGTTGGCGAGGCTGGCTGCCATCCGCAGCCGGAACGCACTGGAAAGGGTGGACGACGTGCTCGTGCACGCGGCGACCGCGCCCGCGGGGTGGGCCGCCGTGCTGCTGGGCTTCTATGCTGCGCTGCGCTTCCTGCCGCTGCCGGTGGACATCGATCTGCTGGTCGGCGACGTGGCCAAGGGGACAAGCATCTTCCTGCTGGTGTGGTTCGTTGTGCGGATCTCGGACCGTGCGTGCGACGTGTGGGCCGAGCACGCGGGGGACGGAGCGGATGCGGCCCACCGCCAGGCGATCCCGATCATCCGGACGGTGCTGCGCGTGTTCATCATCGTGGTCGGCGGAGCGTTCGTCCTGCAGAACCTCGGCTACTCCGTCGGCAGTCTCCTGGCCGGCCTCGGGCTGGGCGGAGCGGCCATCGCACTGGCCGCCAAGGATACCCTGTCCAACGTGTTCGGTGCGATCGTGATCTTCTGGGACCGTCCCTTCCGGCTGGGGGACTGGGTGGAGATCGGCGGCGTGGAGGGCACCGTGGAGGAGGTGAACCTCCGGACCACCCGGATCCGTACGTTCGATCACAGCGTAGTGACCGTGCCCAACGCCAGCCTGACCACGGCCAACGTGACGAACTGGACCCGCATGACCCGGCGTCGATTCGAGGTCACGGTCGGACTGACCTACGACGCCACTGCGGACCAGATGGAAGAGGCGGCCGCCGCCATCCGGACGATCATCGAGGAATCGGAGGATCTCTACCACGACGGCTACGTGGTGAACCTGTACGATTTCGGTGCATCGAGCCTGGACATCGCCGTGGTCTGCAACACCGTTGCGACCGACCAGGTGGGACATCGCCAGGCAAAGGAGCGGTTCCTGCTGGCAGTCATGCGCAAGCTCGCCGAGATGGGCCTTTCCATCGCGTTCCCCACCCGCACCGTTCACGTGGAGACGATGCCCAAGTAGGGTTCCCCCACGAATCACGAATCACGAATCACGAATCACGAACCACGAACCACGATCTGCCTCACCTCCTCCAGCCGCTCCAGGCTGCCCGTCTTGCCCTGGAAGAGCGTACCCCGCCCGCCGCCCTTGCCGGCAAGCAGCGCCATGACTCGGGGTCCGAGGTCCGCCACTTTCTCCGCAGGCCCGACGACTGCGAAGTGGCCGGCCCTCCCGGTCGACTCCGCCTGCCCCGCCACGAGGATCGCAACCAGGTCGGGACGCTTCTCACTGACGACCGATGCGACGGCCCTCAGGAACTCGGCATCCCCGTCCGGCCGGTGCAGGAAGACCGCGGGGCCCGGCTCCCGCACCAGCGCCTCGGCTGCAACCCTTCCCAGCTCACCCAGGAGCTGCCTGGCCGTCTTCTCCGAGTCCTTCGCCCTGGCCAACAGGCTCCCGAGCACCGTCATGTGCTGGTCCGGACCGCACTGGAGCGCAGCGGTCAGCGCATCCTGGCGCTCGAGCAGCGTCGCCAGTCGGCGAAGCACTCTCTGCCCGGCCACGTAGTAGACCCGCGTGCCCCGGGACAGCTTCTCGGTGTGGAGCAGCTTGACCTGCCGCAACTCCGCGACGTCGGCCACGTGCGTGCCGCCGCAGGTGTTGCGGTCGAGCCCGTCGATCTCGACGATGCGCAACGGCCCGTCCAGGTGGTGAGGCAGGAGACGGCTGCGGACTTCCCCCCGCTCCACGGCATCCAGGGCCGCAGTCGTGATTCGCACCGCCCTCCCCTCCCCGATCCGCTCGTTGACCCGCAGCTCGATCCGGTCGAGCACGTCACGGCCCACCTTCGGCGCATCGAACTCGATGTCGCACAGCTCGTCGCCGATGTGAAACGCTATCGTCTTCAACCCGAATTCCGCTGATGCCGTCACGGTGATCAGGTGCTGCCCCGTGTGCTGCTGCATGTGGTCGTAGCGCCGGGGCCAGTCGAGCACGAGCTCCACCTCCCCCTCGACCGGCTGGGGCAGCAGATGCACCACCTCGCCCGACTCGAGCCTCCGGAACCCGAGCACGGGAAACCCTCCGACCGTGCCCCGGTCTTCCGGCTGCCCCCCGCCCCCCGGGTAGAAGATCGTCCGGTCCAACTCGACCTCGCTGCCGCCGTCGGCCGCACGGCACCCCAACACGCGGGCCGTAGCCCGCCGAACGCCAGAGTCCTTCTCGTAGATCCGTTCCATCGCGGAAACTCCCCCTTGTCGGCACCGATTCCGACCCCGACGCCGGAACTCTACTGGAAGAAATAGGGGTTGTGGTAGTCCTGAACCACCTTGGGCTGGCCGTTGCTGGTCACGGTCGGCTTGACCTTGGCCATGGGCCACTCGATCGAGCAGACCCACCACATGTCGCTGTCGACGAGCTTCATGTCGGCCACCTCGTACACGAGCTGGGCGTAGACGTAGATCCGCACCGTCGCGTAGGCCGCACCGTAACCATGGTCGTTCCAGTAGTGGACGCCGACCTGGTAGGCCACGTCCTCGGGGATGTCGAAGTTGATGTTCTCCGGTCCGGCCCCATCCGTGTCGTCCCGGTCGAGCCCCGGGTCGTCGTCGATGGACGGATCGTAGCCTCCCCAGTTGGGATGGGCATTGAACCAGAAGCAGTCGAAGGGGATGTCGAACCAGCCGTCCGGGGCCCCGTCCCCGTCCAGATCAGGTCCTGCCGCCCACGGGTGCAGGAAGTGCAGGTCCAGGTCGCTCCCGGCCTGGGGACCGATGTCGGTCTCGTTCTTGTCTTCCGGAGTCGTCCACAGCAACTCGATGTGAAGGGCCTCATCCGGGATCACGATGACCTCGGTCTTGGCGGGGAAACAGGAGGGCGTGTCGGCTTCGTCGTAGACCGTGAGGTAGAAGGTGTAGACTCCCGCCACGTTGGTCTCGAAGGTCGGATTCGGGAAGGTGTTCGACGGGACGAACGAGGACATCGAGCCCGACGGCTGGTCCACGTCCCACTCCCACTTCTTCACCTTCCCGCTGCTTGCGTAGCTCATGTCCCCGTAGAGGTGCAGGTTGGTCTGCGGGATGACCTCCTCGCCCTCTTCGACGTGGATGACCGGCGTAGGGCAACCCCCCTGCGCCACCCCGTAACCGGACAGCTTGACCGACGCGTTCCCGCCGAACGAGTCGGACTTCACCACGAGCGTGCCGAGATCGCCGACCAGGTCCCCGCCCGGGTCCATGTCCGCCACCTCCTGGGGCGAGTACACCACCTTGATCTCGGCGGTCTCGGACGGCTGGAGCACGAACGGAGGCGCCTCGACCAGCTTGTAGGAGAACGCTTGCGATGCCCCCGGCTCGAGCACTACAGCGTCCACTTCGACCGGCTTGTCCCCGCACGAGACGAGCTTGACCGGGAACTCTGCGGGGCCCCCCACAACCGTGCCGCCGAAGTCGACCTTGGCGGGCTGCACGTCGAGGCAGGGGAGCTGGGCGTTGCCGACAATCTTGACCACCACTCCCTTGGGATAGTCGAGATCATTCGAGAAGATCGTGAGCGCCGCCTCGGCCGCGTCCGAATCGACGGGGGAGAAGCGGACCTTGACGTACGTTGCCGTGCCCGGCATGAGCGCAATGGGCTCGGGGAAGGCCACGTCGACCGGCACGCCTGCGAAGTACTCCTTGTCCTTGACCAGCACGGAAAAGGAGGCATCTCCCTCGAGCTTGAAGCCGGTGAAGAAGAGCGGCATGGTGCCGACGCTGATGATGTGGACCGTGCGGATTCTCGCCCCTCCGGCCGGGAGCTTGTCGAAGTCCACCCACGTGGGTGATACCTTGAGCCCAGGCTCGTCGGTGCAGGTCGCGCAGGTTCCGCCGCAGCCGTCATCCGTGCCGCACTTCATCCCCTCGCAGTTCGGGATGCACGGGACACACAGCCCCACTTCCGTGGCGCACTTCATGTCGGCCGGACACTTGCCGCACTTGCCGCCGCAGCCGTCCGGACCGCATTCGGCCTCCTCGCACTGAGGCGTGCAGTTCGGGTCGATCTCGCCGGGCATCCAGTCGCCGACAGGCTCCACGCCGCCGGCCTCCGGCAGCACTTCCCACGGAATCACGATGTCCACGATCCGCACTTCCCGGCCCGGCCCGACCTCCTGCCCCTTGACGTCGCCGGCATCGGACTGGCCCGTCTCGCCCGGCCCGAGCTTGCTCTCCGGGCACCCGGCCGCCAGCACCGCCACGACCAGCAACCAGACCGCCGCCATCCGACCGATGCAGAATCGATGCATGTCCCCCTCCATCCGCTGTTGCCGACTCCATGTTACCCCGCCGGGCGACGCGGTGCAACGGGCACGGAATTCGATGCATACGCGGCCTTCTGAAAGCGGCTCCTTGACAGCTCGCCCCGA
Source organism: Deltaproteobacteria bacterium (assembly GCA_016875215.1). GTDB lineage: Bacteria > Myxococcota_A > UBA9042 > CAIXZC01 > CAIXZC01 > CAITUV01. The sequence goes on from VGRX01000076.1 coordinate 10,769, forward strand.
GAATTCTAGAATCAGGCTTGGGTTCTAGAACGGAGGAACCATGGCTCTCAGTATCAAGCATGACGAGGCGGACCGGATGGCCAGGGAACTGGCGAAGCTCACCGGAGAGTCCCTCACCCAGGCCATCGTGGTTGCCCTGCGGGAGCGTTTGCAGCGGCAGCGGGCAAAGAAGGACAACAGGCCTCTTCACGAGCAGATCATGGAGATCGGTCGTCGATTCTCCGCACGGCCCGTGCTGGACGACCGTACGGACGACGAGATTCTGGGCTACGACGAACACGGTCTGCCCAGCTAACGCCGAGAGGAGAAACGGCAGTGGTCATCGACACGTCCGCCATCATGGCAATCCTCCGAAAGGAAGCCGATGCTCTCCGGTACACGCATGCCATTGTGGGGGATCCGGTGAGACTGGTGTCGGCCGCCACGGTCTTTGAGGCCTTCATGGTGGCCACTTCTCGAGCGGGTGAGGCCGGCGGAGCGGACCTCGACGAGCTTCTCAATGTGTTTGAAGTCGAGATCGTCCCCGTGACAACCGACCATCTGCAAGCGGCTCGTTCGGGCTTCTCCAAGTACGGCAAAGGCCGTCATCCGGCACGACTCAATTTCGGGGATTGTTTCGCCTACGCACTTGCCGTCATTTCCGGCGAGCCGCTGCTCTTCAAGGGGGCCGACTTCGGCAAGACCGACCTCCAGGCGGTCGTGCTTCCGCCGGCGGACGAACCGTAGCCCGAGATCAAGGGAATCCCTGGTGGCGATTTGCGGGTGCGGCAACCCGGCCCCCCGCGCCCACGGCACATCCGCATCCCGCGCATGCGCGGCGGCATGTCGATGCACATTGACCCCGCTGCCGGGCTGGGGCTACACTCTGACGTGTCGAAGGGGCCCCTGGACGTGGAACGACGGGGTCGAGCGACAGCACAGAGCCGAGGGGTGATGCCGGGTGGCACGCAAGCGCAGAGCGCAGAGCGGGAAGGCAACGGCCGGGGAGTCCGGGACGAAGGAGCGCTCTGCGTCCCGTCGCTACCGCCCGGACGAGATGCTCGACCTGCTCGGGGATCTCCAGCACGACCTGGGCAAGTACGTCCGGCTCCCGCTCACGATGCTGCCTCCCGGAGCCGACTGGGACGAGGTGAGGACTGCGCTCCGGCATGCCCTGCTGGAGACCCGTTCGGGACCGGATGGAACCGTTCCGGCCCGGGTGCTCTGGACCCTCTTCCTCGCCAGGGTCGGCAACCGCCTCTCTTCGCTTCCCTCCTGGCGCGTGCTCGAAGCGGCGGTGGAGCGGGCACTTGCATGGGAGTCGGAGCTTGGCGGGGACGAGCCGCTTCCCCGGGACGACATCGAGAGGGATCTTTCCGCAATCTCCGGTGCAATCCAGGGGCTGCGGCTGGAGGTGGCTGCCCATGGGTGAGAAGCGACCGCGCATCCTCGTGATCGATGACGGGTTGACCTACGCTCGAGTCGTGGCCAGACACCTCCCCGAGTATGAGCTCGTCGCTGCCGGGGAGCCCGCGGAGGCACCGAGGATAGAGGACGGCCCGGCGGCCCTGGACTACCTCGCCCGACACGGCCGTGACGTGGATGTCATCCTGCTCGACCTGAAGTTCGACGTCCCGCAGGAGCGGCTGCTGCCGCTGGAGGAGGGTGCGGACCTGCGTCGGACCCGCCGCTTCCAGGGGGTGGCGATCCTGCGGGAGATCCGGAAGCGGCATCCTGAGATGCCGGTCGTGCTGCTGACCTCGCAGGCCGACCTGTCCCTGGCCGAGCTGGCCGAGGATCTCGCCAGCCAGTCCATGACCTACTTTCTCGACGGCGACGACCTCGATTCCCTGCGGATCCGAATCAACGCTGCGGTCCAGGAGGCTTCACAGCCGGTCGAGGAGAACGGCATGCTGTGGGGCCGTTCACCGGGCATGCGTGCGGTCCGCCGGAGGCTGTCCGTGCTGGCCCAGGGGCGCATGCCCGCAATCCTGGAAGGCGAGACCGGGACGGGGAAATCGTACCTTGCCCAGCGGTTCCTCCATGCCCACAGCGGGAGGACCGGGCCGTTCGTCACCGTGGACCTGGGCACCGTGCCGCCCGACCTGGTGGCCGCGCATCTCTTCGGGGCGACCCGGGGGGCGTACACGGGCGCAGTTGCGGACCGAAAGGGGGTGTTCGAGCTGGCCGACCAGGGAACGCTCTTCCTCGACGAGGTGCAGAACATCCCGCTCGACGTGCAGAAGCAGCTCCTGCTGGTGCTCCAGGATCGGCGGGTGAGGCCCCTAGGGTCTTCCCGTGAAAAAAATGTCGACGTCAAGGTCGTTGCGGCCTCGAGCATGCCGCTTGCCCGGGCCGTGGCGGAGGGACGCTTCCGCCGCGACTTGTACATGCGCCTGTCCCCGGCCACACGGGTCGTGATTCCGCCGCTGCGGGAGCGGCCGGAGGATCTTCCCTTCCTCGCCCGCCGTCTCACCGAGCTGGCGGGGGCGCAGGAGGAGACGGCCTCGCTGCGCGACCGGGTCGGGCAGGCCGTGGGCATCGCACCCGGCACGCCCATGACGTTGCAGATCGAGTCGGACGGCGGGGAGCGGGGAGCGGGGGTCATGCTGCTCCTGCCGACCCCGACCTGGCGGCTGCTCGCCGAGCATTCCTGGCCGGGCAACGTGCGTGAGCTGGCCATGGTACTGCACAACCTGGTCACATTCACTCTCGTCGAGGCGGCGGATGTGCTGCGGGCCGGCCTTCCGCTCAAGTCCCCAAGGCTGCAGGTGGACCCCGGGCTGGTGGCAACCCTGCTGACGGGCTATGCGGCGCTGCCCGATTCCAGGCCGGACGCTTCCGCCGGCGCGGCAACGGAGGACCCGCTCCGGTGCGAGGTCACCCTGGTTGCCGGCGAGACCCTCAACGACGTTTCGAACGGGGCCGAACGACAGTACTTCCTGGCGCTCTTCCGACGCACGAAGGGGGATTTCCGGCAGATGGCGCGGCTGCTGCTGGGCGATGCCGACAGGGAACGGGCCGTTCGGCTTCGCTTCAATCAGCTCGGCCTGAAGGTGAGGGAGCTGAGAGGATGGATGAGCTGTGGGCCGTGGAGATGAACCGTGGGCGTATTGCCGATGACGCAGAGTGACGCGTCCAGCAGACTGGGACTGGTCTTCCTGTTCGTCCAGTTTGCGCTTTCCGCCGGAGCCATTTGCCAGGACGCCCCACCAGGCAATGCCGACGTGGTCACGCCCACCGAATCCGATGCCTCCTCCCCCCTGTCCGGCACGTGGAAGAACCTGGCGAAGCTGAGGAACCAGGCCGCGCTGCGCCTCTTCGAGCAGGGCAACCACCCGGCTGCGCTGGAGGCGTTCCGGGAGGCCTCCAGGCTGGACCCCGACAGTGCGGAGATCAGCAACAACCTGGCCTACCTGCTGCACCTGCTGGGCAACCGTTCCGAGGCGGAGCGCTACTACCGGCGGACGCTGGAGCTCGACCCGGACCGGTACGTGGCGCACGTGAACCTTGCGGACCTCCTGGGCGACGAGGGGGAGACCGAAGAGAGGCTGGCCGAGGCGGCTGCTCTGCTCGTGCGGGCCAGGGAGCTCAAGGGAAACCGCTCTTCCCTGATCCTGCGGCAAGCCCGTGTGGCGGCAAGGCGGGGCCTGTTCGACGAGACCGCCCGCTTCTACGGCGACTACGCCGGCGTCGAGCCGCCCAACGACGAGAGGAAGCTCGAAATCGGGGACTTCTACCTGAAGTTCGGAAAGGAGGACGAGGCGATTGCCTGGTTCCGCCAGATCAGCTCCAAGCGGACCGAGCTGGCGGGGCAGGCCGCACGGCGCATCTGGCGGATCGAGGTGGATCGCGAGGCCCGCCGGCTCGGCTGGCAGCCCCGCGGCAACGACGTGCCTGGAAAGGCCCGGATGCTGGCCGCACAGGGGCGGGCCCGTCTGCGGGAAGACAACGTGGTGGAGGCCCGTCGGCTGCTCGAGGAGGCGCTGGCGCTGGCACCTCAGTCTGCGGAGGCACACTTCGGCCTGGGGGATCTCCACGCCCGGCAGGGGGATCTGGCAGCGGCCGAGCTGGAGTATCTTCGGGCCCTGGCCATGGAGAGCGGAAACGCGGACACGCATGCCCGGCTCGGCCGCCTGTACGCCCGCTGGCCCGGCGGCAAGAGGATGCCCGAAGCCGCCATCTTCCTGGGCAACGCGCTCCAGTTCCGTCCCGACTGGAGCGAGCTGAGGCTCGAGCTGGCTCAGGCCCGCCAGGCCGGCGGCGACCTCGCCGGTGCGCTGGCCGAGGTGAACCGCTTCCTGGCCGAGGCTGCCGAAGGGAACGAGAGGGTTCGGGCCGAGTTGCTCCGCGACGGCCTTCTGCGGCTGCTCTCGGCCGCCGGCAGCACTCCGCCCCCGGCGGAGAGCCCGGTCCCTCCGGGAGCCCAGGATGGGGATGCCGCCTCGCTCCTGGCACGTGCGAGAGCCTTGATGGCCCACGGAAGCCCGGAGGGGGCCCTGCTCGAGTTGCGGCGCCTGCCGGGCCGTGAGCAGAACGTGGAGGCGCTCCTCCTCGAGGCCCGCATCCTCCACGCGGTGCAACGGCCGGAGGAGGCGTGCACGCGCCTCGACCAGGTGCTGACGTTCGAGCCGAAGAACACTGAGGCCGCCCTCCTCATGGCGAGCCTGCTGACTGAGCAAGGGAAGCCGGACACTGCCATCCTGTACCTTGCAGTCGCCTGCAACGAGGGGGATCCCGATGCGTGTTTTCTCCTCGTGGAACAGGACTTCGGACAGGTCACGGCAGCCCGGGGAGCCTGGTACGCCGGCCTCACGTCCTCAGGTCACCTCGAGCGCCTGGCAGACGAAATCCGCAAACAGCTCGTGTCCGAGAGGCCCTTCCTCCATCGGGAGCAGGCCGAGGCACTGTTGGCTGAGATCGAGTCCCTCCTGGCCATCCGCTGGTACGGGGTGGGTGCCTGTGTCGCGCTGGCGCTGCTTGCCGGGTTGCTCATCCTCTGGCGCCGCTATGGCGGGGCCTGTTTGGACGACATGATCGAACGACACCCGGAGGCAGCACCCGAGCTGCATCGGCTGCTGGCAGCGGTCCGCCACGAGGTGCTCAAACACAACACCCTGGTGCTCTCGGTACTCGTGCGGAGGCTGTCGCACGGGGAGAACATCGCGGACGAGGCAGCCCGACTGCACGAGGGCCTCTTCGGCGCTGGGCGCGGGCAGGAGGGGGCACTGGGGCGATTGGCGGACTATCGCCGTCGGATCGAACAGGTCGGGCGCTCCCACGGGCTTCACCTCAACCTCAGGAGGGACCCGGCATTCGGGCCGCTTCTGCTCGGCTTCGACCGGCTCAAGGCAAGCTCCGCCGACCTGCTTCGAGTCGAGTTCCTCTCCAAGGCCCGCAGGGCACGGCTCGCTGGACGACTCGAAGAAGCGGCACGCCTCCTGAACGCGAGCGGCTACGAGGCGCTTCGAGGGCTGCTCGACCGGTTCCGGACGACGCGGGTGGAGCGGACGGTCCTCCTGGACGCGTTCAGCCGCGTCCGGGCGGAACCCGAGTTCGGGGGAAAGAGCATCGGGGAGGGG